>JAJDOF010000145.1 GCA_022340305.1 Gammaproteobacteria bacterium
ACGGCGAAACCGAAACCGGCCTGAGCCTGCATAGAATGACGGCAGCCCCCGACAGCGGCGATATTATCGGTCAGCACAAAATACCGATCCTGGAAACCGACACGGCGCTCGACCTGAACCGCAAAGCCGTGGCCGCAGCCGAGCAGCTGCTGGATAAATGCCTGCCGGATATCCTCGCCGGCAAGGCCGTCGGTACGCCCCAGGACGATAGCCAGGCCAGCTATTATGGCGGCAGGACGGCCGCTGACGGCATCATCGACTGGAATAAATCAAACCGCGAGATTTACAACCTGGTGCGCGCGGTAACGCGACCCTACCCCGGCGCCTTTACCTTCCGGGCGCAAAGCAAGGTATTGGTCTGGTCGGCAAAAGCGGTAGACTCGAGCGATACCTCTGCCCGTCCCGGCACGATTCTGGCGACCGATCCGTTGCAGGTTGCCTGCGGCGCAGGCGCGCTCGAAATACGCTTTGGACAGAGCGAAGGCGGCCTCTATCTATCCGGTGCCCAGCTAGCCGCACAACTGAACCTGGTGGTGGGGATGCTGTTCAACAACAGCCTCTCGCAACTTCCCGGGGCGACCCGTAAAAAGCGAATTTTGATCCTCGGCGTAAACGGTTTCATCGGTAATGCACTGACCGAGCGCCTGTTAAAAGACGGCCGCTACGAAATTCATGGAATGGATTTGAACAACAATGCCATTTCGCGATTCATGGACGATCCGGATTTCTATTTCCATGAAGGCGATATTTCGATACACCGCGAGTGGATCGAATTTCACGTGAAAAAATGCGACGTGATCCTGCCCTTGATCGCCATCGCGACGCCAATCGAATACACCCGCAACCCGCTCAAGGTTTTCGAACTCGACTTCGAAGAAAACCTGCGCATCGTCCGCTATTGTGTGAAATACGGAAAACGCATTATTTTCCCGTCGACGTCGGAAGTCTACGGTATGTGCCAGGACGCCGTTTTCGACGAAGACAAATCCAACCTGGTGCTCGGACCCATCAACAAGCAACGCTGGATATACTCGGCCAGCAAGCAGCTGCTCGACCGTGTCATATGGGCCTATGGCCAGAAGGAAGGGCTGCGGTTTACCCTGTTCCGCCCCTTCAACTGGATCGGTCCCAGGCTGGATTCGCTCAACTCTGCGCGTATCGGCAGTTCCCGCGCCATCACCCAGTTGATCCTGAACCTGGTGGAGGGAACGCCGATACAGCTGATCGACGGCGGCGAACAACGGCGCTGTTTCACCGACGTATCCGAAGGCGTCGAATGCCTTTTCCGGATTATCGAGGACGCAAACGGTGTCTGTGACGGCCAGATTATCAATATCGGCAATCCCGACAACGAGGCCAGTATCCGCGAAATGGCTGAAATGCTGGTCCGCGAATTCGAGGCGCACCCCACGCGCGATCATTTTCCACCACTGGTCGGCATGCACAAAACCGAAAGTCATGCCTACTACGGCGACGGCTACCAGGATGTCCAGTATCGCAAACCCAGCATTGAAAACGCCAGGACCCTGCTGGACTGGCATCCGCAAATCATGCTGGATAGCTCGATCGGTGAAACCCTTGACTTTTTCCTGCGCGAATATGTCGCGGAACATGGTCTGTAGGTACCGGTATGACGAGTTTGAACGAGCCAGCAATTTCGGTCGGCCTGCGGGTAGACGTTGATACCTTGAACGGTACGCGGGAGGGTATCCCCTTCCTGTTGGACCTGTTCGCAAGGCATGGCGTACACGCCAGCATATTTTTCAGCGTTGGCCCGGATAACATGGGCCGGCACTTGCGACGCCTGCTGAAACCGGCGTTTTTACTGAAAATGATTCGCTCGAACGCGCCCGGTCTCTACGGTTGGTCGATTCTGTTCCAGGGCACTTTCTGGCCGGGTCGGAAAATCGGCAGAGTCGCCGAGGGCGTGATCCGGGAAGCAGCCAGGGCCGGGCATGAAATCGGTCTGCATGCCTGGGATCATCACTACTGGCAAATCAGTATCGATCACCTGGAGCGCGGCGGCATTGCCAGGCAACTGGACCTCGGCATGACTGAACTCACGCGCATACTGAACCATCCCGTCACCTGTTCCGCGGCGGCCGGTTGGAAATGTACCGATAACGTGTTGCTGGAAAAAAACGAGTATGACTACCGGTACAACAGTGACTGTCGCGGCGATGCGATATTCGTCCCGGTGGTTAACCATCACCAGCTCGACACCCCGCAAATCCCGGTCACCCTGCCCACATATGACGAAATCATCGGCAGCGACGGCATCAATGACGGCAACTACAACGAGCACCTGTTGTCATTGATAAAACCCGACAGACTGAATGTCCTGACGATTCACGCCGAGGTCGAGGGCGTCTCGCGCCGAAACCTGGCCGAGAATTTCTTCGAGCTGGCGCGCCAGCGCAACCTGTCCTTTTCCCCGCTCGCGCAACTGCTACCTGACAACCGGGCGCTACTGCCACGTTGCACGATTGAATCGAAACCCCTGCCGGGAAGGGAAGGCACCGTGTGCTGGCAAGGCGACCGGGTAACGCACGAATCCGCACTGGCATGATCGCGCGCCTGTTTTCCAACTCGCACGGCGACGGGCGGATGAGCGTCGGGCTGGTACTGTTATTTTTGCTGGTGTACCTGTTACCGCTCGACCTGCGACCGCTCTCCCTGCCAGACGAAACCCGCTACGCCGAAATACCTTATGAAATGCTGATCAGCGGCGACTGGGTAACGCCGAGATTAAACGGACTGCGTTATTTCGAAAAACCTCCGCTGGGTTACTGGCTGAACGCGGTATCGATCGCGTTGCTGGGACAGAGTAATTTTGCGGTCAGACTGGTAACCGCTCTGGCGGTGGGTGGCACCGCGTTACTGCTGTATTTTTTCAGCCTGCGATTTTTTCGCAATCGACAGTCCGCGGCGTTGGCGGCACTTATCTATTTAACTTGCCTTGGCGTATACCTGATCGGTACCCACGCCGTGCTCGACAGCCTGTTGACCCTGCTACTCAGCGCCGGAATCATGAGCTACGCAGCCGCCGCCATGGAAGACCAACCCGGCAGGGCCCGGCTTTACTGGCTCGCCTGCGGAATTTCGCTGGGCTGCGCCTTCCTGGTAAAAGGCTTCCTGGCGTTTGCGGTGCCGGTCATCGTGTTGCTGCCCTGGCTGCTGTGGCAACGGCAATGGCGCGCCCTGTTTATCAGGGGATGGGGCGTAGTGCTGGTGGCGACCATCATTGTCTTGCCCTGGGCCTTGCTGATACACCGACGCGAAGCGGATTTCTGGCACTATTTTTTCTGGATCGAACACATAAAGCGTTTCAGCGCCGACAATGCACAACACCAGGAACCGTTTTATTATTTTTTAATGTACCTGCCGTTGCTGACATTCCCCTGGCTCAGCCTGTTGCCCGCGGCCCTGACCGGGTATTTCAAATCGATCAATCCGGCCAACCAGGCGCTCAATCGCCTGCTGTGGTTGTGGCTAGTGCTGCCGTTTGTGTTTTTCTCGAGCTCCAGCGGCAAACTGGCAACCTATATATTGCCCTGTTTACCGCCGCTGGCGATTTTGCTTGCCAACGGCCTGTACCGGTACTTCCAGGATTCCCGCTCGCAGCGCCTGTTCAAATGGGGTGTCGCGTTTAACTTGCTGGTGATGTCCACACTGCTGGTCGCGATGGCCTATTTCCAGTTGACAGACGAATCCAGGGCCGTTTACCGGACCGACGAAACGCCACAGCTGGTCATCCTGCTGCTTTCTATTGCGCTCGCTGTTGTCGCCGGCGGGTTCAGTTTACGCCGCCGGGACTGGCGCATCCGCCTGGCGCTGCAGTCCATGCTGCTGCTCCCGGCACTGGCGCTCAGCACCGTTTCGCTGCCGGCAAAGGTAACCGAAGCCAAATCGCCGGGGCAGTTCCTGCTCGAAATCGCGCCGCTCATTGACGCGGATACCCAGATCGTCAGCGACGGCTCCATGTTCCGCTCTTTGAACTGGTACCTCGGACGCCAGGATGTTTACCTGCTGAAAATGAATGAGGTCGGTTACGGTCTCGGCTACCCGGATTCGGCACATCGACTATTGAGCGCGTCGATGCTGGAACGCCGAATCCAGCAGAAACCACGTCCGCCGATTGCCCTGTTTTGCCATTATCACTGTCCAGAGGGTATCCCCGGGCTGATTCCAGCTGACGCACTGCGGCGCAGCTTCGGTTCCTTCAGTTTATTCCTGATCAAGTAATGAACGGCCTGTTAATCGCTATCACCCTGTTACTGATCACTGGCGGACAGCTATTGCAGAAAATAGCCGCCGACAAGGCCAGCCACGTTTCTGCACAGCGTGGACTGGTGGCCGGCCTGGTTCGTCAGCCTGAAGCCTGGTGGGCGGCCCTTTGCCTGGGAGCGGGCATGTGCTTCTGGCTGGCAGTGTTATACCGCATGGAGGTGAGCCAGGCTTACCCCTATCTGGGGCTGGGTTATGTCCTGGTACTGCTCGCCTCGCGTTTCTGGCTGGGGGAGCATGTGAGCCGTGGCCGATGGTTTGGCGTCGTGCTAATCGTCTTCGGCATAGGGGTCCTGTCCCTTGGCTGACCTGCCCACTTCACCCGCTTCAAGGCAGGGAATTATGCTGATTCTCGCCAGTATTATACTGGGAAGCAGCGCCCAGCTGCTGATCAAACTCGGTATCAATAACCTGCCAGCAGAACTGAACACAATCCTGGCTAATTCCGGGATTGGGCTCGGTCTGATTATTCTGGGACTCGCGGCATATGGAATATCCCTGCTGTTGTGGATGATGGCCCTGGCAAATTATGAACTCAGCTTCGCCTACCCGATGCTGAGCACCAGCTATATTCTGGTCTACCTCGGCGCGGTGGTGTTACCCCAGCTCAACGAAACTGTTTCGCCGGGTAAAACCATCGGCATCCTGCTGATCGTCGTCGGCGTGATCTTCGTCACCAGAAGCAAATCCCGTGATGGCCCGTAAGGTCCTGGTTTATTTCAGGTTCAGCCAATACCATGGGTAACAGCATGACGGCGGCAAGGACCGGCAAAACTGACACTCGCAAGATAGCCGGGAACCTGCCTGTGGCTCAGCCAGCGCAGTACGCCCGCATAAAGTGATCCGAACAGGTTCATTCCCTCACTTGCTCCGCGCGCCCGCAGCGCTTGTATGATACGTGTGTCTGAAGCAACGTGAAAATAACCTGACCAGACTGCGCCCCGATTCGAGCGAACCCGCAAACAGGCCGGGAATCCGGCAAGGTTCGAGTTGGGCGGAGCTAAATCGCGATGGGTCACAGAGATTCGAATTTAGTATTGAAAGCGGTTGCTAAATGACAGATTGGATTTATCCTGTCCGATCCTGTTCGGGCCACAAGGCAACAACATTATGCAGCGGCGAATCGAGACATACCCTGACCGCAAGATATATCGGAGTGGCGTTTAATAATGCGCCTGGGCATTTACCTGGCACTCATCGGAGTCGGGCTGGTAGGTCTGATTATCGGCCTGTTCTGGCTTAAAGACCGGCTTGAAAGCCTTCGGCTGGCGCGCATCGCTCATTCCGAACCGATTGCGCGCCTCGCCGTCATCGGCGCGGCGCTGACGGTTATCGGATTACTGCTGATCGTGTCCAGCCAGTTCCAGTCGTAGGCGTTTCTCTGAACACTCCTGTGCAGTTGTCGGATTGGCGGCTTTCATGACTATCAGTGATCAGATTGAACATGCTTTTAGCGATGGGCTGCCGATAACCGCTCCTGCACTAGGGCGGTGAACTGCTGCATGAAGGCCGGCCATGCGTAGAACCCGGTGGGACCCGCACCGACCGGAAAACCACGCCACGGTCTCTGCCACTCCGTCAACTGTCGCTGTCCAGCGCACGATGCGGCCTATATAATCAGGCGCAAATAGCGTCGGGTACCCGGGAGTTCATGAGCCCCCTACAGGTTGCCCTGGATAAAATCAACTTTGAGGATTGCCGGCATGGGTTCGCACATGAGCATGAGTTCGTACAAAAAAAGGAAAATGACCGAGACCGAACGAATCGTGCGGATTTTCCACGAATCCTGGGACTTGCGGGATCCGCAACGCGGCGCCGCCGTCATCGCCGAGGATTGCTACTTCGAAGACATTGCCCGGGGTGAGCTGCTGCCGGGCCGCGAAGGTTACACGCGTGACTACCACCGCTGGCGCGAGGCTTTTCCCGATGGTGAACTCGATGTCGTGAATATCATCGTACAGGATAACTGGGCGGTCGTGGAATATGTCAATCGCGGCACACATACCGGTCCCCTGCATTCCAGCCTTGGCACATTCCCAGCGAGTGGGCGCCGCATGGAAGCCCGTTATTGCTGCGTCATGCGCGTGGCCGACGGCATGGTTGTCGAAGGTCGTGATTACTACGATTCGGCCAGTATCGCCAGGCAGCTAGGCCTGGTGGACGCATAGGCCGCCGCTGGCCCTGGGGTCATAACTCGCTTCTCGGGGTAATACGGGACGGGACCTGTTTTGGCTAAACACCGCGCGGCCGGGCATTGCCTGCTGCCGGCAAATTACTGCGTGGTTCCTTCGGCATCGATTTGCGTGGCTTGCGGATCGGCAATACCTATTGACTGCCTGACTTCGTCAACCAGGCGCGTACGATCCTCCTCGGAGGCAAACATCCAGATCAGAATCCAGCCGACCAATACCAGCACCGTCAAGACCCGCAACAGCGCTGCGAATCGGGGATTGGCTTTAAGGCGCTCGACACGGGCTCGATTTGCGGCATAGATCCGATAAAAGAATCCAGTAACCTTGAAGTAAGGTCCGTAGAGAAAATTGAATACCTTTGCGAAATTAATTTGCATGCGGATGGTTACCGGAGCCGGCGCGCTGCCAGGGCGAAATCGAGGCGCCATTCTACCTTCCGCCGAGTTGCATTGGTAGACAGGACACGGGCCAGCATACAGCACCGCAGGTATCGCTAACCGGTACATCTACAGAAAAGCATTGTGATATGACGCCGGGCAACTATGCTTTCGACTGGTTTGGCTGATTAAACGTGGCAATCACCCAGAAGAAAATCCAGCACCGGAAAACTGGACTGGCAATAGATCAAACGGGCCACCACCTGACTTGCGAAAACCAGCGAGAGGCTCAAACCGAGCTAACACGAAATGGACGAAATCATATTCCTCATTATCCTGGTGGTACTGGCCATTATCGCACTGCCGCTGGTCTCCATCCTGGTGATGGTCAACACGCGCAAGAAAATAGCCAGCATGCAGGCCCAGATCGACGGCCTCGGCGTTAGCCTGGAAACACTCCGCGCGACGGCTTCCAGCAGCCCCGGTATCGAAGCGGTTGCAACACCACAGCCGGCATCTCCTGCCGAACAAAAGGTCGCAAGGGAAACAATTAAAGATCCTGAAGAAATTGCGCCACCTGCAGGGTATGCCAGCGCTGAAATGGCAGACAACCAGACTCCCGCTATCACTGACAGAGTTACGCAATCGCCACAGCCGGCGACAGTCGCTGCTGCACGTGGCAGGAATCCAGTCGATCGTTTTGAAGATCTGATACGGCGCGTGGCCCGCGCAGCGAGCGGATACTTTACTGATGGCAACCTGTTCGTACGCATCGGTATCCTGGTGCTGTTCTTCGGTGTTGCCTTCCTGCTCAAGTATGCGGCTGAAAATTCGCGCATCCCGATCGAATTGCGTTTCATGGGTGCTGCCGCCGGCGGCCTCGGACTGTTGCTGTGTGGCTGGTATCTGCGGCGCAGTAAAGCGCTATACGGACTACTCCTGCAAGGTGGAGGCATCGGCGTTATCTACATCACTATCTTTGCCGCTTTCCGCATCGCGCAGCTGCTTCCAGCAGATCTGACCTTCGGCTTACTGGTATTGTTTTCCGCCGCTGCGGTAGCGCTGGCAATCCTGCAGAACTCGAAGGCACTGGCGATCTGCGCGGTGCTTGGTGGTTTTCTCGCGCCGCTGCTGGCCTCCTCCGACAGCGGCAACTACATCGGTCTGTTCAGCTATTACGCGGTGTTGAATGCCGCCGTGTTCGCGATTGCCTGGTACCGCGCCTGGCGTTCCCTCAACCTGGTCGGCTTTGTATTTACTTTTGGCGTATTCGCCGCCTGGGTAGCATTCAGTTACCAACCCCAGGACTGGCTGCCCGCGAGCGCCTTCCTGTTGCTGTTTCTGCTGATGTATAGCCTGATCGGCGTTCTCTACGCACTGCGTCAACCCGAACAGCTGACGGGTCTGGTCGACGGTAGCCTCGTGTTCGGTACGCCGGTCATCGTATCCAGCCTGTTGATGGTGATGTTGCGACAGTTTGACTACGGAATTGCCGCGGCCTCGGCGGGCATGGGGGTATACTACATCCTGCTGGCACGTTTCGCCTGGCGGCACATCGGTGCAGAGTTCCGCCTGCTGGCAGAAGCGATGCTCGCAATCGGCGTCGTATTTGCCACCCTGGCGATACCCTATGCGCTCGACGGCCACTGGAGCAGCGCGGCCTGGGCACTCGAAGCGGCCGGGATTCTGTGGGTTTCGATTCGACAAAAACGTTTTTATGCCCAGTGCTTCGCAATTGCCCTGCAATTCGGCGCCGGCCTGTTATTCGTGCTGCGCAACATCGACGATGTGGGCAGTTCTGCCTGGCTCAATCCCGCTTTTCTCGGTGGGGTATTCATTGCTCTCGGCGGGTTCATATCGGCACGCATGCTCTACCTGCAGGCCACCGAGTTCAGGCTGCGCAGGCTGCATCTGGCGTTCTACCTGTGGGCGATGGGCTGGTGGCTGGTCAGCGCCCTGGTGCAGATTGACGAGTACCTGCGAGATAACGAAGTCTGTGCCTGGCTGGTGCTGTTTACGGCCACCGCGACCATCCTGGTTTACCTGGATCGGCTGCGCAACTGGCAGTGGATGCCGGCAGCCGTCAACGCGGCACTACTGCTGCCCACACTGATGTTCATCGCCCTGTATTCACTGGTCGACAACAATCATGTACTGGTCAAACCCGATCTGTATTTCTGGATCGCCGCAGTTGCCACCGGTTACTGGATTATCAGCAAACTCGAAAGCCTCGCCTGGCCGAGCTGGGTGATTATCGCATCGCATTGCGGGTGGGTATTGCTGGTGACGCTGATTCTGTCACTCGAACTGCTGTGGATTATTGATCACCGTCTCGATATTCATGCCGCGGGTTACGCCGCACTGTTTGCGCTACTGCCGTTGCTCGTCACACGCGTTGCCCAGCTCGCAGAGATGCCGGCGATCAAGCGCCTGGGTGCAGATTTGCAGATCGCGATCATCGCCACCCTGTCAACGCTGCTGCTCATCTGGGGCCTGATCATCAACCTGACCAACAGCGGCGACCCCGCACCGCTGCCGTATATCCCCTTCCTCAATCCGCTTGATATTAGCCAGATCGCGTTTATGTTACTGGCACTGGTCAGCCTCAAGCTGGTAACAGCGGGCAAGCTGGTGCAACGCAATCACCTGTGGATCATCCTCTCGGGGTTCGGCTTCATCTGGCTGACCGCAGTGCTGACCCGTAGCATGCACCACTACGTCGACATTCCATTTGACCTGTCGACGATGCTTGGCGATACGCGCGTGCAGACCGCCATATCAATCCTGTGGACCATTATCGGTATGGCAGCGATGTTGTTTGCCTCGCGCCGCCTGATCCGCCCGGCCTGGATTGCCGGTGCCGCCCTGGTTGGCGCAGTGCTGGTGAAGATGTTTTTTGTCGACCTGGGTGCCAGTGACACCGTCGAGCGTATCGTATCGTTCCTGGTGGTCGGCAGCCTGCTGGTGGCAACCGGGTATTTCTCGCCGATTCCACCCCGCCAGTCCGGGCCGGTGCGCGACCCGGAAGATACTGCTCATGCCTAGATTATTGCGATCCCTGTGGATAGTAGCGTTACTAATGCCGACGACTGCGCTGCCCGCACAGTCAGATTTCGCCTACCAGGCGCAGCTCGGCGAGAACGATCAGTCCCTGCAGCGGGTTCCCCTGTCACTGGAGGTCATCCTCGCCCTGACCCGCGCCGACCTGGGTGATATCGCCGTCTTCAACGCGCAGGGCAAGCAGCTGGTACATACGATTATGCGCGCGGCGACGCCCGTCCAGGAACTCAGTCGGTCGCTGCCAGTTCACGAATTCAGCCACTTTCTGCGCCAGCATTCAAAAACCGTGACCACGCGCGAACAAAGCCGGCAGGCCGGTTCACTAACGGAGCTGGAAACGACCCGGACCGTACCGGTGCAAACCCGGCGCAAGGATTACCTGGTCGAACTGGGCGACGACGACACCGTGCCAAAATTCGAGCGTATCGAATTACAGTGGACACATGAACCCGCCGAGCAGATTCTCGAGCTCAAGGTCGAGGTCGGCAACGCACTCGACGATCTGCGCGTGATAAAACCGCGCAAGCGCCTGACCAATCTTGACGCGGCGGATCTCGGCTGGCGCAGCATCGAGGACATTCCTGCGGGTTATCGCTACCTGCACCTGACTCCACTGGGAAACGTCACGCACTTCGAGTTGCGACGGGTTACGGGACATTACCGTGCAACGGGGAGCGCGCCGGTTCTGCGTCACCGCATCGAAACAAAAAGCCTGGATGACGGTGATATCCTTTATTACACGGCCCACTTCCCGTCACAGGTCAGCGCCGAATCCCTGCGGGTAATACCGGGCGCCCCGAACAGCGTGATCAGCGGTCAGCTCTATGCGAGCTGGGATGACGACGACACAAGGTCGCTGATACAACGTGAGTTTCACCAACACAATATCGAAAACGCCGATATCAGTCCGAGCGCCCCGATCAGGCTCGCGCGCCGGCCCTATCGCAGCATCACGCTGAGCAGTGCTACGACCCTGTCGGCCGCGCCAGCCATCGAGTTAATTTACCCGCAATACGAACTACTGTTTCTCGGCGACGGCAACGCCCCCTATACCCTTGCCTGGGGCAATTACGCAAGCGTGGCGCCGGCTGGCGATTTATCCGCAATCATTCAGGGCAGCCTGCAGCAGGCGCAACAAAATGCCGGGCTGGCGAGCCTGGGTGCGATCGCGGAATCGGGTGGTGAGGCGCGGCTTGCGCCACAGCCCACGCTACCGTGGAAAAAATGGCTGCTCTGGACACTGCTGATAATAGCCGCTATGGTCACCGCTCGAATGGCGTTAAAACTGTATCGCGAAATGAATCAGTCGGCGTCAACATAAATAGTTAGCAGAGAAGCAAGATGGATAACAAACCTGTCGTGCTGGTGACGCGCCGACTGCCCGCTGCGGTTGAGCAGAAACTGGGTGAGCGTTTTACCACGCTATTGAACCCCGATGACCGTCTTTACAGCACGGCTGAACTGCTGGAGCTCGCCGCCCAGGCCGATGCCATTCTGCCTTGCCACACGGAAAAATTTCCAGCAGACACCATTGCGCAACTGCCTGCACGCGTGAAGGCCATCGCCAATTTTTCCGTCGGCGTCGACCACGTCGACCTCGATGCCGCAAAGCAAAAAGGCATCATCGTTACCAACACTCCTGATGTGCTGTCGGACGCGACCGCGGAAATCGCGATACTGCTTATGCTCGGCGCAGCGCGCCGCGCCAGCGAAGGTGAGCGCCTGGTGCGCAACCGGCAATGGAAAGACTGGAGCCCCGATTTCATGGTTGGCCGCCAGACCACCGGCAAGCGCCTCGGTATCCTCGGCATGGGCCGTGTCGGCCAGGTGGTAGCACAGCGTGCGCGTGGCTTCGACATGACGATTCATTACCACAACCGCAAGCCTCTGGACCCGGTTCAGGCAGGCGATGCCGTTTACCACGACAGCGTGGAAGCCCTGCTCGCGAACATCGATGTATTGTCGATCCATTGTCCGGCGATGGAATCGACCCGGGGCCTGATGAACCGTGAGCGACTCGCATTGATGCATGCCGATTCGATCCTGGTCAATACCTCGCGCGGTGGTGTAATCGATGACGACGCCCTGGTCGCAGCGCTCAACAGCGGCGCTATCGGCGCCGCCGGTCTCGATGTTTTCAATGGTGAGCCCGACGGGATCCATCCCGGATACCGCAAACTCGACAATGTATTCCTGCTGCCCCACATCGGTAGCGCCACATATGAGACCCGCATCGCCATGGGATATCGCGCGATTGCCAACCTGGTCGCGATCTTCGACGGTGACGAACCGGGCGATCGCGTCGCCTAGCAAGCGAATAACCCTCAAAAAAGACTGTGAATTCGATGCCGCTGGTCATATACTCTGGGCGAGCTTTTTGCCTGTAGCAGTGCTGAAACGCAGTTGTTTTGCAAGCATGGATGCACGCTGGTATACAATATACCCGGATTGTGTGGTTTAATTCGGCTTCATAGTCTCTCAAGCAAAATTCCGGAGCAGGACCGGCGATTTGAAACCTGCTCCATGAGGCACGGGATTCACGTCCGATTGAGTACACGATAAAATCGCCAACCATTTTATGTAGCCAAAAATAAGAGGAGCGTATCTAATGACCGAAAAAACGACATCACGTCGCAAATTCCTAACCACCGGCGCAGCCGCAATTGCAGGTGGCGCAGCAGCCGCCTCATTTCCGAATATCTCGGTAGCCGCCAATCCTGTCGTTCTCAAGGTGCAGGCAGCCTGGGGTGGCGGTATCTTTCTCGAGTTCGCCCAGGATTACGTCGATCGCGTCAATAAAATGTCCGGCGGTTCACTGAAAATTGACCTGCTCGGCGTCGGCGCCGTGGTCAAGACCGCTGAAATGCAAACCGCGGTGCACAAGGGTGTCATCGATGGCGCGCACCTGGTAACGGCTTACTGGTATTCCAAGAGCCCGGTTGCATCGCTGTTCGGTACTGGTCCCTGCTTCGGCTGGACCGCCAACGAACTGATGGGCTGGATTGCCTACGGCGGTGGTAGAGAGCTTTACTACGAACTGATGCACGAACGGCTCAAGCTCAACCTGGTGGGCTTCTTCTCAGGCCCGATGCCGGCACAACCGCTGGGCTGGTTCAAGGAACACATCACCAAGAGCAGCCAGATGAAAGGTTTGAAGTATCGTACCGTTGGCCTGGCAGCGGACGTACTGCAGGAAATGGGCATGTCGGTAGTACAGCTGCCCGGCGGTGAAATCCAGCCGGCGATGAAAAGCGGCCTGATCGACGCGGCCGAATTCAACAACCCGACCTCGGACAAGGATTTTGGTATGCAGGACGTTTCCAAGCATTACCATCTCGCCAGCTTTCACCAGTCGCAGGAATGTTTTGAAATCATTTTCAACAAGACACTCTTTGAGAAACTCAACCCCGAACACCAGGCGATCCTGGAATACGCTTCAGAGGCCGCGTCACAGGACATGGCATGGAAAGCGATGGAGCGTTACTCGAAAGACCTGGTCGAACTCAAGGAGAAGTTCGGCGTCAACGTCTACCGTACCCCGGACGCCGTCATGGCAGACCAGCTGAAAGCCTGGGATATTGTCGCCAAGCGCATCAGTGACTCCGATCCTTTCTTCAAGAAAGTACTGGATTCACAAATGACCTGGGCCAAGCGACACGGCGCTTACGCGTTGAACAATTCTCCCGACTACAAGGGCGCCTACGAACACTACTTCGGCAAACTGTAGTTCCCGAGCGTTAACTGGCTGCGGGGTGGCGTGTCAAGCGCCGCCCCGCTTTTTACCCTTTCGACTGATTTGATTACGCCAGGTGTTTCACCATGACCCGTATTCTGTATTTTATCGATAGTTTGAGCGCCTGGTCCGGCAAGTCCTTTGCCTGGTGCATCGTGATCCTGACCTTTTCCACCTGTTACGAAGTGTTCATGCGCTATGTGCTCAACGCACCGACGGTTTGGGCCTTCGACATGAGCGTGCAAATGTACGGCGCACTGTTCATGATGTCCGGCGCCTACGCGCTGTCACAGGATGCTCACGTGCGTGGCGACGTCATCTACCGCCTGCTGAAGATAAGAACCCAGGCCAAAATCGACCTGGTGCTTTACACCCTGTTCCTGGTGCCCGGCGCACTCGCACTGATCTTCTATGGTTACGGCTTCGCTGCCGATTCCTGGTTTTACAAGGAAGTGAGCTGGAGCAGTCCGTCACGAATTCAAATTTATTTCTTTAAAACCCTGATACCGATTTCCGGTTGCCTGGTATTACTCCAGGGGCTCGCTGAAATGACGCGCTGTATCATCTGTATCAGGACCGGCGCCTGGCCGCCACGCTTACAAGACGTGCAGGAAACTGAAACCATGTTGATCAACGAGCAGCAGGATTTGCGCCGCCTGGAAGAAGAACGCAAGCAACAGGAGGCAGGTCATGTCTGATCCGGTAGTTGCGGTATTCATGCTCGGCCTGTTCATCTTCATGGTGCTGCTGGGATTTCCAATCGCCTTTACGCTGATCGCCATGGGCCTCGGCTTCGGCTACTACGCCTATTACGATGAATTTCGCATGCAGCACATATTCGACAATCGAATCTTTGACCTGTTCGTACAGAACACCTTCTCGGTCATGTCCAACGACGTACTGGTGGCCGTCCCACTCTTCTTATTCATGGGCTACGTGGTCGAAAGGGCCAACATAGTCAATCGCCTGTTTTTCAGCATTCAGCTGGCCGCGCGCCATCTGCCGGGTTCCATGGCGGTCGCCGCATTATTCACCTGCGCCATCTTCGCAACCGCATCAGGCATCATCGGCGCAGTGGTTACGCTGATGGGCATGCTCGCCTTCCCGGCCATGCTGAAAGCCAACTACGACGAAAGTTTTGCCGCCGGTGTCATCTGCGCCGGTGGTTGCCTCGGTATCCTGATTCCGCCATCGATCATGCTGATTGTTTACTCGGCCATTGCCGAAATCTCGCCGTTGCGCCTGTATGCCGCGGCCATGTTCCCCGGGCTGTTGCTGGCCGGTCTTTACATGGTCTACGTGGTCGGGCGGGCGACCCTGAACCCGAGCCTCGCGCCCAAACCCAGGGAAGAGGATGTTCCCTCCCTGCGTCGCATCGCCTGGGAGCTGGTCACCTCGTTCATCCCGCTGGCGCTGCTGATCATGAGCGTGCTCGGCGCCATCTTGATGGGCCTGGCGACGCCGGCCGAAGCCGCCGGTGTCGGCGCGTTCGGCGGGCTGTTCCTCGCCATGTGCTATCGCTCGCTCAACTGGGACCGGCTGAAGCAAGCGGTTTACCTGACCGCAAAAACTTCGGCGATGGTGTGCTGGCTATTCGTTGGCTCCTGGACCTTTGCCTCGGTGTTTTCCTATCTCGGCGGTCACGATCTTATCAACGACTGGGTGCTGTCGATGGACCTCGGCCAGGTTGGCTTCCTGGTGCTGGCACAGTCGATCATCTTCCTGCTCGGCTGGCCGCTGGAGTGGACCGAGATCATCATCATCTTCGTGCCGATCTTCCTGCCGATGCTGGAGACATTTAACGTCGATCCACTGTTTTTCGGAATCCTGGTGGCGCTTAACCTGCAAACCTCGTTCCTGACGCCACCGATGGCGATGGCCGCCTATTACCTGAAGGGTGTTGCACCGCCACACATACAGTTGATGGATATTTTCCGCGGCATCATGCCGTACCTGGCGATCATCCTGTTCTCGATGGTACTGCTGTATAACTTCCCCGGTATCGCGTTGTGGTTACCGGTCTATCTGTTCGGCTAGCGGCCGGAATGACACAAATGGATCGATTCAACCCTGCTTTGTCCAATCTGCAGAGCGCAACAGCTGCACGAGCGCTGATTGAAAAAGGGTTGCTGACTTCCTGCGAGCTGGTCGAAGCCTGTCTCGCACGTATCGACGAGCTCGAACCGACGATTGGTGCCTGGGCGCATTTAGACCGCGACATCGCCCTGCAGCAAGCCCGCGCAGCCGATGAATTTCGCAAACGCGGTTTACCCATCGGGGCATTGCACGGCTTACCGATCGGCATCAAGGACATTATCGACACCGCCGATTATCCGACCGAACGCGGCACGGTCTTGCACCAGGGGCGCCGGCCGCCACGCGACGCCACCCTGGTGTCATTGTTGAAAGAGGCAGGCGCTATTATCCTCGGCAAAACCGTGTCCACGGAAATGGCGGTGTACGCGCCCGGCAAGACGCGCAACCCGCACAATCCCGAGCACACCCCGGGCGGCTCTTCGAGCGGTTCGGCGGCCGCGGTTGCCGCTGCCATGGTAGCGCTCAGTGTCGGCACCCAGACCAATGGTTCGATCATTCGACCCGCGGCTTATTGCGGGGTCTACGGCTATAAACCCAGCTTCGCACGCATTTCGCGCCACGGCGTGCTCAAACAATCGCCACCGCTCGATACTATCGGCGTGTTCGCCCGCGATCTCGCCGACCTCGCGCTGATCGCCGACGTGCTGATGCGCTTCGATGCCCAGGATGAGGCGATGACACCGATCGCCCCACCCTGCCTCGCTCGCATCATGGCCGAGGAGGTACCCGTTGACCCGCATTTCGCGTTTATTCGCACACCGGTCTGGGAGCAGGTTGATCAGCAAACCAAGGATGCCTTACGCGAACTCATCGAGGCCACCAATGAGACGCAACCCAAAACCGTCGATATCGTCGATATGCCGCCCTTCTTCGCGGATTTGCACGAAGACCATCGTCGAGTGATGGAAGCTGACCTGGCGCGCAGCTTCGCCGCTGAGTACCAACAGGGCCAGGCGCAATTAAGTGATGTCTTGCGCGAGATGATCGAGCGCGGACAGCAGGTCAGTGATGCAGACTACAGCCAGGCGTTGGCGCGCATGCAGGACTACAACGAATTTCTCGGCGAAGTGTTTGAAGATTATGACGCCATCCTGACGCCTGCGACTCCTGGTCCGGCACCTGCCGGCATCGATGCCACCGGCAGCCCGGTGATGAACACCATCTGGACCTTTTGTGGAACACCGGCTATCAATCTGCCGATACTGCAAAGCCCGAACGGTCTGCCCATGGGCGTGCAGATGGTGGGTGAAAGAAACGACGATGCGCGCCTGTTTCGCAGCGCGCGCTGGTTACTGGGGGTCTTGCAAAACGACAATCCGGATGCAGGCGAGCACTAATTTCTCTTATACTGAAGCGATCAACCGAGCGAGAACGATATGGACAACATCATTACCGGAGCAATTTCAGTCGGCATCTTCATGGCTTTCGTGCTGGGGCTCGCGGAGTCGATCAGAGCGCTACCTTTCGCCATCATCGTGGTTGCCGTTTGTGCCATGCTGGCCACCGATTTCTTCCAGTCTGCGAAAGAAGGCCTGCAGTCGCCTGCCAGGAACCATTCCGACGGCACGGAATAATCGGCCCCAAAGAGCCTCGGGCCCCGATCTTCGTGGGTGCCAATAAACAATTCTTAATTGCGCTTACCCGGCAAATCTGCCTGCGTTAATCGTTTTAATACCGACACAGGCTTCCAGCTACTTCGCCGCCGGCTTCCCGGTCTGGTCGACCTGCATCTCCGCCATGTCCTGGTAGCGATCACCGATACGATGATGTGGACGCCCGCTGCTCGCGGCGCCGAGTGCTATGACGATTTCATCTGCGCCCGGCGCGTCCGGAATATGGAACTCATGTGTCAGATAGTGCGCACGAAAACCGGCGTCATCCTTGTGCATCATCGGAATGGTAATTGCAGTACCGGGACCGGCACGCTTATTGGTAAAGCTGAGGAATGACTTGCCATCGACGGCGACCCGGTACTGGTTGCCGAAACGCAGCGTATGGATGATGCCCGAGCCATGTTCGACTTCTCCGTTCATACCGACCACCGCTGCCTTGCCGTAGGCCTCGACCCTGTCAGCACCGCCGATGGTGGCGAGCAAATCAGGCACCATGATTTCGCCCAGCGGTGGCGCCACTTCAAGGATAGTACTGCGCAGGTCTTCGACGAAACCCTGTCCTGCCCAGGGATTTCTGATGACCACCGCAACGGCCACCATGATCCAGGGACGTTCGGCCGCCCTGCCCCCTTCGATAAGGGTTTCGTCGACGTAACGCACGATTTTTCTGATTTGCAGGCTCATAGTTACTCCGGTCTGTGGTCGAGTTGTCGCAGCATCTGTTGCGCATACCAGTAGGCGAAGCGCGCCACGCTGGGTTCCAGCGCCGAAAAGCGCCCCTGCCGGGCATAGCTCGAGGCGAGACCGATCTGCTGTTGTTGCAGAAAGGGCAAATCCTCGGCGAGTGCCGCATCGATCCGTTCATAGTAATGTTCAGCACGCTGCCCGAAATCCTCGAGCATCAACGTCTCAGCCGGGAAACAGATGGTCTGTACCACCCGGCAACGATCTGCCGTGATCGGCAACGCCTGGTAGATCCACATCGAGTCCTGTGATAGCGCATATGTCATGTTCGGATAAATCCAGGTATAGCGCGTACCCATCGCCTCGCGCCCCTGCAAGCCCGGCGCCGCTGGCAGCGCGTGCTGCTGGCTTTGTTGGAGCAGGGCTGCGACACCCTCGGTCACGCCGAACTGGGTGGTGTACTGGCCACTGGTTTGATCTGCCGCATCGGGTTCGGGATACAATCGGCTGATCGACTCGGGGTGTACCATGGGCAGGTGGTAATACTCATTGAACACTTCGATGAAAGTTTTCCAGTTACAGTCGACTTCCAAGTCACGTACCCGCGTCGTGCGCCACTGCGGTAGATTCCAGAATCCGTGAAAATGTGCAAAATCGCCCAGCCAGTCGTCGATTGCCGGCGCCGGATGCGCAAGGCAGAGCCAGGCGAAACCGTGCCGCTCAGCTACTGCAAATTTCACCAGGCCATAATCTGCCGGATCAAAATCGATGGCGTTTTCCATGCGCGAACAAACCTTGAGCCGGCCCTCGAGATCGTAGGTCCACCAGTGGAACGGACATTTGATTTTCTTGCAATTGCCATCACCCGCCAACAGCCGACTGCCTCGATGCCGGCAACTGTTGGCAAAGGCCTGCAAAACGCCAGCCTTGTTGCGCACCAGGATTACCGGTTCACCGGCGATGTCCAGCGCCGAGTAATCGCCGCCGTGCGGCCAGCGATCGCTACGACCCAGGCCCACCCAGCCCTTGCGGAAAATCGCACTGCGTTCCAGCGCCAACAGGTCATCGTCCGCATAACAGGCGGGTGGAATTCCCGGTGAGCGATCGCCATCGGCAAGCACCGCGCGCAATTGCTGTCTTAGATCGCGCCCGAACACCAGGTCAGTCGATACTCGCAAGGTTTATCTCCCACCGTCTTTGCGCGCGAGTATCCCGATAATGGCACACAGGCGCAAATTAAAATTCCCGCGGGAATAGCGTATACAACCGAATCTCGCTATTATTCTGTCACTTCAGCAATGTTCAGTAAGGGAATGGCACCCAGCGTCGCACGGCATGATTCACGGAGAATCGGAAACCATGTGCAGGAACATCAGACCGCTTTTGAATTTCAAGCCTGCCGTCACCTTGCAGGAAATCCGCGCTGCGGCCCTGCCCGGGTGCGCTCGCACGCTGCAAAGCGATTAGCCGGTGCCGGGCGATTGTGATTTCGCGTTTATCTGGCTGATGTCTGGCACAGGGTCGCGCATCGCTATCTGCAGCTCGATATTGTTACCCGCTAAATAACGGAGTACAAAATGGCTAGATCAGGTTCGTCCAAAAAACTATTCGGCATTGCGCTGCTGGCGGCTGGCGCCGGTCTCGCAATCTGGGGATTGCAAAAATCCGAAGGGCTGCAATCCCAGCTATCCACCGCCTTTACCGGTTCGCCTACCGATAATGTCATGGTGCTCTACATCGGTGCGGTTGTTTGCATTGCCATTGGCGCATTCTTAATGAAAAATTAACCAGGGGTTATCATGGACATTACCAGTCTACTTATCTTTCTTGCCATCGGCGCTATCGCTGGCTGGATTGCCGGCAGCGTCATGAAAGGCAAAGGCTACGGCATCATCGGCAATATGGTTATCGGCATTGTCGGGGCCGTGGTCGGCGGATTTATCTTCGGCCTGCTCGGCATTTCCGCGGGGGGCTTGATTGGCACGCTCATTACGGCGACGGTTGGCGCTATCGCACTGATCTTCGTGGTACAGCTGATCAAGAAGGCCTGAGCCATCGCGATCACAGCCGGCAGGGACCTGCAGTTTTTGAACAACGGGCCTTGCCTGGAGCGAAACCCGGATTAAATCGGGGGCCAGCATGCGCGCGGAAGTCAGAAAGAAAGACAGCTCACAGGAATATGAAACTGCCGAGCGCTGTCACATCACCGAGATCGCCAACGATTCAGGGGATGAGTTGCTATCGATTGCGCGCGCCCGTGTCGATGTCGGCGTGACAACCGCCTGGCATCGTCTGCACGACACCGGGGAACGCTACATTATCGTGTCCGGTGCGGGACTGGTCGAGGTCGAAGGCATAGAGGCAACTGCGGTGGGGCCCGGCGACGTGGTGCGCATCCCGCCGGGCAAGGCGCAACGTATTGCCAACACGGGTGACAGGCAACTGATATTCTATGCGGTATGTACTCCACCGTTTACCGAGCAGGCCTACATCAATCTCGAAACAGGCGAGTGAATTCGATCCTCGCGAGAGACGCTTCAAGGCGGAGATTACGATGCAGTATCAAGCTCTGAAACAGCAACACAAACTGAGGTTGATCGACGATTTCTGGAGCCCCGGGGTCATCGCCGAAAAATACGATTACCCGTTCAAGCCGGTGCGCGCTGCCAGTGAACTTGCCTGTCTGGCTGATCGCGTGGGGCGATCAGTTGAGTTGATATGACGATGATTTCCGACACCAGCCTGTGGCAACTGTTCAGGCATCTGCGCCAGTGGCTCGGCAATCTCAGCCGCGCCAGACAACAACGCAAACGCGAATCCACCGAAGCCTTGCGCGCGGTCGTCGTGGCCGCACGGCATACCCAGGCTTACCTGCGGCAACTGCAAGATACGGGCAAACAACAACACGCCACCGAGGCGCATCTGGCAGGCCTGTGGACCGAACTGGGTTTTCGCCTTGGTGACCTCGGTCTGGCGAAGCTGGCCAAACGCTGCGATATTCGTGGCAGATACTGGGCCAACCCGGATACGCTTGATGAGGACTTCCTGGAGCGCGCCGATATCGGTCTCGAGCGCATGGAACAAATGGCCTTGCAGTTATTGGCCGAGATCGAACCGGCTCGCGGGCGCTCCCGGAAACCCGCCAAATAGCGCTGCTGTTGCCGCGCAGCAGGATGATAGAAAGATGAAATCAGTTGAAAGATTCTCCGGTCGCGTCGACGACTATCAAAAGTTCCGCCCGGATTACCCGGCATCACTGGTGGCGGAAATACGCAAACGGACCGGACTGCAAGGACCCGCGGTGGTCGCGGATATCGGCTCCGGCACCGGCATATTTACGCGCCGGTTGTTACAGGCGGGATTCAAGGTGTATGCGCTTGAGCCGAATCGCGAAATGCGCGAGGCCGCGGAAACGCTGCTGGTCGATGAAGCGCGCTTCAGCAGCATCGATGCGAGCGCAGAAAACAGCTGTCTTGCTTCCGCATCGATCGACCTGGTAACGGTCGCCCAGGCCTTCCACTGGTTCAATACGGACAGTGCGAAGCAGGAGTTCAGGCGGATCCTGAAGGACGACGGAAAGCTCGCATTGATCTGGAACAAGCGTAAACTGAGCCGGCCATTCCAGCAGAGCTACGACACTATCCTGCGGGAATTCTCGCCAGAATACGGCAAGGTAAACCACATGAACCTCGGCAAAGCGGACCTTGAGCGCTTTTTCGCCGTAAACGAAATGCAGCGCGTCGTGCTGGACAACAGCCAATGTCTCGATTTTGCTGGTCTGCTGGGCAGATTGAAATCGTCGTCCTACTGTCCCGACGAAAAATCGCCGCAATTCATTCCGCTGGCCACCGAATTGCTGGCTTTATTCGATCAGTACGCGGTCGATGGTGCGATCGACTTCGAGTACGATACCGAACTGTACGTCGGGCCGATCGCCCGCTAGCCCTGGCGCGTCGGTACCAATCAAAAAAAGCAAGAGTAGAACTGGAGAATATGATGCAGGGACCTTACCGGGGTAGCTGTTTATGCACAGCCATACAATTCGAAGTCGATCAATTTGCAGCGCAAACCGGCCATTGCCATTGCTCGATGTGCCGCAAGTTTCACGGCGCCGCCTTCGCTACCATCGCCGAGGCGCGCCGCGAACATTTTCGCTGGTTGTCCGGCGAAGATTCACTCAAGGCGTATACCGCAGCCAACGGCACCACGCGTCGCTTCTGCGCAATTTGCGGTTCGAGCCTGACCTTTGCCAGTCCCAATGCCGATCCCGACCTGGTCGAGATTGCCCTGGGCGGTTTCGATGACGAAGTGCCGGTGAGGCCGGATGCGCACATCTATGTTGCCTCGGGTGCCAGCTGGGCCAGGCCCGACGACGACCTGCCGCAGTACCTGGCCGGTCGCGATAGCAAACGCATTCGTTGATGCACGATCTGATGAGCATCTTCCCGTGAGTCAGCACCGATGAAAATCTGGGTCGACGCGGACGCCTGCCCGAATCCGATCAAGGAAATCCTGTTTCGTGCCGCCGAGCGCACCGGGATCGCGCTGGTGCTGGTCGCCAATCACGAGGTGCGCATCAAGCCCTCGCGCCACATCAGCTTCATGCGCGTAGCCCCCGGTTATGACGCGGCCGACGCTGAAATCGTCAAGCGCCTCGACCCCGGCGACCTGGTGATTACCAGCGATATTCCGCTCGCCGCCGAGATCATCGCGAATCAGGCGCAGGCGCTCAGTCCACGGGGTGAATTGTTCACCGCCGACAATATCGAGGCGCGCCTGTCGATGCGCGACCTGCTGGAATCGCTGCGCAGCAGCGGCGTCGATACCGGTGGGCAGGCACCATTGAACCACGGCGATCGCAAGGCCTTCGCCGATCAACTTGACCGGATTATCAAGCGTACTGAACAGGATAATGGCTAAACAGACCGAAAGTCCCCAGGTTATCCGCATTGCAGTGAAGGTCGCCGCCGGTGCCTCACACAGCGCAATCAGCGGCTGGCGTGACCATTGCCTGCGGGTACGTCTCAGTACCGCGCCCGAACGCGGTAAGGCTAACGCCGCATTGATCGCGCTGTTGGCACAGGCATTGGGCCTGTCGAAATCAGCGGTCTCCATCGTCAGGGGGCAGCACTCGCCACGCAAGACAATCGAGATTAGCGGACTGTCCGAGCCAGATATCATTCGACTACTGGGCGATTAGACACTCCACCTGTACGGCTGCCGGCTCCTGCAGGGTGGTAGTCGGCTTACGGTATTTTTTACTTTGTACTGATAAACTGTGCATTCATTCGGCAAAAGGAGATAACCATGGCAGTTTACAAATGTGAAGCCTGCGGTATGACCATCGGCACCATGACCTGTGGCAGCTGCAACCAGGAGCTCGCGCACGACAGCATCACCACCGACAGTGGCGACGAGATACAGGTTTCGAAATGTCCCGCTGGCCACGGCATGATCAAGTCACCGATGTGCTGCGGCGCGGACATGACCCGGCTCGACTGATTCACTGGCAGGCGTAACCTTGTCAAATAGACGCTGCGGACAGTAGGCTGGAAACCACACTGACCATCACCAGTATCGGCGCGCTGCTGGGCTCGATGATCGTACTCGCCATCGTGCCCAGCGTCAGCGTGCTGGCGGTAACCGCCCGTGCCGCGGCATTCGGTTTTACCCACGGCCTGTTTACCACGCTCGGCATCGTCTTTGCCGATATCCTGTTCATCCTGGTCGCGGTTTACGGGCTCGCATTGCTCGCCGGGATGATGGGCGATCAGTTCCGCCTGGTGCAGTACATCGGTGCGGCCTACCTGATCTGGTTGGGTATTTCGCTGTGGCGCGCCGACGCGCAGGCGCGCGCCGCCGATAGCGTGGGGCTGTCGTCCTGGTCATCAAGTTTTCTGAGCGGCCTGCTGATCACCCTGGGCGACCAGAAAGCCATCCTGTTTTACCTCGGGTTTTTCCCCGCTTTTATCGATCTGTCGACGATGACGCCCCTGGACACGCTGATCATCGTGCTGATCGCGATCCTCGGCGTGGGCGGCGCCAAGCTGGTTTACGCCTATCTCGCCGACCGTGCCAGCGCACTGTTCAGGAATTCGCGCGCGCTGCATGGCATCAACATTCTCGCCGCCTGTATCATGATTACGGTCGGCGCCGCATTGCTGCTGAAGACCTGGCAATGGCTTTGACCGCGCGGCTACGAGCCACTGAACTGCTGGCGTCGGCAGGCAACTTCACGCGCGCGCATTTAAGTCAGATGCAGGCGGTCGCATAATTGGCAGCGAAGCGTTCCGGCATAGAAATACTGGCAGACAGGCCCGGGGACGGGGCCGCAATCAAACGCCAGCGAGTCTACCAGCTGCGCCTCAGGCTCTGGCTCAACCAGGGCGAAGCCATACGCTGGGACCGGTCCTGGGGGTTGATCGAGCGCGCGCAGCTCGAAGACGACGGCGCAACCCTGCTGACCGACCTGCGCATCGACCGCGAAAATCTGTTCGCGGGATTATTTCAGGGCATCGACGATATGCGCATCGGCGGCCTCCGCAAACTGAGGATTTCACCGCATCTGGCCTATGGCGAACAGGGAATACCCGGTAAGATTCCACCCCGGGCGGTCATCATCGCCGAGATCGAATTTATCGCTGAACGTAACCTGGAGTACCCGGTCATGCATGATCTAGCAGACAGAATTAAAGTCATCGCCTTCGACGTCTTCGGCACCGTCGTCGACTGGCACGGCTCGGTTGCGCGCGAAGTGACCGCCCTGGGTCTCGATGTCGATGCCAACGCATTCGCACTGGCCTGGCGAGCCGGTTACCAACCGGCCATGCAGGAAGTAATGAATAAGGGCGAATGGGTCATCCTCGATGAGTTGCATCGGCGCATTCTCGACCGCGTGCTCGACGATTTCGGCCTGAATACCCTCGCAGAAGCCGAGCGCCACCGTCTGAATCGAGTGTGGCACCGACTCGAACCCTGGCCCGACTCGGTCGCAGGTCTCACCCGCCTCAAATCACGCTACATCATCTCGTCGCTGTCGAACGGCAATATCGGCCTGCTCACCGAAATGGCCAAAAACGCGGGGTTACCCTGGGACTGCATCCTGTGCGCCGAAACCTTCCGCAAATACAAACCGCACCCGGACACTTACCTCGGCGTAGCGCGCACTTTCGACCTCGAACCACAACAGGTCATGCTGGCGGCCGCACACCACGGGGATCTCGAACACGCGCGCAACTGCGGACTCGAAACGGCCTACATCGAACGCCCTTTCGAGTACGGGCGCAATAATCCGAAGCCGGTCGCCCCCTGGGACGCCAATACCCTGCACAGCAGTAGCATCGTCAACCTGGCCGAACAACTGGGTTGTTAACAGAGATCCTCACCATGAGCCTGATTGCTGAAACCCCCGAACCACCCTACTACGCAGTGATATTCTCGTCACTCACCACGGAGTTCAGTGAGGCTTATGCCGAGACCGCGATGCGTATGGTCGAACTGGCGGCCCAACAACCCGGCTTTCTGGGCGTGGAATCGGCACGCGCAGATCTCGGCATCACCGTTTCATACTGGACGGATCTCGACTCGATCAAGGCATGGAAACGAAATTCCGAGCACCTGCTGGCACAAAAAATGGGGCGGGAAAAGTGGTACTCCAGCTACAAGACCCGCATTGCACGGGTCGAACGTGACTACAACAAGTAAAATTTATGCCTCAATAAATAGTTGACATCGGGGAAATATTGGCTAAAGTTCGCAACAGCTTGAATCTTAGTTAAAAGTTTATGCCTTCTCATCGATGTATTCCTGTAGTTTCCTCGTTCTGATCTCAATAACGTTATAGCTTGGCTTCTGGCAAAACCGCCTACGTGGCATTTATATTATTTTTTTAAAAGGTACACATTATTATGTCTGACAAGACAACCGGCAAAGTAAAATGGTTTAACGAAGCTAAAGGATTTGGTTTCATCGAGCAAGAATCAGGACCCGACGTATTCGCGCATTTCAGCGCAATCCAGGGCACAGGTTTCAAAACTCTGACCGAAGGACAGCAAGTTGAATTCACGGT
>JAJDOF010000155.1 GCA_022340305.1 Gammaproteobacteria bacterium
GAGAATATAGATCAGCAGGCTGCTGTTCGATATCTGCGTCAAGGCACCCAGTATGATGATGCTGCTGATCGCGTTGGTGACACTCATCAGCGGCGTGTGCAGGCTCGAGCTGACGTTCCAGATCACCATGTAACCGATGAAGCAGGACAGAATAAAGACCGTAAAATGGGCCATGAAAGACGGCGGCGCGACCTGTCCAAGGCCCAACAGCGCAAGCCCGCCAAGAATCAACGGAAACCAGGCGCTCTTGCTGAAACTCGCCAGCAACGAGGGTTCTGCGGCAACCGGCGCCCCCGCTTCCTCCGCGGCCTCCTGCTCCGGATTGATCGCCTGCCCGCCGAAGCTGGGCTTGCGCTCGGCACCCACCGCGATCGGTGGCGGTGGCCAGGTAATTTCACCCCTGTTCACCACGGTGGCGCCACGAATGACATCATCTTCCATATCGATGGTGATGCTGCCGTCCTTTTGCGGGCACATCTCCATGATCAGGTTGTAGACATTGGTCGCATATAGCTGGCTGGACTGCGCCGCCAGCCGACTCGGCAGATCGGTATAGCCGACGATGTTGACGCCGTGGCGATTGACCACCTTGTCCGGTACGGTCGCCTCGCAGTTGCCGCCCTGTTCGGCCGCCAGATCGACGATAACACTGCCGTCACGCATGGTCTCGACCATGCCGCGAGTGATCAGCTTGGGCGCCGGCTTCCCCGGAATCAGCGCGGTGGTGATGATGATATCGACTTCACAGGCCTGGCGGGCAAACAACTCCATTTCCGCGGCGATGAATTCTTTACTCATCACCTTGGCGTAGCCGCCCTGGCCAGTGCCATCCTCCTCGAACTCGAGCTCGAGAAATTCCGCATCCATACTCTGGATCTGTTCTTTGACCTCGGGCCGGGTATCGAAGGCGCGTACGATCGCACCCAGCGATTTGGCGGCGCCGATGGCGGCCAGTCCAGCGACACCGGCACCGATAACCATCACCTTGGCCGGATCGACCTTGCCGGCCGCGGTAATCTGACCCGAAAAGAAGCGCCCGAAATGATGCGCGGCCTCGATGACAGCCCGGTAACCGGCGATATTTGCCATCGAGCTCAGCGCATCGAGTTTTTGCGCGCGCGAAATCCGCGGAATCGAATCCATCGCCAGCACTGTCACCTTGCGCTCGGCAAAATGCCGCAACAATTCTTCATTCTGACCCGGCCAGATAAAGCTTATCAGGTGGCTGCCTTCCCGCATCAACTCGATTTCATGGCGGCCCAGTTCATTGTTGAATTCCGGCGGACGCACCTTGAGAATCAGGTCACCAGAGCCCCAGGCTGACTCGGCATCACGTGCTATTTCGGCACCCATTTCGCGGAAAATCTCGTCGCTCACATTGGCGCCTGAGCCCGCACCCGACTCGACAATCACCTCGAAGCCGGCCGCGATCAATTTGCCGACGACTTCGGGAGAAGTGGAGACTCGTTTTTCACCACGATGGATTTCAGCTGGAATCGCTACTTTCATATCAGTCCGCTCCGCTTGCAGGATTTGTCATAAGCTAACTCAAAAGAGAGGTGGGTCAAATTATAGTTGAATTCTGCTATGCAGCATTGAATTCCGGTATACAGTATACCAAGATCAAAGGTGACTCCCCTATGTGTTTTGTCACGGACACTTTCGTGTTCTCATGGACACTTTAATTTTATGCGTGCATCATTCTGCATCATTCATCGCCCCCGGACTACGGGAAATTTCGATTAACATCATGCATTTCCTGGACACAATTATCACCAAGGCCCGTGCCAACCGGCAAAACGTGGTGCTGGCCGAGGGCGAAGATATCCGCGTCATAGAAGCGGCAGCGCGCGCTCAGCGCGAAGCGATTGCCGATTGCACCCTGCTCGGACGTGAGCCGGTAATTCGTCAGCTGGCCGATACCCTCAATCTGGATTTATCCGCTATTAGAATCGAAGACCCGGCCGTATCGCAATACCACGAAAGGTATAGTCAGCTACTGTGGGAGGTACGCCAGCACAAGGGCATGACGTTGCAACAGGCCGAGCAGCAGGTGCTGGATCCACTGTGTTTTGCCGACCTGATGCTGCTCGCCGGTAATGCCGACGGTTCGATCGCCGGTGCCGTCTATACGACGGGCGATCGAGTGCGCTCGGCCTTGCAGATCGTCGGCGTCAAACCTGGTTTTAATTCGGTTTCGAGTTTCATGCTGATGTTGTTTGAAGCCGAACATCACCATCCCAAACAGGCCATGCTGTTCGCTGACTGCGCACTGATGGTCGACCCTGACGCGGCGCAACTGGCCGAAATCGCGGTTGCTACGGTGCAATCGGCGCACCAGTTCCTCGATAGCGAGGTACGCGTTGCGATGTTGTCATTTTCCACCGATGGTAGCGCGAATCACCCGCTGGTCGACAAGGTGCGCGAGGCCACCCGGCTTGCGCGCGAGCAATTGCCGGGGACGGCGATAGAGGGTGAGGTGCAACTGGACGCCGCGATCGTGCCGGCCATTGCCCGGCAAAAAATAGCCGATTCACAGATTGCCGGCCGTGCCAACGTATTGATATTCCCAGACCTTGAGGCCGGCAACATCGGCTATAAAATAGCCCAGCGATTTGGCTCTGCCACGGCGATCGGCCCTATCCTGCAGGGCCTGAACCACCCCGCCAACGATCTGTCGCGCGGCTGCAGCAGTGACGATGTTTTCAATTTGATTGCCCTCACCGCCGTGCAGGCGGCGGACTGACGATCACGCGGATTGATCCCGACCTGACCACCTGGTGAAAATCCAGGACCGCGAGCGCGTGCTGCCAGTTACAGCCGGAGCAGCACTTCTGCGCAGACGCTCGAACGATTGTAACAACACCTTCGCGGCGGGCTGGCCTGAATATTGATCGCGGCCAGCTTGAACCAGCAGGTGAACAACAGCCACGGGGGCAGTTAATCCGCAAACAGATCTATTTCATTCATTGCCAATCAGACCCTGCAGTGCCAGGCCCATAGCGATCGATATGTCGGAAAACAATCCCGACCACGGCACACGGGTGTTATCATTTTCGTCCTCGAACACCTGGGTAAACTCGATCTGGCCGTCCGGCGCATCAAAATCGAGCAGTGATAGCAGTACCTGCTGCGCACCCGGCCAGCGAGCGATGCTGCCCAGCAGGCAAACCCGGCTAACCGGTAGACCATGGGTTTCCGCGGCTGTTAATAACAGTATCCGGTTAATTTCCTCTACCAGTTCGAGAAAACACGGCTTGACGATTTCAAGCAGTGTGCTGGGGATGTCGGGTTCGCCATCGGTGGAACCCAGGGCCAGAGTCTGATGCTTCTGAAAGCCATTGTTCAGCACCAGGTTCAATGCCGATTCGATGGTAATATCCAGCTCGCGCGCGATGCGCTGCAGCAACATGCGCTCTCCAAATGGCACCGACTGGTTAAGCAGAAAGCGACGCCCGGAGATTACGGTCAGGTAGGAATCGTCGTGATAGCAGTTGATCATCAACACGTTATCGGCGGCATGCCCGGTGTACAACGCACTCACTATACGGCGCAATGCGGTCGGTGCAATATCGAGTGAATCCACTTCAAGATCAGCATCGGTCAAAGCCTGCAGCAAGGCGTCCACCTTGTCCCGTCTGGATACCGTGGCGACCATCATGTGCTCCTCGGCGGAGGGGTTGGAGCGCACCGGGACAAAATCGACTACGTAATCTTCAATCGCCCCCTCGACGCGCTTGTCGAGCATACGCAGCACCTCGGCATCGACGTCGTCGACCGTTGCCTTGTAAGTGAGCAGCAAAATATTGACATCGTCCCAGGGTATCAGTGCGGCAACGCGTTTTCCCTTGAAATTCTTTTCCTTGAGCCCTGCCCGGATCAGGGCCTTGAGTCGCTTCGGCGATGCCAGCAAATCTTTACGCGAACCGCTATAGGAGATCGAAATCTTGGCGATGATGGTATACAGGCCCGGCTCCCGCGGCCGGATCTGGCACATGTGTATCTGGCCAGCATCGATATCGAGCCCGATCAAACCCGGGCCACCTGGCTTTGCCGGAGACACAGCCATTCTTCTGAATTTTTGTAATATCGTCATGGACTTAAACGGGAGACATTACACCATTTATAGCCCTATATCGGCGAATAACCAGTTATTTTGAGGGCAAACACCAGTTTTTTGGCGGGGACTCACAGCCCTCGAGTAAAACGCTAAAGACCTCGGCATGAATTCATTGACTGCATCGCAACCCCCGTTCGCGCCCACGATGAAAAGCTGTTCGCATCGATCCCAACAGGGTGTTAAGCCACCAGCCCCAAGGATGAAGAAAGTGCTCTGCGGCGCCACTGTGGCAACAGTCAACCGCCCCATCCCGACATTATAATTTAAGGATGGCCCTGGGGACTCGTTCGCTGCCGGGCATTGGCAGACGCGGGTTTACAGCGAACGCGCAGCTCTACACATATTGCTCAGCTTGGCCATGGCAAGTTCGCGCCCGAGCAGCCCCAGGCCACAATCCGGAGCGGCAAGCAGACGATCGGCGTCGATGTGCTGTAGCGCCTGAGTTAACCGTTCGCGAATGGAATCGACCGATTCCACTTCGCTGCGCGCAATCGCCACCACGCCGAAGATGACCTTCGTCGTGGGCAGGCGCTCCAGCAATGACAGGTCGTTATGGCGGTGGGCGTCTTCAAACGAAACCGCGTCGATACAGGAATCTTCGATGGTATCGACGATCTGCAAATAGGAATCCGGATCGGCCTTGGGGTAATCGTCCCGGTCCAGCTTGTCTGGATAGCCACAACACATGTGCACGGTGCGTTGCACTTGCTTCGGGCAGCCGTGAAAAGCGCGCTCCAGGTTTTCGAAACCGAATTCAAGTGCAGCTGCGGGCTTGCGCGCAAACAGGGGCTCGTCGATCTGAATGTGCACGCAACCCGCGTCGGCGAGCGCGCGCACCTCGACATTCAGGGCCGTCGCGATATCGCGCCCGAGTTTTTGCGGATCGTTGTACCAGGCATCGTGATTGGTATCGGATATGGTCATCGGGCCGGGCATGGTGATCTTCACCGGGTGCCTGCAGTTGGCCTGGGCGCGTTGCCAGTCGGCAACCAGGAATTGATCGCGTATCGCCACCGGGCCGTTGATGGTCGGCAAGCTCGCTTCGTAGGTGCCGCCGCGCACTTCTTTACGGGTCAAGTGCACGAAATCGAAACCGAGCAAATGACGGCAATGATAATGAATGTAATTCTCCCGCGCGATCTCACCATCGGTCGGGATGTCGATGCCGCATTCGATCTGGTCATCGATTGCCTGGGCCACACCGCGCGCGATAATTTCGGGTGCTTCGGGCCCGAGCGCGGCCAGGGCTTTTTCCCACAATGCGGTGGGGTCGGCGGTATCCGGACCGTCGGGATGATTGAACCAGTCGGGTAGTTTGACGAAATCAGGCTTGGGGTAGGCGCCGATGCAGGTGGTTAGAATTGCCATTGTCACTCCTGGCCCCACGGGCACGATAGCTTTGGTATTCTCGGATTAACCTGCCTGGCGTCGACTTGCCGGTGCTGTCAGCAGGAGCGTAAATCGCCCGATCACGGGAGTCAGTATATCGAAGCAACCTGTATTTAATATACAAATATACCATTCCTTAGAAGGGTTTTATCGGGTAGAGTAGGCCGGGATTGACCTGTCGCTCGTGCTAATCTGGCTGCGCGAACGGCAGCAATAATGAAACATTACAATAACCCAGGCACATTAAAATAATTTTTCACGGGCTCCCGGCCCGACAAAACATCGAAGGAGAATTAACATGTTGAAAAAACTTACCCGTAGCAGCCTGCTGGTCGCCTGCGCTGCCGCAGTCACCATGCTTGTGCCGGCGCAGTCCGCGCTCGCAGCTACCGAACTCACCGTATATACCGCGGTCGAAGCCGAAGACCTGGCGCGTTATGCCGAGACCTTCAACCAGGATCACCCCGATATCGAAATCAAGTGGGTACGCGACTCCACCGGTATCGTCACCGCCAAGTTGCTGGCCGAGAAAAACAACCCGCAGGCCGATGTTATCTGGGGCCTGGCGGCGACATCGCTGCTGTTGATGAAGAGTGAAGGCATGCTCGAACCCTACAAGCCGAAGGGCGTGGAAAAACTGGACAAGAAGTTCGTCGACAAGGGTGCGGTCCCGACCTGGGTCGGGATGGACGCCTGGGTAGCTTCGGTTTGCTACAACACGGTTGAAGCCGCCAAGCACGGTCTCGAGCCGCCGAAGACCTGGCGCGATCTGTTGAAGCCCATGTACAAGGGTCACCTGATCATGCCCAATCCGAATTCGTCGGGTACCGGTTTTCTCGATGTCTCCAGCTGGTTACAAATGTTCGGCAAGAAATCCGGCGGCTGGGAATTCATGGACCGCCTGCACAAGAATATCGCACGCTACACGCATTCCGGCTCCAAGCCCTGCAAGCTCGCTGCTGCCGGTGAAATTCCGATCGGTATTTCCTTCGCTTTCCGTGGCGCCAAGTCCAAGGCCCAGGGTGCTCCACTTGAGATAATCGTGCCCGCCGAAGGCGTGGGCTGGGATATGGAAGCGACCGCTATTGTCGCTGGCACCAGCAAGCTCGAAGCGGCCAGAACCCTGGTCGACTGGTCAATTACGCGCAAGGCGAATGAAATGTATAACACGGGCTATGCCGTCGTCGCCATGCCCGGTGTCGCCAAGCCGGTTGAGCATTTCCCGCCGAACCTGCTGGAAAAAATGATCGACAATGATTTTGAATGGGCCGCCAATAACCGCAAGGCGATACTCGCCGAGTGGCTCAAGCGCTACGATTCGAAGTCTGAAGCGAAGTAGTCCGATTCAACGGCTTTCACGGCCTGGCCTTCAAAGGTCAGGCCGTTTAACATTGGACGATATCCATCGCTAAAGCTCGCCGGCCATACGACATGACAGAATCCATTGCGCCAGCTGCACAAACACCACGGGTTTATCTGCGCATAGACCGCCTGACCAAGAAATTCGGTGCCTTCGTGGCACTCGACCGGGTTTCACTGGAAGTTTTCGAAGGCGAGTTCATCTGCTTCCTGGGGCCATCCGGTTGTGGCAAAACCACTTTTCTACGCGCCATCGCCGGTCTCGATATCCAGACTTCAGGTAGCGTCGAGCAGGATGGGCTGGACATTTCCGCGCTACCACCGGCGGAACGCGATTTCGGTATCGTGTTTCAGTCCTACGCGCTGTTTCCCAACCTGACCTCCGAACGCAATATCGCCTTCGGGCTCGAAAACCAGAAACTGGGAAAAGCCAAAATCACTGCGCGCGTTGCCGAATTGCTGGAACTGGTAGGACTACCCGAGCAGGGCGACAAGTACCCCGCCCAGCTGTCCGGTGGTCAGCAGCAACGCATCGCGCTGGCGCGGGCACTGGCGACCTCGCCGGGACTGCTGTTGCTGGACGAACCGCTATCGGCGCTGGATGCCAAGGTACGCGGCCACCTGCGCCACGAAATGAAATTGTTGCAGCGCCGCCTCGGCGTTACCACGGTGATGGTCACCCACGACCAGGAAGAAGCCCTGACCATGGCCGACCGCATCGTCGTGATGAATCAGGGCGTCATCGAGCAGGTCGGCACACCGACCGAAATTTACCGCGAACCCGATACCCTGTTTGTCGCCGATTTCATCGGCGAGATGAACCAGGTGAAAGGCCGGGTCGAATCTGAGACCAGTGTTTCCATCGGCGACATCAGGCTCGCTTCGCGCCCCCATAAACTGGCGCAGGGCGCCTCCGCCGTGGTGGCGATTCGCCCCGAAGATATTATCCCGCACGGAGCCGGCGCACGCTCGGCGGGCACCACCGAGACGATGGCTGATACGGGTAACACCCTGGATATGCAGATTGAAAACATGGAGTTTCTCGGCTCCTTCTGGCGCGTATCGCTGTGGCATCCCGGCTTCGGTGACGACCGCCTGCGCGCGGACATGTCGATCAATGCCATGCGACGCCTGTCCATCGAGGAGGGATCATCGATTCAGGTCGAATTACCTGCCGATCGACTCTGGGTATTCGCGTCCGAGTCGCGCTGATCGATATGAACCAGGCCAGCCCGATCGAGCTCCCCGCGGCGCCGCTTGCCGACGCACCGCTGATAAAGCCGAAAACCAGCAAGGACGACCGCATCATGGTCGGCTTTATCCTGATGATCAGCCTGTACCTGCTGATTACGCTCGCGTTCCCGTTGTACGCCATGTTGTCGAAATCTTTTTCGACCTTTTCCTTCGACCTGACCAACTTCGAATTCCAGGTCAATAGCGGCGACGGCTGGAGTGCCGCAGTCAGTGCCGACAGCCTGAACCGGGAACTCGGCAAGTACACCGCGGATGACCTTGCCACCAGCTCCGACGGGCGTCTCGGCGTGACCGATTTTTTCCCGGATTTCAGCTTCCGTAGCCCGACGCTATACCGGATCAGACAGATCCAGCTTGACAGTTCGTTCCTGTTCGGCAGCGAACGTGTCGCCGATACCGAATGGCATGAATACGGGTCGAATGATTTTCGCCGTGTGGTAATACGTCCGTCGTCATCTACCGGGCTTGCAAACTACCGCAGTTATTTTTCGACACCGGCGTTGTTTCGCTCGATCGAAAACTCGTTGTTGATCGCGGCCATCAGCACCATCATCACGGTCAGCCTCGCGTTTGGCTTCGCCTATGCGCTGAACCGCAGCACCATGCGCTTCAAGGGTATCTTCCGCCTGATCGCGATGATTCCGATACTGGTGCCTTCGCTGCTGCCCGGCATCGCGCTGGTATACCTGTTTGGTAATCAGGGCATGATCAGGGGGCTACTGTTCGGCGAGTCTATTTATGGGCCCATCGGCATCGTCATGGGTTCGGTGTTTTTCACCTTCCCGCATGCGCTGATTATCATCACCACGGCGCTTGGTATTTCCGACGCACGTCTGTATGAAGCCGCGATCGCCTTGCGCGCGAGCCGTTGGAAAACCTTCTGGACGGTGACCATTCCGAGCGCCCGCTATGGCCTGATCTCGGCCGCATTCGTCGTGTTCAACCTGGTGATTACCGATTTCGGTCTGCCCAAGGTCATCGGCGGACAGTACAACATGCTGGCGGTCGATATTTACAAACAGGTCATCGGTCAGCAAAACTTTGAAATGGGCGCCGTGGTCTCGGTGGTATTGCTGATACCGGCCCTGTTCGCCTTCAGCATCGATCGCTTCGTACAGAAAAAACAGGTGGCGTCGGTGTCGGCACGCTCGGTGCCCTATGAGCCCAAGCCCCACCGTCAATTTGACTGGATTTGCCTCGGCTATTGTTCGGCGGTAGCGATTTTCATCGTCGGCCTGATCGCGGTTTGCCAATACGCCGCACTGATCAAGTTCTGGCCTTACAACCTGAGCCTCGGTCTCAGTAATTACAATTTCGAAGTCATGGACGGTGGTGGCTGGGATTCCTACTGGAACTCGATACAGCTGGCGTTTTATACCGCGATTGTCGGCACGCTGGTAGTTTTTACCGGCTCCTACATGGTTGAGAAAATCAACGGCTTCGCCACTACCCGGTCTGCATTTCAGTTTCTGGCGATGATGCCGATGGCCATTCCGGGCATGGTGCTCGGCCTCGCCTATATCTTTTTCTTCAACGATCCCGCTAACCCGTTGAATTCAATCTACGCCACCATGGGCATCCTGGTGATCTGCACCGTGACGCACTTTTACACGGTGTCACACCTGACCGCGGTAACCGCGCTCAAGCAGATGGACCGCGAGTTCGAGGCAGTCGCGGCATCACTCAAGCAACCCTTTCACCGGTTATTTTCCAGGGTGACCGTGCCTGTATGCCTGCCGTCGATCCTCGACATATCGATCTACCTGTTCGTCAATGCGATGACGACGGTATCGGCTGTCATCTTTCTCTATTCACCCGACACCACGCTGGCCTCGGTGGCGGTGCTCAACATGGACGATGCCGGAGACGTCGCACCGGCCGCGGCCATGGGCATGATGATTTTTTACACCAATGTCATCGCGCGCCTGCTGCACCTGTTCATCACGCGCAAGGTGGTGCGCACCACCCAGGCCTGGCGCAAGCTATAGCCCGCATATTGCGCTAGCCGGTATCGGGCCTTGCAGGAAATGATCGGTATAGCGTGATGCATCAATCAGCAAAATCAGAAGCATAGTTAGTGGTCGGCCCGCTCCCTATTCCGGCTCTGACTTGTCCAGATACGCCTGAACTTGGTCTTCCCTCAATCCATAGCTAAAGCTATGGATTTCGCTCCAGACCGGCGTTCAGGCGCATCTGTCCTGCGCCAGCATCCGGAATGCTAGCGCGATATGCGGGCTTGGCTGCGGGCGCCGATATGCATGCTGCGCGGCGGCGTACTACCTGCGGCCGGCTTAACGTAGGTTGGGCTACGCCGGCGCCGACCTCCGGTCCGTGCACCCCACCGTCTTTCCCGTCATTCTGTGCAAGGTCCCGATACGTCGGACCGCCGCTTGCGCGGGGATGACGTTTAACTAGCGTAGAGGGTTGGAGCCCGGCAAACTCGCTGTCAGGCGCTCGAAGGGGAGGGTTATGAGAATGACTTGCCAGTGCCGAGTATCGTAACATTCGAGCTAAGATCCCCGCTTGTGGCGGTCCGACGCATCGGGGGATGACTAAGCACCGCAGCGGTCAGGGATGACTCCGGGACAGGCACAGTTAGCCGCGCATGCGCCCGGCTTTGGGATCGTAGAGTGCGCTGAGGCTGGCTTTGGCCGCGATATGATCGCCAGCCACGTCAATGGCAAAACTGCCCGACTCAAGGTAATCACGCGTGACGTCTTCTTCGACCTGCACGTAACCCAGCCCGACCGAGCCCCCCAGCGTATGGCCGTAATTGCCGGAAGTCAGGTGGCCGACGATGACGCCATCGCGCAGTATCGGTTCGTGGTGATACAGCATCGCTTCCGGGTCCTGCAATAGAAACTGCACCAGGCGCTTGCGCATAAAGCTACCGCTTTCCTGTTGTTTCAGGACCGCATCGCGGCCGGTAAATGGAATCGCCTTGTCGAAGGCGCAGACGAAACTCATGCCGCATTCCAGCGGCGTATCCTGATCGGCGACATCGTGTCCGTAGTGCACGAATTTCTTTTCCATGCGGCAACTGTCGAGGGTGTGCATGCCGGCAAGCTTGAGACCATGACTCGCGCCTTTTTCCCACAGCACATCGAAACCGTGCCGCGCCTGATCGACCGGCACATAAAGCTCCCAGCCCAGTTCTCCGACGTAAGATACCCGCGCGGCGTAGGCGCGCGACATACCCAGTTCTACCGGCTGAAAGGATCCAAATGGAAACGACGGCGTGCTCATATCGTGCTGCAAGGTTTCAGCGAGCAAGTCACGACTACCGGGGCCCATCACACCGAGCACCGCCCAGGCATTGGTGATATCGCTGACACAACAGAAATCATCGTCACCGATATTCATTTTCAGCCAGTGCAGATCCTTGATCGTCTGCGCGGCGCCGCTGACGATCCAGAATTGATCGTCGGCGATACGCGTCACGGTAAGGTCGGCTTCGATACCGCCACGGTCGTTAAGCCAGTGGGTGTAGACCATCCTGCCCGGCTCAACATCGACATCGGCACTGCACACGCGCTGCAACACGCCACAGGCATCGCGTCCCTGCACCAGGTACTTGGAGAAGGAACTCTGGTCAAACAACACCACGCCCTCGCGTGCTGCCCGGTGCTCGGCAGCATTGTAGGCAAACCAGTTCTGCTTGCCGAAACTATACTCGTACTCGGGCGTGACACCCTCAGGGGCAAACCAGTTCGGCCGCTCCCAACCCGCGGCTTCACCGAAGCAGGCATTGTGCGCAACCAGTTTTTCATGCAGCGGTGAGTGTCGCAGGTTGCGCGCGGTCACCATCTGCTTGTAGGGAAAGTGGTTGTCGTACAGCAGTCCGAGGGTTTCGGTGACGCGCTCTTCGATGTATTTTTGCGTCGACTGAAACGGGAACATGCGGCGAATGTCATTACCCCACAGGTCCATCGGCGCATGCCCCTTGTCCATCCAGTCGGCAAGCGCTCGGCCGAGACCGCCCGAGGTCTGTATGCCGACCGAGTTCAAACCACAGGCGACATAGAAATTCTTCAGCTCCGGCGCTTCGCCCATGTGAAACTGATCGTCGGGAGTAAAGCTTTCCGGCCCGCAGAAAAAACTGCGCCAGCCGACATCCTGCAACATTGGCACCCGATACATGGCAGCCTCGAGCACCGGCATGAACTGCTGGTCCAGGTGACCCTCAAGTTCTTCGAAAGCAAAATCGAGCGGAATGCCCTGCTGGCCCCAGGCGACCGCATGGGGTTCAAACGCGCCGATCAACAAGCTGCCGGCATCCTCGCGGTAATAAGCACATTTATCGTGGTCACGCATCACCGGCAGATTCGCCGGCAGATCATCCAGCTTCTCGGTATGCGCATAATAGTGTTCACAGGCATGCAGCGGCACGTCAACCCCCGCCATACGGCCAATTTCACGTCCCCATAAGCCACCACAGTTGACCACGTAATCGGCACGGATTTCGCCCTGATCGGTGATCACCCCGGTGACCCGGCCATTCGCCTGGCTGATGCCGGTTACGCGCACTCCTTCGAGGCAGAGCGCACCACGGCCACGGGCACCCTTGACGAATGCCTGGGTGATGTCGACCGGACTTGCGGTACCATCCTGGGCAACCCAGCTACCACCGAGCAGATCCCCTGTTTCCAGGTAGGGGTACAGGGCCTTGATTTCCTGCGGTGTAACCATATCGACACGGGTGACGCCAAATGCATTGTTCATCGCCGCGACCCGCTTCAATTCTTCAAAGCGGGCGGCGCTGTGGGCAATGGACAACGAGCCAACTTGCTTGAAACCAGTCGACTGACCGGTTTCGGCCTCGAGTTCGGCCAGTACCGCCATCGAGTATTCACACAATCGCGCATGTGATTCGTTGGCGCGCATGGTGCCGACCAGCCCGGCCGCATGCCAGCTGGTGCCGCAGCTGAACTGGTTGCGCTCCAGTTGCACCACGTCACTCCAGCCCAGCTTGGCGAGATGATAGGCAACGCTGGAACCGATGACGCCGCCGCCGATGACGACCGCAGATGCACGCTCGGGAATCGCAATTGACATGGCTGTTTTTCCTCTGTAATGAATGGCAGGTACCTGCCGCTATTCTGCATTAAGTAATTTGCCGATAGCAATCGGAATCCGCACAAATCGCGCTGCAAGCGGGGAAACTAACGAGGTGGGAAGCGTATCTGCATCGATGAAGATGGGTTTGCCGGCTATTTCGACTTGCCTGCAACCTTGTCGAAACGCCAGGTCGACTGTTCACAGTATTCAACCAGTCGATCCAGATCAACCGGTCCGCAGTAAAAATATCCCTGCTGCAGGTTACAGCCGAGTTCGAGCAGCAGGCTCGATTGTTCGGCCTGCTCGATGCCTTCGGCGACTACCTTGATGCCCAGGTTCTGCGCAATGTCGATTATATTGAGAACCATCAGGCGGTCTTCGTTGCGCGTAGTGATGTTTTCGATGAAGCTCTTGTCGATCTTGAGCTCATCCACCGGCAACTGCTTGAGCAAACTCAATGAGGAGTACCCGGTACCGAAATCATCCATCGACAGCTTTACCCCCAGGTCACGAATCTTATGCAGTACCGGAATCAAATATTGAAGGTCATCGATGAAGATACCCTCGGTGATTTCGAGCGTGAGCTGGTTCGCCGGGAACTCGTGCGTCAAAAGGCTCCCGGACAAACGTTCGGTGAATCCGTTTTCCTGCAATTGACGTATCGAAACGTTGATCGACAGGTGCAGATTCTGACAGCAGTGATTGCGATTGATGCGGGACAGGTCGCGCAGCGCCTGATCGATCACGAAATGACCAATATCGATGATCATGCCATTGCCTTCCGAAACACGGATAAAGCGGTCGGGCGGAACCTGCCCCAGTTCGCCATTTTTCCAGCGGATCAAGGCCTCGACACCCACCGGTAACAGGCCATCGATTACCTGCGGCTGGTACACCAGCGAAAATTCCCCATCCGCCAGCGCCTGCGGCAGCGCTTGCTGTATATCGGTAGTTTCCATCAATTCGTCGCGTAGCTCGCTGGAAAATACATAGAAACTGTTTTTGACGTTCTTGGCCTGGTACATCGCCGTATCAGCGGCACTGAACAGCGTTTCAAAGGTATCACCGTCTGCCGGAAAACGCGCGACACCGATACTCGCGCCCATGACGAAATTATAGTTTTCGACGTAATACGGCGAGGCCAGGGCCTGTAACACCCCTGCTGCCAGATTGCTGATAGCGGTTTCGTTACAGGTACGCGAAATAACGATAAATTCGTCGCCCCCCTGGCGACAGACCAGATCCTCGTCGCTGAATACTGTCAGCAGCCGTTGAGCGACCTCCTTGAGCAGGATGTCACCATAAGAATGTCCGTGGCTGTCGTTGATGTTCTTGAAGTTATCCAGATCGATAAAGAATACCGAAAACGGTGCAGCGTCCTGACCCACCCAGTGCGGTTCCGCCAGGCGCAAAAACTGCCGATTATTGAGGCCGGTAAGAAAATCCTGACTGGCCTGGCGCAGTAATTCATCGTGATTCTTCTGTTCCGCGATCACGATCTGACGAAACATCAGGTAAGCCATGCTGAGCACGATCAGAAACGTGACCAGGTAAAAAACCATCGATTGCCAGAGTTGGGCCGACAGCGAATCCAATGGCAATGTCGAACTGCTCCATACCCGGTACCTGGGCAGGAAGACCAGCGAATGCAACTGGGCTTTGCCATCGCTATCAACATCGGTAAAAACTGCCGGTTCCGCACGCTGTCTCAATTCTGCCAGCCCGTAGCCGAGCTGGGTGCGCAATGAATGATCGAGCATACTCACCTGTTGCTCGGAAATCGGCGTATCGATGACCTCGCGCAATTGCTCGGTATCGGAGATACCGCTGACGAAAGCGTAGTAATAGTCCTGATCATGAAAGACCTGCAGGCGATACGGCATAACTGCGGATGTTTTACGATCGACTGAACTCAGCTGCGGCAAGAGTTTGCGCGGCTTGATGCCGGCAGTCATCATGCCGATCAGCCGGTCTTCACTATCACGGATACCTTTGCGAATCGGTATCACCATGTCACCGAGTGCCGGCAGAAAATAAGTTCGGCCAAGCACCATGCGATCAACCTCCATCGCCTGGAGAAAAGTTTTACGACTGCTTTCCAGGCGCTTCAGGTTTGGCATTTTATGGAGATCGAGATTTGAGCTTACGACCTTGAAATCACCGTCCAGGTTAGCCAGCCCAAAGGCCAGTAACGTTTTATTGCGGCGCAGAATATCGTCCAGAAGTTGGCGAGTCTTGTCGACATTTGCCGTGGAATCATCCTCCAATAGTTGATGCCCCAACAGATCGAGCATGATTTCCTGCTGATCGAAGTTCAAGGTCAATGACGATGACAGTATCCGATTGAGATAGCCCAACTCGACGATCGCGTCGGTTTTCAAGGTTTCCCATCGGGAGTAGGCAGACGCCAACAGGTAAATCAGCCCCAGCGCGAGAAAGGCATAGTAAATGAGCCAGATATTCTTTTTAAACGGCACCAGAAATAGACTTTTCAGTGGAGATAACCACTCGAAGTGTAGTACATCCTGAAACTTTGATGACGCTTATGTCGCGACACTCAGGACCGGGCTGTAGAGCCCGGCCGCTCGTCTTAAATACCTGGCTGTGCTACCCGAATCGGTGCCACGGCCGGACAGTATCAGCCTGCTGAGTTGACGTGTTCGATACCGAACTGATCGAGCATATTGCGCACCGCAACCAGTGCCGCCTGCATGTGTTGTTGATCGAGGCGCCCGATACAGCCCATGCGAAAACTGTCAGCCACGGTTAACTTGCCGGGATAGATGACATAACCCTGGTTTTTGAGGCCATCATAAAATTCGTTGAAATCAAACTCGGGATTCGCCGGCATGTGGAAAGTGACGATGATAGGTGCCTGTAAATGATCGGGCAACAGGGTGGTAAAACCCATTTCACGCATCCCCGACACCAGCACGTCACAATTGGCCCGATAGCGCCCGCCGCGGCCGCTGACACCGCCTTCTTCGAGGTACTCATTAAGCGCCTGGTCGAAGGCCAGCAAGACGTGCGTCGGCGGGGTAAAACGCCATTGCCGATTTTTTTGCAGCGCGCGCCACTGGTCGTAGAGATCGAGCACCAGCGACGGCGAATTGCCCTCGGTTTTTTCCAGCGCGGCTTCACGTGCCACACAAAACCCCATACCGGGAGCGCCTTCCAGACACTTGTTACTCGAGGCCACCACGGCATCGAACTGGAGCTCCGTGGAATCGATCGGCAAGGCGCCGAAAGCACTCATCGAATCGATCAACAGGCTGCGATTATGACGCGCAACCACCTGCGAGACTTGCTGTAACGGATTCAAGATTCCCGAGGTGGTTTCACAATGCACCACCGCCACGTGGGTGATTGCGGCATCCGCCTCCAGCGTGGCGTCGAGCAGCTCAGTATCGACCGGCACATCTTCGGCTGACTCCTGGACCTGGTAGCTACGCTTGTAGTAATCGCAGATTTTGGCGATACGCTGGCCGTAGGCACCATTGACCAGGATCAGTAACTTGCCGTCGGCGGGAACGAAATTACCGATCATCGCTTCGACCACGAAAGTCCCACTGCCCTGCAACGGCACCGTGACATAGCGACCCTCGCCATTGACGATGGCCACCAGGCGCTCGAGGATGCGCGCGTTCAATTCGATGAAGCTTGCGTCGCGCGAGCCGTAATCGTGCAGCATGGCCTGTTTTACCGTGAGCGAGGTGGTGAGCGGGCCCGGCGTCAACAGATAGGGATCGCCACTGGGCGAATGCGCGGCGGCGGTTCTGGGAGAATCGGTCATTGATGTGTCCTGCTAGGGTTGGAATGGTTGCATTTATACCGCCAATAAATACTATCTAACAAATCGATAATACATATGTCTCGAATAGGTTATGCCGATATCACATGCACACCTTCGTTCGTTCCATGCGGTTGCCACCCACGGCAGCTTTACGCGCGCCGCGGAAATGCTGAATATCACACAACCCACACTGTCAGGCCAGGTAAAAGATCTGGAAACCCGCTACGGCACCAAACTGTTCATCCGCCTGGGTCGACGCATTGAATTGACCGACATCGGCAGGTCGGCTTTCAACATTACTCGCCTGCTGTTTCGTCACGAGGAAGAGGTCGAACATTTACTGCAGTCAGCGCGCGCGCTGACTTCTGGCGAACTGCGTGTCGCCGCGGATTCACCCTATATTGCGACGCCACTGCTGGCACAGTTTCAGCGCATCTATCCCGGAATTCAAATCTCGATTCAATACGGTAACTCGCAGCAACTGATGTCGTGGATCGAGTCGCGCCGCTGTGATGTGGCTTTTCTGCCCAACATCCCACAGGGCGAAGGCAAACTTTTCTCGATTCCGCTGATGCCCGACCGGCTGGTTGTTTTCGTCAGCCAGGATCATGAATGGGCCGAGCGTCGCGCGGTTTCGATCGAGGAATTACTCACGCAACGGGTCATACTCAGGGAAAAGGGTTCGCGCACCCGTTCGATCTTTGAAGAGGCAATCATCGACGCCGGCTTGCAGCTCGACAACGTCATGGAGATCAGCGGCCGCGAAGGCGTGCGCGAGGCCGTGGCCGCGGGTTTCGGTGTCGGCATTGTCGCCGAAAACGAATTGCTGGCGGATTCGCGACTGCGCGCGCTGCGGGTCAGCAATGCCGACCTGGTACACGCCGAGTACGTGGTGTGCCTGCAGGAAATGCGTTCGCTGCGCGTCAATGATGCGTTTCTCGAGATGATCCGCGCCAGCCAGAAGGATTTGACCTAGCCCGAATTTGCTTATAGGCCTGATCGATAGATAGCATATGCAATATCGATTTAACCTGCGTTAACTTAACGGTATATTGTGCCCCCTTGATTAATTAACTGTGGACAGACCATGAGCGCGCAAAAACCCGCTGTCAGTATCAATGGACGCGACTATCGCTGGCCGGAGCGTCCCCGTGTCGTGGTCTGCATCGACGGCTCCGAGCCGGATTACATCGAACAGGCAGTGGCCGCCGGGGTAATGCCATGGATGAAGAAAGTCATCGAGCAACAGGGCAGCGACCTGCGCGCCCATTGCGTGGTGCCGAGTTTCACCAACCCGAACAATATCTCCATCGTCACCGGCGTACCGCCGGTGGTGCACGGCATCTGCGGGAATTTTTATTACGATCGCGAGAATGATCGCGAAGTGATGATGAACGAACCCGAGTTGCTGCGCACGCCGACCATCTTCAAGGCTTTCCAGGATGCCGGCGCCAGGGTTGCCATCGTCACCGCCAAGGACAAGCTGCGCCGCCTGCTCGGCAACGAATTGAAACTGGGTGAAGGTGGCGCCATCTGCTTTTCATCGGAAAAGTCGGACCAGGTCACCCTCGCTGATAACGGTATCGAAAACGTCCTCGACATGGTCGGCATGGAAGTGCCGTCGGTGTACAGCGCCGAACTGTCGGAGTTCATCTTCGCGGCCGGGGTCAAGTTGATGGAAACGGTGCGTCCCGACCTGATGTACCTGTCCACTACCGATTACATTCAGCACAAGTTTGCACCGGGCAGCGAAGGCGCCAATTCGTTTTACGCGATGATGGACAAGTACTGGGCACAACTGGACGCGCTCGGTGCGGTCATCGCCCTGACCGCCGATCACGGCATGAATGCCAAGCATGACGCCGCGGGCGATCCCAACATCATTTACCTGCAGGATGAGATGGATCGCATCATGGGCGAGGCTGCGGCACGCGTGATCCTGCCGATTACCGATCCCTATGTCGTGCACCATGGCGCACTCGGCTCCTATGCCACCGTCTACCTGCCCGAGGGCGCCGATGTTGAAGCGCTTAAAGCCGAACTCGCTGCCATCGATGGTATCGATGCGGTTTACGGTAACCAGGAAGGCTGCGCGCGCTTTGATCTCGCCGCCGATCGCATGGGCGACCTGATCCTGGTATCGAGCAAGCACGTGGTCATCGGCACCACGGCCTCGCGCCACGATTTGTCGGGTCTGACCGTGCCGTTACGCTCGCACGGCGGCGTCACCGAGCAGACCGTGCCGCTGATCGTCAGCCAGCCGGTGGTCAATCTCGACCAGGCCCGGCAGTTACACAACTACGATATTTTCAACCTTGCCCTTAACCACGTGGGGCACTAGCCATGGATTCTCCAATGACCGTTAGACACGAAAAAATGCGCATCGCCGGTAAGCTCGTCGACGGCGACACCGGTAAACGGATCGACGTCCTCAATCCTTACAACGGCGAAGTCGTCGGCACCGTGCCACGGGCCAGCCGCGAGCAGATTGTCGAGGCTTTCGAAATAGGCGCCAACTACAGGGCGACCCTGACCCGCTACGAACGCCAGAAAATCCTCATGCGTATCGCCGAGATCATCGTCGAGCGCAAGGATGAGATATCCGACCTGATTACCGCCGAATGCGGTCTCAGCAAGAAAGACAGTATTTACGAGGTCGGTCGCGCTTTCGACGTTTACAGCCTGTCCGGGCAACAGTGCATCAATGACGATAGCCAGATCTTTTCCTGTGACCTGACGCCGCATGGCAAGAAACGCAAGATTTTTACGCAACGCGAGCCCCTGCTCGGCGTGATTTCGGCCATCACGCCGTTCAATCATCCGCTCAACATGATTTCGCACAAGATTGCACCGTCGATCGCGACCAACAACTGCATGGTGGCAAAACCCACCGAGCAGACGCCGCTGACCGCGTTGTTACTGGCGGACATCGTTTACGAAGCCGGGCTACCGCCGGAAATGCTGTCGGTGGTCACCGGCCTGCCCGAGGACATGGGCAATGAAATGCTGACCAACAAACACATCGACCTGATTTCCTTCACCGGCAGCGTGCCGGTTGGCAAGTACATCGCCGAAACCGCGGGCTACCGGCGCACCGTGCTCGAACTGGGGGGTAACTCTGAACTGATCGTGATGGACGACGCGGATCTCGACAAGGCGGCAGAACTCGCCGTCGCCGGCGCCACCAAGAATTCCGGTCAGCGCTGCACCGCGGTTAAACGCGTATTATGCATCGAATCCGTCGCCGACGAGTTTGCCGCACTGGTCGCCGAAAAAGCGGCGAAGCTGAAGTACGGCGACCCGATGGACCCCGATACCGACGTCGGCACCGTGATCAACGAGGCCTCGGCCATCCTCTTCCAGGAGCGCGTCAACGATGCCATCGCAAAAGGCGCAAAGCTGCTTTACGGCAACGATCGCCAGGGTGCGGTGTATTCGCCGACGGTACTCGACCACGTCCCGTTCGATTGCGACCTGGTGCGCGAAGAAACCTTTGGGCCGCCGATCCCGATCATTCGCATCCGCGACATCGACCACGCCATCGAAGTCGGCAACTCGACCGCCTTCGGCCTGTCGGCCGGCGTCTGCACCAACCGCATGGACGACATCGTGCGTTTCATCAACGAACTCGAAACCGGCACCGTCAACATCTGGGAAGTACCGGGTTACCGTATCGAGATGTCACCCTTCGGTGGCGTCAAGGATTCCGGCCTCGGCTACAAGGAAGGTGTCATCGAGGCGATGAAATCCTACACCAACGTCAAGACCTTCTCGATTCCCTGGTAATTTCTCAGGTCATCCCCGATACCTCGGATCGCCCACTCACCCCTGAGGTCATCCCCGCGCAAGCGGGGATCTCCTGAATTCGGTTACAAACATACATTCCGGGTGACTCACACACGGAATGATCAATTGTGCGGCCAAAGGATAGGTCACAGTACGAAGAGGTATTAGCGGTACTAACTATCGCGTCATTCGATACAAGATCCCCGCTTTCGCGGGGATGACTTTATATGAGGGCCCGGGATGACTTCATTGGGGCGCGTGATATTGGGGCGCGTGCCCCGATGTACCAGGCGACCCAATGTGTCGAATGATCGATCTCGAAGCTAGGCAACCATCACCGGGAAGGCTTTGTTGGCCGCGGTGGTGTAGCTTTCCATTTCATTGAAATTCAGATAACGGTAGACATCGTCGGCCATCGTGTTGATATCTTCGGCGTATTGAAGATATTCTTCCATGCTCGGGATTTTCCCGAGTATCGCAGCTACCGCCGCCAGTTCGGCCGATGCCAGGTATACGTTGGCACCCTTGCCCAGGCGGTTCGGGAAGTTACGCGTCGAAGTTGACACCACGGTCGAATTTTCCGCAACGCGCGCCTGGTTACCCATGCACAGCGAACAGCCCGGCATCTCGGTGCGCGCACCGCTGCGGCCGAAGATATTGTAGTAACCTTCGGCGGTGAGCTGCGCTTCGTCCATCTTGGTTGGCGGAGCGATCCACAGTCGAGTGACCACGGGTTCAACGAGCTTGTCGAGTAACTTGCCGGCAGCACGGAAATGGCCGATGTTGGTCATGCAGGAACCGATGAAGACTTCATCAATTTTAGTTCCGGCGACCGCGGATAACGGCTTGATGTCGTCCGGATCGTTGGGGCAGGCGAGTAACGGTTCGGTGATCTCGGCGAGATCGATTTCGATGATCTCGGCGTATTCCGCGTCGGCATCGGCCGACAGCAGTTCGGGGTTGGCAAGCCAGGCTTCCATTTCCTCGATACGGCGCGTGATGGTGCGCACATCCCCGTAACCTTCGTTGATCATCCATTTGAACATGATGATGTTGGAATTCATGTATTCGATGATCGGCTCTTTAGCGAGCTTGACGGTACAACCCGAGGCGGAGCGTTCCGCCGAGGCATCCGATAACTCGAAAGCCTGCTCGACCTTGAGCTGCGGCAAGCCCTCGATTTCGAGCACGCGCCCGGAAAAAGCATTCTTCTTGCCTTTCTTCTCGACCGTGAGCAAACCACGCTGAATCGCCGCGTAGGGGATCGCATTGACCAGGTCACGCAAGGTAATACCGGGCTGCATTTCACCCTTGAATCGCACCAATACCGATTCCGGCATGTCGAGCGGCATGACGCCGGTCGCAGCAGCGAATGCGACCAGCCCGGATCCGGCCGGAAATGAAATACCGATCGGGAAACGCGTGTGCGAATCACCGCCGGTGCCGACGGTGTCCGGCAACAGCATGCGGTTCATCCACGAATGGATAACGCCATCACCCGGGCGCAACGAGATACCGCCGCGGTTCTGCATGAAATCGGGCAGCGTGTGGTGAGTGATCACGTCCACCGGCTTCGGATAGGGGGCGGTATGACAGAATGATTGCATCACCAGGTCGGCGGAAAAGCCGAGACAGGCCAGGTCTTTCAGCTCGTCGCGGGTCATCGGTCCGGTGGTGTCCTGCGAACCCACGGTCGTCATCTTCGGTTCGCAATACATGCCCGGGCGTACCCCGGGCAACCCGCAGGCACGACCGACCATCTTTTGCGCCAGCGTATAACCCTTGCTGCTGGCTTCGGGCACATCCGGTTTTTCAAACCAGTCGGCTTCACCCAGGCCGAGCGCCTTGCGCGCACGTTCGGTCAGGCCGCGGCCGATGATCAGCGGGATGCGTCCTCCGGCCTGCACTTCGTCCTGCAGCACATTGGTGCTGAGCTCGAAGGTGGCGACCACGTCATCGCTGTCGTGGCGAGTGGCCTTGCCGGCGAACGGATAAATATCGATCACATCACCCATTTCCATTTTGCTGACGTCCATTTCGATAGGCAGCGCCCCGGCGTCTTCCATGGTATTGAAAAAGATCGGCGCGATCTTGCTGCCGAAGCAATAGCCGCCGTTGCGTTTGTTGGGAATGAAGGGAATATCGTCACCCATGTGCCACAGCACCGAATTGGTGGCTGACTTGCGCGACGATCCGGTACCGACAACGTCACCGACATAGGCGAGCGGATACCCCAACTGTTTAAGCTCAGCGATCTTTTCCAGTGGCCTGTCGGTCAATCCCTCGCGCGGGTTTTTCAGCATCGCGTTGGCGTGCAACGGAATATCGGGACGTGACCAGGCGTCCTGCGCCGGCGACAAATCATCGGTATTGGTTTCGCCGGGCACCTTGAATACGGTGACGGTGATTTTTTCGGCCAGGGCCGGGCGCGAGGTAAACCATTCGGCATTCGCCCAGGATTCCAGCACCTGTCGCGCGTGAACGTTACCAGCCTCGGATTTCTCAACCACATCGTGAAAAGCGTCGAACACCAGCAAGGTGCGTGATAACGCCGCCGCTGCCGCATTCGCCGTTGCATCGTCATCAAGACAGGCGATCAGCGGCAGGATGTTATAGCCGCCGAGCATGGTGCCGAGGATTTCGGTCGCCTTTACCTTGTCGATCAGCGGCGTCGTTACTTCACCGCGCGTAATCGCCGCAAGGAACCCCGCCTTGACATAAGCCGCTTCGTCGACCCCTGCGGGTACGTGCTGGGTCAGCAGTTCCAGCAGGTAGCTTTCTTCACCGGCGGGTGGATTCTTGATTAACTCCACCAGGTCAGCAGTTTGCTGCGCGTCCAGCGGCATGGGCGGGATACCCTCGGCGCTGCGTTCATCGATGTGAGCGCGGTAGGCCTGTAACATATCGAACCTCTTCGGTACTTAACGGATTAGCAATTCAACCACCATAAGATGGCGATCTTTTAACGTTTATCAATCGGCACGTAGTCGAGATCGATCGCACCGTTGTACAACTGCCGCGGCCGCCCGATCTTCGCTTCCTTGTCCGACATCATTTCATTCCACTGTGAGATCCAGCCGATGGTGCGCGCCATCGCGAAGATCACGGTAAACATGTTCATCGGAATGCCCATCGCCAGGAAGATAATACCCGAGTAAAAATCCACGTTCGGGTAGAGGTTGCGCTCGACGAAATACTGATCTTCGAGGGCGACCTTTTCCAGCGCCATAGCGGTGTCTAGCAGCTTCTGCTGCTCGTCGGTCGCTTCCATGTCGCTCAGTAGCTGGTGGCAGATTTTACGTATTATCTTGGCACGTGGATCATAGTTCTTGTAGACCCGATGACCGAAGCCCATCAGGCGGAACGAATCGTTCTTGTCCTTGGCGCGATCGACGAAGGCCTGCAAGGGCTTGCCCGACTCGTTGATATCGATCAACATGCGCACCACCGCCTCGTTGGCGCCACCGTGCGCCGGGCCCCACAACGCGGCGATACCCGAGGCCACCGCGGCAAACGGGTTGGCATCAGAACTGCCCGCAAGGCGCACCGTCGAAGTCGACGCGTTCTGCTCGTGATCGGCATGCAGAATCATGATCAGGTCGAGTGCCTTGGCGAGCAGCGGATTCGGTGTGTATTCTTCAGATGGCATGGAGAACATCATGTAGAGAAAGTTCTCGGTATAGCTGAGGCTATTCTTCGGGTAGACAAACGGCTTGCCGTTGGCGAAGCGATAGCTCATCGCCGCGATAGTCGGCATCTTTGCAATCAACCGATAAGCGGTGATCATACGGTGTTCCTGGTTGTGGATATCCATGTGATCGTGGTAGAAGGCGGCGAGCGCACCGACCACACCGACCATGATCGCCATCGGGTGCGCATCGCGCCGAAAACCGCTGTAAAAGCGAATCATAGCTTCGTGCAACATGGTGTGATTGGTAACCGTCGTGACGAATTCCGCGAGTTCGTGCTTCGTCGGCAGACGGTTGTTGAGCAACAGGAAGCATACTTCCAGGTGCGAGCTATGCTCGGCCAGTTGATCGATGGGGTAGCCGCGATATTGCAGCACACCCTTGTCGCCGTCGAGAAAAGTAATCGCGCTGGAGCAGCTGGCGGTCGACATGAATCCCGGATCGTAAGTAAAATAACCGAGCTCCTTGTAAAGCTTCCCGATGTCGATCACCTTGGGTCCGGCTGTCGGTGTGTATAGCGGTAATTTGACCTCTTTACCGGTGGTGTCGTCGATAATGGTGACGGTTTCAGTACTCATGGCAACTCCTCAAGGGTATCTCGGCTAACCGATTTCATATGTCTGCAAACACGTGACAAATCTGGAACCGGCGTGGATAAACAATAGCGGACGAACAATATACCCATTATAGAAGAAACCCGCTAACCCTGATGCCTACTATTGAATTAACTTATCTTCAAAATTAATGGTCGAAAGCCGCTAAAACACTTGCTTCAGGCCTGTTCAAAGCAACTGCCAGATATTTCTTTGCCGAACATTGTTGACAATGACTGGCATAAAATGCATATTCCGGCCGAAATCTGCTGATAACTTGCATAATTGTTGACAATTAATGAATTCAATACCAATAACTGCAACTCGCGCTGACAACCCCGAAGCCCCGACCCTCGCGCGTCGCAGTTTCGACAGTATCAAGGCCGACATCATCAGCGGGCAACTCGCGCAAGGCACCAAAATCGTCGAATCCGACCTGGCCCTCAAGTATGGGATCAGCCGCGGCCCGTTGCGCGAGGCGATTCACCGCCTTGAACAAATCAAGCTGATCGTACGCGTGCCGCACGCCGGTTCCCGCGTGATCACTCTCGACATCAAGATGATGCAGGACATCTACAGTGCGCGCGAAGCGCTGGAAGGCATGGCGGCACGCCTCGCGGCACGCCTGATGACGGATAACGAGATCGCGGCGCTGTCTGCCCTGCTCGACCAACATGCCGACACTATCATCCAAACCGAGGGCAAGGCCTACTTTCAGCGCGAGGGCGATATCGATTTCCACTTTCGCATCGCAGTTGCCAGCCAGAACCACTGGATACTGGAAAATTTGCACGGCGAACTGTATCAGCTGATTCGCATGTGCCGTCATCAATCAGGACAGTTTCCAGCGCGTGCGCACACCGCCCTCGATCAACACCGCCAGATCGCCGAAGCGATCGCGCGCCGCGACGAAGAGTTGGCCGAACTACTGATGCGGCGCCATATCTCCGGCGCCTGGGAAATCGTCAAAAAAATACTCGAGGATCAAAATGACTGAAGCTACTTCACCCGGCAATAAATTGCGCGCGGCAGTCGCCGCCAACAACCCGCTGCAGGTCGTCGGCGCGGTAAACGCCTACAACGCGATCATGGCGCAGAAAAGCGGCCACCAGGCGCTTTACCTGTCAGGCGGCGGTGTCGCGGCCTGTTCGCTAGGTACGCCCGACCTCGGCATCAGCACGCTCGCCGATGTGCTCGAAGACGCACGCCGCATCACTGACGCAAGCCAGCTGCCGTTACTGGTGGACGTCGACGTCGGCTGGGGTGGCGCCTTCAATATCGCGCGCTGCATCCGCGAAATGATTCGCGCCGACGTGGCCGGCATTCACATCGAAGATCAAATCATGCAAAAGCGATGTGGCCATCGACCGAACAAGGCCATTGTTTCCAGTGCGGAAATGGTCGACCGGGTCAAGGCTGCTGTCGACGCGCGCAGCGATGCCGGCTTCGTCATCATGGCGCGTACCGATGCGCTCGCGGTGGAAGGCATGAATGCCGCGATCGAACGCGCACAGGCATGCGTCGAGGCAGGCGCCGACATGATATTTCCGGAGGCCATGACCGAGCTCGAGCAGTATCACCAGTTTGTCGAGGCGGTCAAGGTACCGGTGCTCGCCAATATTACCGAATTCGGCGCCACTCCGCTGTTTACCACCGAGCAACTGGCCTCGGTCGGGGTCAAGCTTGCACTTTATCCGTTAAGCGCGTTTCGCGCGGCAAGCCTGGCGGCGTTAAACGTGTACCGTCATATTCTCGACGACGGTAGCCAGCAAAACGTGGTCGACAGCATGCAAACCCGCATGGAGCTGTATGACTTTCTCGATTACCACGATTACGAACAAACCCTGGATAAATTATTTAGCGAGGAAAAATCATGACTGAAGCGCCCGCATTCAAACCTAAAAAATCGGTTGCGCTGTCGGGAACGACAGCCGGCAACACCGCCATCTGCACGGTCGGCAAGACCGGCAACGACCTGCACTACCGTGGTTACGATATTCTGGATATCGCCGAGACCTGCGAATTTGAAGAGATCGCCTACCTGATCGTGCATGAAAAATTACCCACCCGCGATGAACTCGATGGCTACAAGGCACGCTTGCGTGCCCTGCGTGACATTCCGCATGAAGTCAAGATCGTGCTCGAACAGTTACCGTCGAGCACGCATCCGATGGACGTGATGCGCACGGGCTGTTCGGCACTCGGTTGCCTGATGCCGGAAGACGCCGACCACAATGACGCTGGCGCACGCGATATTATCGATCGCCTGATGGCCTGCTTCGGTTCCATCCTGGTTTACTGGTATCACTTCAGCCATCACGGCAAGCGCATCGACCTGGTGACCGACGACGACTCGATCGGCGGTCACTTTCTGCACCTGCTGCACGGCAAACCGGCTCCTGATTCCTGGGTCAAGGCAATGCACATTTCATTGATTCTGTATGCCGAGCATGAATTCAATGCATCGACTTTTACCGGCCGGGTGGTGGCCGGCACGGGCTCCGATATGTATTCCTGCCTGACCGCTGCAATCGGCGCCCTGCGTGGGCCCAAGCACGGAGGGGCCAACGAGGAAGCCTTCAAGATTCAGTCCCGCTACGGTTCGGCGGACGAGGCCGAAGCCGACATTCGTGAACGCGTCGCCAACAAGGAAATCGTTATCGGTTTCGGTCACCCGGTATACACCGTCAGCGATCCGCGCAACGAAGTGATCAAGCGTGTCGCCAAAGACCTGTCCGCAGAAAACGGCGACATGCTGATGTACGACGTCGCCGAGCGCCTGGAAACCACGATGTGGGAACTGAAGAAGATGTTCCCTAACCTTGACTGGTTTTCGGCGGTCTCCTATCACCAGATGGGGGTCCCCACCGACATGTTCACGCCGTTGTTCGTCATCTCGCGCACCTCCGGTTGGGGTGCCCACGTGGTCGAGCAACGCCAGGACGGCAAGATCATTCGCCCGTCCGCCAACTACACCGGTCCGGATGACCTGACCTACGTGCCGATCGCGCAACGCCGCTGAGAGGGTACCACATCGAGGGCCGGGTCCGCGGCACGACGCGGGCCCGATCCTCGGGAGCAGAACATGAATACACAATACCGCAAGCCCCTGCCCGGCACCGGGTCCGCCACTAAACTGGACTACTTCGATACCCGGGCCGCGATCGACGCGATCTCGGCGGGCGCATACGATCGCCTGCCTTACACGTCGCGCGTGCTGGCCGAGAACCTGGTGCGGCGCTGCAACCCAGCCGATCTCGAGGCTGCACTGGAGCAAATCATCGAGCGCCGCAACGACCTGGATTTTCCCTGGTATCCGGCACGCGTCGTCTGTCACGATATTCTCGGCCAGACCGCGCTGGTCGACCTCGCCGGCCTGCGCGACGCGATCGCAGACCAGGGCGGCGACCCGGCGCGCGTCAACCCGGTGGTGCCGACCCAGCTCATCGTCGATCACTCGCTCGCCGTCGAGTATGCCGGCTTCGACCCGGACGCCTTTGACAAGAACCGCGCGATCGAGGACCGCCGCAACGCTGACCGTTTCGATTTCATCGACTGGACCCGCAGCGCCTTCGATAACGTCGACGTGATCCCGGCCGGCAATGGCATCATGCACCAGATCAATCTCGAGAAAATGTCGCCAGTGATACAGGTGCGCGATGGCGTGGCCTTTGCGGACACCTGCGTCGGCACCGACAGTCACACACCGCACATCGATTGCCTCGGCGTGATCGCCATCGGCGTCGGCGGTCTCGAGGCCGAAACCGTCATGCTCGGCCGGCCATCGATGATGCGCCTGCCCGACATCGTCGGCGTGCGCTTGAGCGGCCAGCGTCAGCCCGGCATCACCGCGACCGATATCGTGCTCGCGCTCACCGAGTTTCTGCGCGAAGCACGCGTGGTTTCCGCCTGGCTTGAATTTTTCGGCGACGGCGCCACCGGCCTGACCATTGGCGACCGCGCATCGATTTCCAACATGGCACCGGAGTATGGCGCCTCGGCGGCGATGTTCTACATCGATGAGCAAACCATCGAC
>JAJDOF010000026.1 GCA_022340305.1 Gammaproteobacteria bacterium
CGATACCCGACGGCGCACCCTGGTAGCGGGTCTCGGTTTCGCTGTCGGTAGCGGCAAAAACCTGCGAAGCGCTAAACAGCGAGGTGGCGAATAACAGGCATAAAAAGGTTTTCAAATTTTTCTGAATCGGCGATATCACGGCATTCACCCTGTGGGTTTTATTAAGTGAGCCGAGTATATCGGCAGGCAATTCCTGTCCACCTTGATTATTGTCAAGTTGTCATTGCCGTGGGCAGGAGAGCTGGGATGAGTCGGCATAATAAGCAACCTGCGAATGGCCGCAGGCTGCGCTCCTGCGGAGCGGCTGATGCCTGTTGGTGTTGCCGCCGGGGCCTGCGCGTCTGCGCCCCCTTAGCTGCGCACGCGACCGGTTATTGACCGAGACTGGAGTAATATGCGGCGAGATCTTCGATGTCGCCGTCGCTAAGCGCTGCGGCCATTGGCGACATCATCGGGTTGCTGCGCCCACCGTCACGAAAGGCCTTCAGCTGGGCCACCAGGTATCCCGGCTTTTGTCCGGCCAGGTTGGGCCAGATATCGTTTGTGCTGATTCCCTCTGTTCCGTGGCATGCGGAACAGGTGGCAGTCTTCGCTTTGCCTGCCGCGGCATCGCCCGCAGCAACCGATGAAACGTTAAGACTGAGTGTGGCCAGCGCCAACAGGGTCAGGAATTTGTTCATGATGTTGTCCTTTACTGAATTAGTGAGATAGTCGGTGTAAAAACTATCCGTAATGCGGACGGATTACTTTGACATTTATCATGTCGGGCAGGGACGTATTACGCCTGCCCAGGACCTGTTACGGGAGCCTGGCGTGGGTGTTATTGAGGAATGGTCGAGATAAAGGGCTCTTCTTCTTTCTCGGTACGGCTGCCGGACAGTTGCTCCTTGACGCGCTCGATAAATGCCTCGGTTGAATTGCTCGATGGTTTGCTCGACCTGGAGGGATCCGGTGGCATGATCATGGTGGATTCAAATTCGGTCGCAGGAGCGCTCTCGACTTTGTCGGGCACTGCGGCAGGCGCCTCTGCGGGTTTGTCGTCCGGCGAGCTTGCCATGGCTGGTATGGGCGCCGAGCCCAGCGATGCGGTCGGTGGTTTGTAGCGAGCTGGGCTGGCTGGTTCAGCCGGTGCCGCGGGGGCCGACGCGAACGGCGATGGCTTGTTAAATACCCCGGATGAAGTTGTGGCCCCGGTAGTGGGCTTGCCGGCCGGCCTGGCTGATTCCGCCGGTGCGGGGGCCGACGCGAACGGCGATGGCTTGTCAAATACCCCGGATGAAGTAGCGGCCCCGGTAGCGGGTTTGCCGGCCGGTTTGGCTGATTCCGCCGGCGCCGCGGGTGCAGGGGCCGACGCGAACGGCGATGGCTTGTCAAATACCCCGGAAGAAGTAGCGGCCTCGGTAACGGGTTTGCCGGCCGGTTTGGCTGATTCCGCCGGCGCTGCGGGTGCAGGGGCCGACGCGAACGGCGATGGCTTGTCAAATACCCCGGAAGAAGTAGCGGCTTCGGCCCCGGGTTTGCTGGCCGGTTTTGTGGTACTCGGCGCAGGCTTGCTCGATGCTGCTGCACTGGCCGCGGCCTGTTGAACCGTTTTTGCGACCGGTTTTACGGAAGATTCTGCAGCCGGTTTTGTGGGTGACTCTGCGGGCGATTCGGCGCCCGGAACAGCGCCAGGTGCGTTGGTTGTATGATCACGCGCCGACTGCAGGCGATGACCCTGGTCTGCTGCGGTATCACTTTTACTGTCCAGCTTGATGCTCACCAGTCTATCGACGTCACCCACTCCCCGCTCGAACTTGGGTGCCGAAAACTGGCCCAGGTAGGCGCTTAAATTCGGTTTCAACCCATAGCCATCGGAGGAGGTGTTGAGGCGACGATTGAGCAGGTACAGCAATTGCAGAATGATAAGCCGGATTGGCGCATGGTCGTTGCCGATGCCCAGCATTTGGCGACTGGAAAGTGCCAGTGGTGCTGCGTTGCGCCAGGCGAAGCAACCCTGGGTTGCTATCACGGCAGGAAAGGCGCGCATCGGTAAATCTACCTTTTCTTCCATGCGCTGTTCGATCCACAGCTCGATGTTTTCCTGCAACTGCCGGTAACTGGTCTTGATGCCGCTAAAACCGAACATGAATGTCGGTGGGCTGCCGATCAGTTCAAAGCGCGCGGTTCGCACCGGATCTTCGTGGATAAAGGTCTTGTTCGGTCCAGGTTTCAGTCCATTGAGTCGGGCCAGCTGGATCAATACGGTTTTGTCGACATTGGTCACCAGGCGCGCCATCGATGCGCAGGAATCCATCGATTCAAAGAAGGTTTTACGCACGAACTTGGCACGGATGGTAAATGCGGCGAGAACCGATTCATAAAGGTAGTCCGACTGGGTACCGCGCAGTCCGATGCGCGGAAAGCTGCGATTGTAGATCACGATATCGAGGTAGTCGGAGCGATTTCCGAAGGCATCGACAATCCGTCCCGCGCCGATGCCGAAGTTTTCCGGTAAAAAGGGTTTGAGTACGGTGCGCACGAATATATCGGTCGCGGCCGCGTCGTCCAGCTCATCTTTATCGATGGCCGCGATGACTTCGCCCTCGCCCTTTAATTTCTTTGCGACCAGAATGGCCCAGTCTTCGTAGTTGTTCATAGTAGCCGTTGCCCAGAAGCGCTTGTCTTCAGATAATTTCTAGCATAATGAAAGGAAAATTCTACACGGATATCAATAATATAGCCCAAATTCTGCGATAGACGGTCCTTCTGTTCGAATAATCTATAACCTCGACCGTGTTTTGGCAATGCTCTGTACTCTGTCGAACCCGGATCGCTTTCGCGAGAGGACGGCCTGGTGAGCCGGATTTTTCCGCCGAATGAGGCGAAATAGTGATTCGTAATTTAACAAATTGGAGCGCATGCTGGCCATTATGCCAGTTCCGCGGTAGATTTATCCCCGGTTCGACAGACTCCTGAGTTATGATTGATTTTTTCAATTTTTCGCGACTATGCGCCTGATTGATGATTCGTTAAGCGATTTCGACAGGATCTGTAACAGCTTCCGCTGGTCGATTCCGGAGTACCTCAATGTCGCTCACCAGGTATGCGAGCGACACCAGCGGCATGCCGATCGGGTCGCTGTCTACAGCGAAAACGTGGCGGGAAAACGCAGCAGTTATCGCTTTGCCCAATTGAAAGAATACTCGGATCGGCTCGCCAATGCGCTGCGCGCCGACGGCGTAAAGCGGGGTGATCGTGTCGCGATCGTGTTGCCGCAAACCATCGAAACCATTGTCGCTCACCTCGCCATCCACAAACTTGGCGCGGTCTCGCTGCCGCTTGCTATCCTGTTTGGACCCGAGGCGCTGGAATATCGTCTACGCGATAGTGGTGCCTGTGCCGCGATCGTGCATGCCAGTCGCTATGACGATGTCCGATCGCTACAGCCCGGGCTACCCGAATTGCACAAGGTCATCGGTTGCGACTGCGGTGAGGCCGGCGATGAATTCTGGAGCCTGCTGCGCCGGGGAGCGGATCGCTTCGAGATGGTAAAGACCCGCGCCGACGATCCCGCCTGCCTGATTTATACCTCGGGCACCACGGGACCACCCAAGGGCGCATTGGTGGCGCACCGAGCGGTTATCGGCAATTTCACCGGCTTTGAAATGTCGCAGAATTTCTTTCCGCAGGCAGGCGATGTTTTCTGGACACCGGCCGACTGGGCCTGGACCGGCGGCCTGTGGGACGCGTTGTTGCCGGCATTGAATTACGGTATGCCGATCGTCGCCTTCGAGGGTGCTGGTTTCGATGCCGAGCGGGCATGCCGGCTGATGGCGGATTACGCGGTCACCAATGCGTTTATTCCGCCTACCGCGCTCAAGATGTTGCGGGCCCTGCCAGAACTCACAGCCAGCTACGACCTGAAACTGCGCGCCATCATGAGTGCCGGCGAGCAGGTGGGTGAGGAGCTGATTCACTGGGGGCGGGAGGTACTGGGTGTGACCATTAACGAGATGTGGGGCCAGACAGAGTTCAACTACATCGTCGGCAATTGCTCGGCCATCATGGCGCCGAAGCCGGGCTCGATGGGGAAACCTTATCCCGGCCATCGCGTGGATGTGATTGATGACGACGGTAATGTGCTGGCGGCGGGTGAGGAAGGTGAACTCGCGGCCTGGTGTGATGATCCGGTGATGTTTCTTGGCTACTGGAATAACGCGGCCGCGACCGAAGCCAGGATCAGCGCAAACTGGTTTCGCACGGGTGACGTCGGCTACCGCGACGAGGACGGTTTCCTGTGGTTCGTCGGGCGCAAGGACGACGTGATCAGTAGCGCCGGTTACCGTATCGGACCGGGTGAAATCGAGGACTCACTGCTGGGACATCCGGCCGTGTTGCAGGCCGCGGTGATCGGCAAGCCGGATGAATTGCGCGGGCAGATCGTCAAGGCATTTGTCGTGCTGGGGCCAGGGTATGCGCCGGGTCACGAACTCGCCAGCGAAATTCAGCAGTCGGTGCGCCGGCGGTTGTCCGCGCACGAATACCCGCGCGAGATCGAATTCATCGACGCACTGCCGATGACCACCACCGGCAAAGTGCGCCGCATCGACCTGCGCGCCCGTGAACAGGCGCGCCGCCATGGCGGAAAAGACTAGAAGTCGAGCGCTGTGGTCTGGTCGTCGAATACCGTGGCCGGCTTTCCGGCTGTCGGACTGAAGCTGAGCGTGTCGTCCAGGTCCGGGTCGTCCGCCGGTTCACCGAGTGGTCCGCCGTCGGCGCAGACGAAGGCTGCCGTGTAATCGCCGGGCGGTAGAAAATCGGCGCGGTAGGCGTAAACGCTCGAGCCTCTATCAAAGACAACAGCCGCTGAACTAATCGGGTCGTCCTGGTCGCGTTCGATATCGTCCGGCTTGGCGCCGGCTCCGGCGAAGACGTAAACCGAGGGTCCCAGGCAGGTGGCGGGCAGCAAGCCAGAATCGACATTGCCGGCGATGGCGCCGAAGTTGTCTTCGACCAGGCGTAACGTCGGCTTCAGCTTGTAGCTGGTGGTCATGCCGCTGTGCATTTCGACGATCGATTTGCGCACGTCGAAATCGATATAGACGTGGACTTCGCCACCCGCGGGCACGTCGAAGCCACGGTTAAGCTTGAGCCCGGTCTGGTCACCGCTCGGTATCGTCAGTTCATGCGATTCATCGGGTCCCATCGACAATATGATTCTGCCGGCGGGGTCTGCCAGCACCAGGCGCACCCAGTTCACCCTGCCGGCCGGCAGGTCGACCCGGTCCAGCAGCAGGAAGCTGGCGCCGGCGGTCTGCTTTAGCAAATCGATAGTCTGCATGCTGGGCGCGCTATCCGTACATTCGCCTTCCTGCACGATCAGCGGATTTACCCCGGGATCGACCAGCGCCTCGCAGAAATAAAACCTGAGGGCGGGTCCGCTCGCGGGCTTGACCTCGACACCGGTAAAATCGACTTCCACCTTTTGTGCGTCGTAAATGGGCGCGTCGGTAATCGACAACGACAGTTCGCCCGTCTCGTTGGAGCCGCTGCCGCCGCAGGCCGCGAGCAACAGGCACGCCGCAGCGACCGTGCCCAGCCGTGATATATAATTTATGTCCATGCGTGTATGCCTGCCTTCCAGGTGGTGATGTCGATCGATCCGCGAACGCGGTAAGGCGTCATTGTAAGCGCGATGGCCTGTTCGAACGAGTGCACTGGTTCGCAATTGCGGTGCAGCTCAAGCCTGCTGATCGGTGGCCGATACCTGCCTCTCCCGTTTGTCGCGGGCGACTATACGAACGCCTAAGGTACGCCCACGCCCTTGAAAACCCTATTATTGCTGCTAGACACCGACAGCGGGCTGTCGGGGCTCGGCGAAATCTGTCGCAACGCCGTTGCGTTGAGCGGTTACCGGTCAAGGAACTGAACCAGGCCTCTGTGCCGTCATCCCCACGCAGGAGGATCTTTCGATGGCGGCCTGTTATCAAACAGTAGCTGCTCTCGAAGGCCCCAATTCATTCACTCATTATTGCTGTCGGGCATCGGGATACTTCAGTCGCGGCAGGTATTAAAACTCAGCGGCGATGCGTTCGGCATCGAGCAGGATCTGCTCGACCCGGGATTGCCCTTCGATCGAACCGTACAGCAGTTCGACGCGCCGCTCGGCGACACCGCAGTAGTCGAGCGTGCCGATGTCCAGCTGGGTTTGTATCGCCCTGTCGTAGCCCTTGCTGGCAAAGCCGTCGGCGCTGTTACCGGCGATGCCGATCATCCAAACGCGGCGTTGCGGGAAGCTGCGGTCGCCGTAGGCCCAGCCGTTATTCCACACGCGGTCGATCCATCCCTTCAGCATCGCCGGCACCGACCACCAGTAAACCGGAAAGATCATCAGGGTCGCGTCGTTGCGCTCGATGCGCTCCATCTCGCGTTGAACCTCCGGCGAGTAACGCTTGCGGGAATCGTCCCAGTCCGGCTCGTCCGCTTCGCGCATCACCGGGTCGAAGCCCTCCTGGACGAGATCCGCCCACTCGACCGAGTGTCCGTTGTGTTGGAGACCGCGCGCGAAAATATCCGCGACGGTTGCGGTGAGCGAATTTCTGCGCGGGTGCGCCAGTACCAGCAATGTTTTCATGGGTTACCCCGTCAGGTGAATGGCAGGCCGGGATATTTTTAACACACCCCCGGGCCACGGTCACTGATTTATCGACACCCGCGTTATTGGTGTAGCCGGCCGGCGTGGCCATCGGCGCCGGGAATTTCCGGCAGACCTGCATTGTGCGATAGCATTCCCGACCAGCAGCGGTAGAATAAGGCGCAAAACTACCCACAATACGAGGGGTGCGCCATGCCGCTAGCCGACACCAATCTTCGCTATTTCAGCTTCGACGACAATCCCGAAACGGCGTCGACCCTGCCCGCGTTTACCTACTTCGAACGCGACTGGTTCGAACTCGAAAAGCGCCATATCTTCCGCCACAACTGGCGTTGTGTCGGCCATGTCAGCAGCCTTCCCAGGGGTGGTGACTACCTCACCGACACGATTGTCGATCAGCCGATTTTCGTATTGCGCCGCCGGGACGGATCGATCAAGGCCTTTCATAATGTCTGCCGGCATCGCGCGCACCTGTTATTGACCGAGGCGCGCGGGTCGCTCAAGTCCAAACTGATTACCTGTCCCTACCATGCCTGGGCCTACGACAGCGACGGGCAGTTGCAGGCCGCACCGCATTGCGAATCCATCCGCGCTTTCGACAAGTCCGGGATTCATCTCGACGCTCTCAAGGTCGAAGTTATCCTGGGTTTCATCTTCGTCAACGCCGATACGGAAGCCGCCGACCTGCGCCCGCAAATTGCGCCCGGGGTCGAGCGCCTTGCGCGCCTGTTGCCCGATCTCGAGACCTATCAACTGGCCGAGAACGTGGTCTTCGATATCGCCGGTAACTGGAAAAATGTCGGTGACAACCTGCTCGAATGCTACCATTGCCAGCCCGCGCACAAGGCCTTCGTCGACCTGGTCGACATGGAGTCCTACAAGGTCGAGGTAACCGGTCTGTGGTCATGGCAGGGCGGTATTTGCCGGACCCACAACAGCGCCTACGATCTGCCCGGGGGGCTTGCGGCGGGCGATCGCGAATTTGCAACCTTCTACATCTGGCCGGACGTCGCCTTCGTGCTGTTTCCGGGCAGCCGGGCTATCGCCAGTTTCGTGTTCGGCGCGACCGCGCCCGAATCAACTCACCAGGTGTTTTCCGTCTACAGCCCGGACGGTGAACTGGATGCGGTGGGTCGCGACATTTTCCGCTATTTCAGCGACGTGCTCGGACCGGAGGATGTCGACCTGGTCGAAAACGTGCAAAAGGGTCTGCACTCGATGTCGTACCAGCGCGGGCGCTTTTTCGTCGATCCGGCGCGCAGCTATTTCTCGGAGCACGCCGTGCATCACCTGCATGGCCTCGTGTTCCGCCACCTGCGCGCTTTTATCCCGCCCGCGGCACCAGCCGAGGAGATCAACCGGTGACTGGCATAACGTCGCAGTGCGGCGATGACGCCCTAATCGGTATTGACTGTCGGTTTTAGCGTCGCGACGATCAGCGCCAACCAGCCGACCAGGAACGCTACCCCGCCGAGCGGCGTTATCGCGCCGAGCCAGCGCACACCGCTGAGCGCAAGCAGGTACAGGGAACCGCTGAACAGCACGATTCCGAGGATATGGGCGCCAGCTGCGAGTTTAAGCCAGCGTGGCGAAATTTGCGGGATGCTCGCAATGACGCCGACCACCAGCAGGGCGAGGGCATGGTACATCTGGTAGCGGGCAGCGGTTTCGATCAGCGCCAGCTGCGACGCGTCCAGCACCGCTTTCAGCCCGTGCGCGGCAAATGCACCCGACAGCACCGCGAGCAGGGCGAACACCGCGCCCACTGCGATTACGTGTCGACTGAACCTCGAGACCTGTAATTTCATCACGGCGCTGGGCGATCGGGCCGGGCCATCAACCGGGTGGATGCAGCAGGTTGTGGTGGCCGAGATTCTGCAGCAGGCGTTCGCCGCACAGGGCCATGGTGGTGTCCAGTTCACGGTAGATGATGTCGAGCGCCTGGCTGACGCCTGCTTCACCGCGGGCGCCGAGGCCATAGATAAAGGCTCGCCCGATGTAGGTGCTGTGCGCGCCGAGGCAGATCGCCTTGAGCACGTCCTGTCCGGAGCGAATACCGCCGTCGAAATGCACTTCGATGTCGCTGCCGACTGCATCGACGATCTCCGCCAGCGCGCTGATCGACGATCGTGCGCCGTCGAGCTGGCGCCCACCGTGATTGGAGACGACGATGGCATCGGCGCCGGTCTTCGCCGCCATGCGGGCGTCGTCGGGATCGAGTATGCCCTTGATGATCAGCTTGCCGCCCCAGCGCTCCCTGATCCAGTCGATGTCCTGCCACGACAGCTTCGGATCGAATTGTTCCGCGGTCCAGGACGACAGTGACGACAGGTCTCCGACTCCTTTGGCGTGGCCGACGATATTGCGGAATGTGTGGCGCCTGGTGGTGAGCATGTCCAGGCACCAGCGCGGACGGCTGAGGATTTGCATTGCGGCGTTCAGCGTCGGTTTGGGTGGCGCGGCGAGGCCGTTGCGAATGTCGTTGTGGCGCTGGCCGAGGATCTGCAGATCGAGCGTCAGCATCAGTGCGCTGCAACCGGCGTCCCGGGCGCGATCGATCAGGCGGCCGACAAAATCACGATCCTTCATAACGTAGAGCTGGAACCAGAAAGGTTTCTCGGTGTTTTCGGCGACGTCCTCGATCGAACAGATGCTCATCGTCGACAGCGTAAACGGCACACCGAATTTTTCCGCGGCGCGAGCCGCCTTGATTTCTCCATCGGGGTGTTGCATGCCGGTCAGTCCGACCGGTGCGAGCGCCACCGGCATGGTGACCGGCTGGCCGATCATTTCGCTCGCCACCGAGCGCTCGGTAATGTCGACCGCGACGCGCTGGCGCAGCTTGATGTCCTGGAAGTCGGCTTCGTTAGCGCGGTAGGTCGATTGTGTCCACGAACCCGAGTCGGCGTAGTCATAAAACATGCGGGGCACGCGCCGGCGCGCCTGTTGTTGAAGGTCCTTGATATCGCAAATCGTCGTCATGACCGCCCCCTGTTTTTTATGCGCCACAAGTTTACTCGGATCCGTTGTTAAATCCATTAACCCGGCTCAAACGTAATATTCTTATTGCCTGTCTGAATTATCGGTTAGGATTCCTGCTTCATGCTTGCCATCAGAAATCTATCCAAGTCCTATCGCTACGCCGATGCACGCCAAAGTGTGCTGGAACAGCTTGATTTTGACATGGTGGCATCGAGCTCGGTAGCGTTGCTCGGCGAAAGTGGCAGCGGTAAGTCAACCCTGCTGCACCTGATTGCGGGCCTCGACCATGCTGACCAGGGCGAAATCCACTTTGACGGGCATGCGATACATGCTGCCCGGGAGTCCGAACTGGCCGCGCTGCGGCGCTCGCGCCTGAGCCTCGTGTTTCAGCAATTCCACCTGATTTCCACGCTCACGGTGCTGGATAATATCCGCTTTCAGGCGGCCCTGTGTCGCCGCCTGGACCCGGCATACGAATCCGAACTGATCGAAAGACTCGGCCTTGGCGATCAGACCGGCAAGTATCCGCAGCAATTGTCGCGCGGGCAGCAACAACGCGTCGCTATTGCTCGTGCCCTGTTACACAAACCGCTGCTGGTGCTCGCCGATGAACCCACCGGCAATCTCGACGAGAGTTCCAGTATCGAGGTCATGGGGCTGTTCAGTGAGCTGGTGAAGCGCGCCGGAAGTAGCCTGTTGATGGTCACCCACAGTCGTTCGATGGCTGATTTCCTGGACCGACGCGTCTACCTGCACAATGGCAAATTGACGGAAAGCGAATGAACAGCGGTTTTTGCTGGGTGATGAAGGCGCTGCTGAGCCACTACTGGCGGCACCCCTGGCAAACGCTGTTTCTGACTATCGGGCTGGTCGCGGGGGTGGCGCTGTGGTCGGCGGTGCAAATCATCAACCAGCATGCCAGGGACAGTTACCAGGAGGCCCAGAACCTGCTCGGTGCACAGGCGCAATACTGGATTCGCAACCGTCGCGACCAGGGCATCGAAACCTCGGTTTATGTCGAGTTGCGCCGCGCGGGTTTTCGCCAGGTGTTCCCGCTGGTCGAACTCGAGGTCAGCACTGCCGCCGGTGTATCGATCAAAATAATCGCTACCGACCTGCTGGCCCTGCCCGATGACGCGTTCGCAAGCGACGAGGTTAACGAGGATTTTGCCGACAGCTGGTTGAAGTTTGTGCAGCCACCCTATCGCGCCTGGGTACCGCGCGTGCTTGCCCGTGAGCTGGATCTCGCCGCGGGCGAGCAGCTCGAGTTGCGGGATGGCAGGAAGTTGCCACCGGCGCTGATCCAGGCGCGCGAACAACAGGGGCGGCGGGTACTGGTCGACATCGCGGCCGCGCTCGAGCTGTCCGCCAGCGAGCGGCTCAGCTATCTCGCCGTTGGCAGAATTACCGCGAACGAATTCATTCGCCTGCAGAAGATTTTGCCCGGGCACCTGGAGCTGATCGAGAATCAGCAACACCTCGATTTACGCGAACTGACGCAAAGCCTGCACAGCCACCTCAGCGCGATGAGTCTGCTGTCGTTTGCGGTCGGCCTGTTCATCGTATTCAACGCGGTTAGATTTTCGCTCTGGTATCGGCGCGGGACATTGCTCAACCTGCGCCTGATGGGCTGCGATACACGCGTGTTGTTGCTGGCTATCCTGATGGAAACCCTGCTGTGGAGTGTGCTCGGCACTGTGCTCGGATTCGGCGCCGGCATCCTGCTCGCTCAAGCTTTACTGCCCGGTCTTGGCGCAAGCCTGCAAAGTCTGTACGACGCCGTGGTCGGGACCGATCTCGGCCTCAGTCCCTGGACGCTTTTGCAGGCCTGGGGCATCTCGCTGCTGGGTCTGGCCTGGGCGCTGGCCTGGCCGCTTTATCGGCAATTGCCGCGGCGTGGTTTGCAGGCCGCGCGGAGCGATCTGCTGCTCATCGACGAGTCGCTTGCGCGTCGCCGTCTGGCGCTGGCCGGGGCCTTGTTGGCCGTGCTGGCGCTGTTGGCCTATGCATGGATCGAAACCGTTACCCAGGGGTTTGTGGTGCTCGGGCTGTTGTTGTTTGCCGCGGCCTGGGTGTTGCCGATACTGCTGGCGGGTGCACTGCGATTGTTGGCCTGGCTGTTACCGGGTCGTCTGTTGCTGGCGCGCTGGATGGTGAGCGACGGCTGGTCGCAGTTGCCGGCGTTGCGCAGCGCAATGATGGCGTTGTTGCTGGCGTTGACTGCCAATCTTGGTGTCGGCTCGCTGGTGGACAGTTTTCGCAGCGCCTTTGTCGGCTGGCTGGAAGTGCGACAGAGTGCCGATATTTACCTGCGTGCCCCGCAGATCAGTCATGCACAATTACTCGGCCTGGCGGATAGTTCACAGTGGTTGGCTGCCAGTCATCATCGCATCGGCATCACGACGCGCTGGCGCGAGCGGCCGACGCAGCTGCGTGGGATCGATCCCGGGGCTCCCGATAGTTTGCAATTGCCGTTATCGAGCTGGCAGGGAGAATCCGCCGCCGCGGCATTGCAAAGCTGGCGGGAACAACCGGCTAAAGTCCTGATCAACGAGCAAGTCCATTTCCTCGCCGGTGTCGAGATTGGCGAGCAGATCAGCTTGCAGGGCGATAATGGAATACAGACCTACGAGGTGGTCGGCGTTTTTTATGACTACGGCAACCCGTACTTTCAGTTCTACCTGCCGGCGCGGGAGTTAGCGAGTCACTGGCGGCAGCATTACTCGCGCGGAATCGCGCTGTGGTTGAACCCGGATAACCCGCAGGCGTTTGCGCAGGCCGAGGCCAGCCTGAAAACCCTGGGGGCACAGCCGGGTGACTGGATAGCGCAAGCCCAGCTGCGTAAATTGTCGGTTGCTATTTTCGAGCGCACCTTCGCGATTACCGCGGCAATGAATTTGTTGACAATGATCGTAGCGGCGATCGCGTTGCTGGCTTCGCTGCTCGCTATCCTGCAGGAACGCCTGCCGCAGTTCGCCCAGTGGCGCGCCCTGGGTTTACGACAATCTGAACAGCTGCTGCTGGTGGCCACACCGCTACTGATCTTCTGTGCAATCGTCTGGCTCCTGTCGATTCCACTGGGCGCCGTGTTGAGCTGGATTTTGATTCACAAGCTCAATGTCATCAGTTTCGGCTGGAGTATGCCGTTGCTCTGGGAATTTACCCCGGCATTGCAACTGGCGCTAGTGATTGGCTTGATTTGTGGGCTGACCCTGCTATTAGTTGCTGTTCAATGGCGGCGCCAGATGCCGCAGGCTTTAGCCCAGCTCGGGGAGACCGTTTAATGCGTTTTTTGATTTCGATACTGCTGGCACTTTGCGCTAGTGCGCTGGTTACCCAGGTCCGTGCCCAGGATATGCTCGGTGACCTGCGCGATTCCGGGGCTGGCTTTGCACAGGTGACCCCGGGCCGGACGCTACAGTTTCCGCGCGATCACGGTGCGCATACCGACTATCGCATCGAGTGGTGGTACCTGACCGCCAACTTGAGTGACCGCGATGATCGTCAGTGGGGTCTGCAGTGGACCCTGTTCCGCCAGGCGCTAAGCCCGCAACAGGTGAAAGCGGGCTGGAGCAGCAACCAGATGTGGATGGCGCATGCGGCGATCACCACGCCGGAGGGTCATTATTACGAGCAGCGCTTTGCGCGCGGTGGCATCGGCCAGGCCGGAGTGAAGCGGATTGGTCGTGACGGACATTTCAATGCCTGGATGGATGACTGGGAATGGCGCTCCAACAGTGCCGCACTGTTACCGGCGAGGCTCAAGTTCAGCATTGGCGATCGCGAAGTGATTCTGTTGCTCGAAAGCACCGGTGAACTGGTCGCCAACGGCATCGATGGCTACAGCCAGAAATCAGCGCAGGGGCAGGCGAGTTACTATTACAGCCAGCCGCATATTCGTGTGCGTGGCTTCGTTAACCAGGGACTTCAGCAAACCTATCTGACCGGTAAAGGCTGGCTTGATCGCGAGTGGAGTTCACAGGCGCTGGCGGGTAATCAGCAGGGCTGGGACTGGTTTTCGCTGCACCTCGACGATGGTCACAAGCTCATGGTGTACCAGTTGCGTCACGCTGACGGGAAGCACTGGTTGAGTGGTAACTGGATAAATCCCCGCGGCACTAACGAGCTACTCGAAGGCGCCGCGATCAGCCTGCGATCGACGCGTCGCGGTGCGGTCAATATCGGTGACGATGAAACGCGTGAGCTGCCGCTTGAATGGCAGCTGGCGCTGGTTGAGCAAAAGCGCAGCTGGCGTATTCGACCCTTGTATGACGAGCAGTGGATGGACACGCGCATTCCTTACTGGGAGGGCGTGGTACTGGTCGAAGACGAGCAGGGTGTCTCCTCCGGGGTGGGCTATATGGAGCTGACCGGTTACCAATAATCTGCCTTGTCCGTTTCGCTCATAATCCCGGGCCCCTTTTTTCGCCGGCGGTAAAATCGGGGACAGACCCCAATTTTTTCAGGGTAAAATCGGGGACAGACCCCAATTTTTTTCAGGACAGGTGCTTGCCGAAGAACGCCAGTGTGCGTGACCAGGCGAGTTCTGCGGCATCCTCGTTGTAACGTCCGGTCGAATCGTTGTGGAAACCGTGATTGACGCCCGGGTAGACGAAGGCCTGGTAATTGACTTTCTTTTCTTTTAGCAGTGTTTCATAGGCCGGCCAGGTCGCGTTGACGCGCGGGTCAAGCTCGGCGAATTGCAGCAGCAAAGGTCCCTTGATATTGCCGACGATCGCGTCTTTGGCTGGCGTACCGTAAAAGGGGACCGCCGCATCGACGACCCCGGGCAGGCTCGCCGCCAGCATGTTGGTGATATAGCCGCCGAAACAGAAGCCGACTACCCCGAGCTTGCCGTTAGTGGAATCCCGCGCTTTCAAAAACTGCGCGGCGGCGATGAAATCCTGTTCGATCTTCGCGCGATCCAGGGATTTCTGCATCGCTTTACCTTCGTCGTCATTACCGGGATAGCCACCCAGGCTGTAGAGCGCGTCCGGTGCAAACGCCAGGTAGCCCTGCTTGGCAAGACGGCGCGCAACGTCTTCGATGTAAGGGTTCAGGCCACGATTTTCGTGCACTACCAATACGCTGCCGGTATTGCCAGTCGCCGCGGTGGGCTTTACCAGGTAACCGCGTCCTTCACCGTGGCCGTCGGGCGATTTAAAGGTGGCGTAGCTGGCGTGGATATCAGGGTCGTTGAAGGACACTTGTTCGGCCAGCGCGTAGTTTGGTACCAGCGCAGCCGTCAGCAAGTTCATGGTGACGCCGGCCCCGGCAAGCGTCGCCAGGCGCGACAGAAAGGTGCGGCGGTCGATATCGCCGTGGGCGTACTCGTCGTACCAGTCGAATGCCTGTTGCGGGATTTCGATTGTGTGGTGCTCGGTCATCTGCGGAGTCCTCCTCGGGGGTTGTTGCGCCGATATTATAGCGGTTTGCCTGGCGCCAGTTCAAAGCCCTGCTGTGTTGCGCATCGGTCGTTGTCGGTATGTTAACGGTTCAGCGCCCTCCGCCTGGAGGCTTTGGCAGAATCCGTTACAGCGCAAAACCCGCTGCCGTGATCGCTGCATGTACGCAGGCCTCGTCGTCCTCCGATACACCGCCGGCAGCTCCGACTGCGCCCAGGATAGCGTTGTTCGCATCGCGCACCAGCACGCCGCCGGGTAACGGGATTATCCTGCCGCCGGTCATCGCGTTGAGCGCATCGATAAAACCCTGTTGCTGGATACCCTGGGTATAGCGTTCGGCCAGTTGCGCGGTATTGCAGGCCATCGCCAGTGCGCCCCAGGCTTTTGCCTGTGCAATCTGCACGCGCAGAAACGACACGCCATCCTCACGTTGAAAGGCTTTCAGGCAGGCTCCGCTATCCAGCACAGCCACGGCCAGCGGTGGCATGTTGCGGTCACGTGCGGCGTGCAGCACTGCCGCGATAATTTGATTGGCCTGTTGCAGCGATAATTCAGTCAAACTCGAGCCCTCGTGGGGGTGCAAAAAAACCGATTATAAGGTGCGTAGCGGATTAATCCCATGGCTGTTTGCGCGACACCCCCAGGAGACCGGATGCGGCCGATATTGTCTGCGCATATTATTTCTGGCGTAAGCCGCTGGATGAATGTGCCGATGCAATGTGATGGTGTATCATCGCGGGCTTTTACGGAGAAAATTCGATGAATGTGTTGATCGATATTTGCGTGGTGCCGATGGGTGTCGGGGTTTCGGTTTCCAAATACGTGGTTGAATGCCAGCGCATCTTCGAGGCTGCCGGGCTGAATCATGAAATGCACTCCTACGGCACCAACGTCGAGGGTGAATGGGACAAAGTGATGGCCGCGGTCAAGGCCTGCCACGAAAAAATGCACGAGATGGGCGCGCCGCGCTGTGGCAGCACACTGCGCATCGGCACGCGGATCGATCGCGAGCAAACCATGCGAGACAAGCTCGACAGCGTCTACAAGAAGATGGAAATCTGACAGTAGCCCGGGAAAGCAGGCCGGCCGAGACGACTTAGAGCGCGTGCTGCGCCAGGGCCTTTTGCAGCGCCTTTTCGACATCATCCCCGAAACAGGCGAAAGTCACCTGGTCGAGGTGATCGCAGTCTCCCAGCGCCAGCAGTGTCGATTCGATGGCAATGCTGGCCGCCGCATCCAGCGGATAGCCGTAGATGCCGCAGGATATCGCCGGAAAAGCGATGCTGTTGAGGTGCTGCTGTTCGGCCAGCCTGATGCTGTTGCGATAGCAATTTGCCAGCAGTCGGTCTTCGCCCTGATCGCCGCCGCGCCACACCGGCCCGACCGCGTGGATCACGTGGCCCGCCGGCAGGCGATAACCACCGGTCAGCTTCGCCTCGCCGGTGGCACAGCCGCCGAGGCTGTGGCATTCATCGAGTAATTCGGGCCCGGCCGCCTGGTGAATCGCGCCGCAGACACCGGCGCCGGCGGACAGCTCTGTATTTGCCGCGTTCACTATTGCATCCACCTGGAGGCGGGTGATATCGGCTTGCCGTATCTCAATCTGTGCCATCCTGATTCTCCCAGAAGCTCTGTAGTGATTTTTCCAGCGTAGCCGTGTCCCGACAATGCACGGGCTCCCAGTGCGGCGGCAAATGGCGCGCGTAGGCGGACTGCTGAAAGCGCCGGTCCAACAATACCACGACACCGCGGTCCTGTTCACTGCGAATAACACGCCCGGCGCTTTGCTTGACCCGGATCAAACCCGGGAAACGGAACGCGTAATCGAACCCGTCGAGCTGTAACGCGTCGAAGTCCTGCTGGATCAATTGCTGTTCCGTATTCGGCTGCGGCAGGCCGACGCCGACGATGATGGCGCCGATCAGCGCGTCGCCCTGGTAGTCGATGCCCTCGGCAAAACGTCCGCCCATGATGGCGAATCCGAGCTGGCCATTGGCGGCGAAGAATCGCTGCAAGAACTGTTGTTGCGCAGCTTCGTCAGCCTGGCGTTGCTGTACCAGTGTCTCGATTTCAGCAAAGCGTTCATGGAATCGCTCATGCACCTGCTGCATGAAGTGATAGGCCGAAAAGAACACCAGGTAATTCCCGTGACGCGCGCGGTAACAGGCGGCGATCGCATCACAAATATTATCGATGTGCTGTTCGCGCTCACGGTAGCGCGTATCGATGTGACCCGCGATACAAACAGCCAGATGTTGCGCCGGGAACGCCGAGTCGAGGACGATGCTACGGCTCTCTTCGGTAAAGCCGAGCGCTTGTTGAAAGTAGGCGCTCGGCGTCAGCGTGGCGGAAAATCCACAGACGGCATGAAACAACGGATAGCAGTCGCGCAGAAAGGCGAAAGCGTTCAGGCACTGTAGCTTTATTTCGCGTCGTTTGAGCGGCTTGTAGGCCAGGCTGCGGTGGTGCTCGGAAAACAACATGGCGATACATTGAAAGCGAAACACGGCGCGCGAAAACTCGAGTGTTTCACGGGCAATGTGCTTGTTGGAGAATATATCGAAGCCCAGTTTTTCGCTGAAACGCTGGCTGGCGCGCAGTAAATCCAGCGACAGCCCGGTGGATATTGACTCGTCCTCGACCTGGTCGCGTATCGCGTGATCGAGGGCCCGTTGCATGGATTTCAACGCGCTGCCGATTGCCTTGCTGTTATTGGCCTGCTGTGCCGTAGCAATCTGCGCGCGCGTAATGCTGGCCGAGTGCATGTCGCGCGCGCGCTCGACCAGATTGTGCAGTTCGTCGATCAGCAGCAGCTTGCGGCTGTGATCGGTGTTGAAGTAGCTGAGTTGCACCAGCGGGTCGAAGACGTAGTTGAAGTCGCAGATCACGACATCAACCCAGGGCAGCATCTGCAGGCCGAGCTCAAATGGACATAGCTCGAACTCGGTGGCGCTGGCCTGAATCTGTTCGACGTTGAGTTTACGTGCCCGCAACAGCTGTTCACGCGCCGCTCCCAGGCGTTCGAAAAAGCCGATGCAACGACGGCAACGGCCGTCTTCGTCGATTTCGTTTTCATCCACATTACACGGGCAGCTGCGCGCCTTGGCCTGGATGACCAGGTAGCTGACATCGGCCTGCAGCAGTTCGATGGCGTTCACGGCCTGCTGTTGGCCGGACAGTTTGGCGGAAAGGTAGATAATCTGGTCGCACTGGTCTTCCCCGATTGCCTTCAGCGCCGGGAACAGGGTGCTGATGGTTTTGCCCGAACCGGTGGGTGCTTCCACCATCAGCTGCTGGCGGTTTTGTATGGCGCGATAGACTTCACCCGCGAAACCGCGTTGCTGACGGCGGAATTCGGCGAACGGAAACACCAGTGCCCGGGCCTGTTCACGGGTGGTCGCGCGCTGTTTTGCCACCAGGCTTTGCCATTGCAGGTAAGTCCGCAGTGTCTGTTGCAGAAACTCGTCGAGTGCGTCACGCCCGTAGATTGCTGTCTCGCGTTGTTCCTGTTGGCTAAACAGGCTGACCCGATTGAGGCTCAGGCTGACTTCATCGAGTTGGTGCTGGGCCGTATAGCAGGCGCCGTAACACTTCAACTGGGCCCAGTGCACCGCATCTGCGCCCTGAGTGCTGGCGTCACTGAGCAGGTCGTCGATGGAGTGGCTGGTTGAATGGCTATAAACCGTTTTGATTTCTTCGATACGTGGCGGTGATTCGCGCGCAAACAACAGGTCGATACGGCCCCCGAGTTCTATCTCGAAGCCATCGATGCGGGCGTGCAGGCCGACGCGGACCTCGGCCTCGGCGAGCGTGTTGTAGCGGCGCTGAATCTTCTGGTGAGTTTGCAGACCATCCAGGGCTTTCACGCCCGGGCCGTTGTCGGCACCGAGATCGCCTGCGCGACAGCAGAACTCAACCAGTTCGCGTATGCCAAGCTTCAGCGATCGCGCCATGACACCCTGTCGAGTCGATGCGCGATGCCCTGCGCCTGGAAAAACTGCATCCAGCGCTGCTGATTTTTTTGCAGACTGTCCCCGGGTCCCTTGACCTCGACCAGGCAATAGCCACCCGTGCCGGGAAAGTACACCAGGTCCGGAAAGCCGGCGCGGTTGTTGCGCAGGTCCTGCAGGATGCGCTCGAATATTGCCCGCCAGTGTGCGTGGTCGATACGTTCGAGCGCGAGCCGTATCAGCTCCAGGTCGAGTGCCTGCCAGTTGACCAGTGGATTCATCAAGCCCTGTTTTTGCCGCCAGCGCGGTTCGATGATGCACCAGATGTCTTCATTGCTGTCGATTCCGGCAAAGGCCTGTTGCAGTAGCGGACTGCGCCTGGCACAGAAATCGTGGGCGTAAAAATCGCTGGGGCGATATTGGAATGGATGGTAGAAGGCGCCCGCTAGCGGTGCGAATATTACCTCCCAGATCAGCAGGCCGAGTACCCCGTTGAACAGGCTGTTTTCGACGTAGTGACAGTGACCGCGGGTGTCTGCTGCATTGTAGTATTCGGCAACAGCGAGTTCTACCGATTCGTGGTAGTCCAGTTGCAGGTCGACGATCTGCGGGCGGTGGCTGATGTGCGACAGGGCGACGGACTCGGGTGGAGCCAGGTCGTGTCGCTTGCACAGTCGCAGCGCGAACTGGCAGGCGAATTGCAACTCTTGCTCATCGAGTGGTTGCTCGATGATCTGGTAACACAGCTCGAGGGCCTTGCACGGTTTACCACGCCGCTCGTGTATGCGGGCGCGGCGTTCACGACTCGGCGGCAGCAGGCAACGTCGGTAATGCCTGCTGGCAGTTTTCAGGTCGCCCAGACGTTCCAGCTGACGCGCTATTTCGTAACGCAATTGTTCACTTTTGCGAAATCCCGGTGCCTGCGGGTCGATATCGCCCGGGATCATCTGGCTGAGATCGTGCAATTGCCTGCGATCGGAGTTATCGACAAGCTCGAGCAGGGACTGCAACTGGTAGAGCAGCCAGTGCTGCCGAATCTCGATGCTGCTGCGATAGGGGCGGTGTTCGGGGTCGAGCGGATAGCTTTCGAACTGGTTGAGGCCGAGGTCATTGAGCACGAAGTCGGTCATTGACTGGTTCAGATTGCCGAAGAATAGCATCTGGCACAGCAGGTATTCATCGCGATGTCGCAGTTGCAGCAAGTCATCCTGTTGGCGCAGGCGCGTGAAAAAATCGGCCGGACCGGATTCTATCAATACGGTTTCGAGTTCGCTGCGCCGCAATCTGATGCCCGCCAACGCCGGGTATTCGTTCATCAGTGCGCGTAATTCCGCCAGGGTATAAAGCGACAACAGGGTGGGGTGGTCGATTTCCGCATTCAGCTCGATGAATCCGCTTTGTGCCAGTTCGCTGATTGCCGACTGCAGTGAATCGATTTCGTTGTAGCTCAGCTTGCTGATGCGATAACAGTCGTGACTGCGGTTGAGCAGGCGGATACAGAGTTTGCTCGCGTCGGCACCCAGTGCCGCAAACCGCGCCAGAAAGTGTAGCGGCTCGGGATCGAGTATGTCGGCATACACCCGGCGTACGTGCGTAAACAGGGTGATTACGTTGTCGAGGTAATAGGTTTCAGGTAAGTCCGGCTGCATATGGGTTCGTATTCTACACCAATATATAACACTGTTGCATGCAACGGTGTTATATATTATATTGACCCGATGGAAGCCCTCACCGACATACAACAGGCCGTTTACGACTATACCCGAAAGGCATTGCAGCAGGGGCAACCGTTTCCATCCTTGCGCGATATCGCACAGCACTTCGGTTTTCAGCATACGACTGCGCGTTTTCATCTGAAGGCGCTGGAAAAGAAAGGCTATGTACGCCAGCGCTCGCAGCGTGTCTCGGATTATTTGTTGCCCGACCTGTCGCATGAGATCGAGATGCATCCCGGCTGCTTCGATCTGGTCGCACGGATTCCCGCCGGAGCGCCATCCCCGGTTTTTGATGAAACCCCGGAATCTTTTTCGGTTACCCATGATTTCTTTGGCGGTGGCGATATCCTCGGGTTGACCGTGGTTGGTGACAGCATGTCGGGCGATTCGATCGCCGATGGCGACATCGCCATGATCAAGCGTCAGCAGGAAGCTAACAAGGGCGATATCCTGGCACTGCGCATCGAAGATGAAATTACCCTGAAACGCCTGCAGATCAAGGCAGACAAGGCGCATTTGCTGCCGTCAAACCCTGAACACCCGGTGCGCGTGGTGCCTGCCGCCTCGCTCGAGATCCTCGGCAAACTGGTCGGGATCATCCGCAAGGTATAGGGGCAGGAATCTAACCATGGCCTCACTCCCTGCAAAAGATGCCGATCACTCCCTGCAACAGCAATTACAGTCGGCGCGTTCATTAAAGAATGACAAGTCATCCCAGGCAGCGTTGTTGCAATCGGGAATCGATGCGCTCGACGACTGTTTTCGCCAGACCCGACCCGGTGACCTGATCGAGTGGGGGATACCGCCGGGCTTGAATGGACGACTGATCCCGCTGCAATTGCTGAAACAGCAGATCCCGCCCAGCGTGTGGATTTATCATCATCATGGGCTTGGCGTTTTTGCCTCCAGCTGGATCAGTCACGGTGTCGATTTGCAGCGGCTGTTTTTCATTTGCTCGGGAAATCCGGTGCGCGAGCTACGGCCCTTGTTCATGGAAGATACTTTCAAACGTATCATCATCGATGCACCGCGCAAGTTCAGCAGTGGCGATATGGCATTCGTCAGTCAGCAGGCACGCAAGCAAGGGCAGATCGTGTTTTTGATACGGCATTTTTTCCTGTCTGCAAAGCGTGGCAATCCATACGCCAGCCTGCGTATCAATACCTGGCAAAGCAACCCGCAGTCATTTTCTTTACAGATAATCAAAGGTTCAGCTAATGGCAGGATTTCGTTACCTTACGCAGCAGTCGCCGAAGAGCATGGGCGCTACAATTAACAGCACAGCCGATCGGCTGCTGCTCGCCCCTGTGTCCGGCCGCCGTTTTTTCTATGATTTCAGTGGGCCCGGTACGCGGATTATCGCGCAGGCAGTCGCTCGATTAGTCAATGGATCGGTAAAGTGAAAACACACATCATCGATCTGTCGGAGCTGCGTGGAGAGGACGAATTTCCGGCTTACGCAGCGCTATACAGCACACAGGCTTATAACCCCTTCCTGTTGTCGCCAACGGTAATGCGCTGGGACGAGAATATTTGCCTGGCGCGTCTCGAGGATTGCAAGCCCTTCTGGATCGAGCAGAAAAAAAAACTGCGCTGCAAACTGACTGAACTGTTCGCGCCGTTATTGATCCACCACTGTGGCGCAAACTACATCGCGGTGTTTGCTCAGCATCCCTGGCAATGCCTGTTGTATCTGTACTATCAACTGCGCCACCAGGGGAGGGGACTCTACCTGTTGCAAAGCCGACTCGACCAGAACATTTATCGGACACTGGGCTGGGACTGCTGGTTTGACGCGCAGACCGGGCTGGCAGATCATCTGCTCGCCAGCAATGCACGTGGATTCCAGGTGCAGTCGTTTCATGCTCAGCAGGCGCGTATGCAGCGTTTCATTCAGCGCATCGGCGTGGCCTCGCCGCAGGACATGAATGCCGCTGACAGTAACTCGATAACACGCCGCTTCGGTAAGTGGCTGGGCCTTGTCTGGCAGTGGAGTTTTACCGATGCGAGCCAGTTGCAATGGTTCCCGTGGATTAGCCTTGCTACCGAGCGACTGCCCGAGGTCAAGCGGGATCTCGATTATCCGCTTAATCAATGGTCATTGATTGAAGTCCTGTTGCGTGAAGACCTGGCTCGCCTCGGCACCCAGTTTCAGCGTGACGACTGCGTTCACATTAACCGAATGCTCTGGGAAATTACCCTGTTTAACGATCAAAAAGTAGCGGTCGAACTTTCCTTTCGGCACCCCTATTCGTTGCATCGTGATGGACCGGACTTTGTCACCGCGCTGTACCAGGCGCGTTATATTTACGATGACCTGGCGCGCAAGCTGCAGACACGCGAACACGACCTCGATTTGCCCGAGAACATGCCATTCCTGTGCTGGCGCATCGAGGTTTGTGAGCGGGTATTACTGGCGCCACAACTGTGGGAACTATTTGCCAACGAATTCGACCAGATCGATTATCAGCAAATCATGAGCCTGCAAAACAAGTTACCGATCGCATTCGAATGTTTCCAGGCAAGTGCCTCATTTTATCCAGAGCAATCCTTTGTGCAGATCCCCATAGGGCACCCTGTAGACAAGTCAACGAATACAGCGCTGGATCACTACCCCTGGTCCAGCAGTGCAGTCAATAAACCGTTGTTCTATTTTCGTGCTCCCCAGCCGATCGAGAATCCTCTGCACGGCGCAAGCCCGATGCAGAAGTTTTTTCTGGAGCGCAATTCAAGCCAGTGGTGGTTGAGCCCCGAGGGCTTACAGTCAATCCGTGATTATTTCATTCTCAAGGACCACAAGGGTCGCTGTAGCTGGGCTTTTTGTAACCAGGACGGGGCCTGGTTCAAGCAGGGCGAATTCTGCTAGCCCGCATATCTTACCGATTTACGGCGCCCGTAGCAGGCAAGCGGTGAGATATGCGGGCTAGCCATGTAGACAGGACGATGTTCGATAACTTCAACGAGTGGTTGTGTAAAACCAACTTCAGTTTTTTGCAGGGGGCATCGCATCCACGCGACCTGGTTGAAACTGCCAATCGTCTCGGTTACCAGTCGCTGTGTATTAATGACTTCGATGGCGCCTATGGGCTTGCGCGCTGCTACCGTGAACTCGAGTACCTGAAACAACAGGGCCAGAAACTCGGCGATAATCCTGGTCTCAAGTTGAACTATGGTGCCGAGATACACTTTCAGCGCGATCATGATTTGCCACTAATCCTGCAGGATACGCTGGTGTTGGTAGCGCAGGATCAGCAGGGATACACCAATCTGAACCGCCTGCTGAGCCAGGCGCATCACGAATCCAAGGACCATGCCAATCTTGCGTTCGAAACTTTGCTGGCCAGCAAGGTAGACGGCTTGATTGCGATACAGCCGATGCGAGGCACGATCCGTTGCCGCGATCATGATCAACCGATGCGCCACGCTGAGCTGAAACAGCTTTTCGACGGCCGTTACTATCTTGCCATCAGCCGCCACCTGCACCCGGCCGAGGATCGCTGGATCAACCGGACGCTCGAGCAGGCGCGTGAGCACCGGCTCGACTACCTGCTTTGCCAGGACGTTTTTTTTCATGATCGTGCACAGAAACGTGTTAGCGATCTGCTACAGGCAATACGCAACAATCGTATCTTCGATGAATGCCGGGAACATTTTTTTGCCAACGCCGAGCGCTGCCTGCATCGAGCCGACGAACTGCACCGGTTGTTTGCCGTCATCCCGGGTTATCGGCACGCGCTGGGCTTGTCGCAGGCGTTAAATCACAGCTGTCAATTCAACCTCGATCAGCTCGGGTATCACTATCCGCAGGAAATGATACCCACAGGACTGGATGCGCATGGCTACCTGCGGCAACTGGTGCAGCAAGGAGCACTGCTAATGTTCAACCAGCAGCCCCCTGCTAAAATCCTGCAACAACTCGAACACGAGTTGGCGCTGATCCGCCAACTCGACTTCGCCGATTATTTTCTCACCGTCTGGGATATCGTCAGCTGGGCCCGGCAGCAGGATATCCTGTGCCAGGGGCGCGGTTCCGCTGCCAATTCCAGCGTCTGTTTCGTGCTTGGTATTACCTCGGTTAATCCCGAGCATTTTGACCTGTTGTTCGAGCGTTTTGTCAGTATGGAGCGTGGCGATCCACCCGACATCGACGTCGATTTCGAACATGAGCGTCGCGAGGAAGTGATTCAATACATTTACCGGCGCTACGGTCGTGAGCGCGCGGCCATGGTGGCCAATGTGATTACCTTCCGGGGTAAGGGTGCGTTGCGTGCTGTCGGCAAGGCGCTGGGTGTCGATGAGGCCCTGTTGCAACAGATGTCGAAGATTGCATCGAGCCGCTATTACCGCGGTAGCGGTACCGATAATATTGTCATGGCGCTGAAGCAGGATCATGAAGCTGCCAATCCGGCCGCCGCACGCATCAGCTGGCAGTTGTGGATGGAGCTGAGTGAAAAGCTGCAGGGTTTCCCGCGTCACCTCGGTATTCACTCGGGTGGCTTCATGCTCGCGGACAAACCGCTCGATTGTCTCCTGCCCCAGGAACCGGCAACCATGCCGGGGCGCAGCGTGATCCAGTGGAGCAAGGAAGATATCGAGGCGCTCGGTTTTTTCAAGATCGACATCCTGAGCCTCGGCATGCTCTCGGCGCTGCGTAAATGTTTCGACTACGTCGAACATTATTACGGTAAACGCCTGCGCTTCAACGAGATCCCGGACGATGACCAGCCGACTTATGCGATGATACAAAAGGCCGATACGGTAGGTACTTTTCAAATTGAATCGCGGGCGCAAATGTCGATGTTGCCACGGTTGAAGCCCGCCTGTTTTTACGACCTGGTCATTGAGGTGGCGATTATTCGGCCAGGGCCGATCCAGGGCAAGGTGATCCATCCCTATCTTGCACGGCGCGAGGGACTGGAGCCGATTACCTACCCGGACGAACGGCTCCGACCCATTCTAAAACGCACGCTCGGCATCGCCATCTTTCAGGAACAGGCGATGCGTATCGCCATCGCGGTGGGCAATTTCAGCGCCGGCGAAGCAAACGAACTGCGCAAGAAAATCGGTTCCTGGGGCATCAAGGATTTCAATCGCGATTTGCATCCGCTGTTGTGCAAGCTCGAGCAGGGCATGCGCGACAATGGCATCAAGGCGGAATTTGCCGAACAGATACTCGGGCAGATGAAAGGTTTCGCCGAGTATGGCTTTCCCGAATCGCACGCGGTGTCATTCTCCCTGATTGCCTACGCTTCCTGCTACCTGAAGTGTCATTTCCCGGCCGCGTTCTACATCTCGGTGCTGAACTCGCAACCGATGGGATTTTATTCACCGCATGCCTTGTTGCAGTCAGCCAGGCGCGAAGGTATCGAGCTGTTACCAATATCGCTCAATCATTCTGAGTGGGATCATGCGCTGGAACGAACTGCGCCGGGGCGGGACATGGCGATTCGCCTCGGCTTTCGGCTTATCAAGGGTCTGTCCGCAGCTAGCGTCGCGCGCATCATCGCCTGCCGCGCCGAATCGCTGCAATGGAACAGCTTCGAGCAATTCGCGCGCGATTGCCAACTGGCGCGCGATGACCTGACCCTGCTGGCGGCGTCGAACCTGTTCCGGGAGCTTGGCGATTCGCGTTCGGATGCACTGTGGAAATCCGAGGCGGCGGCTTACAAACCACTACTCGACCCGCTCGATGATGGTATCGACTGGCAATCCGAGACCCGGTTTGAATCGATTCAGAAGGATTTCAGGGCTTTCAGGACCAGCCTCGGAAAGCATCCTGCGGAAGTCATTAGACAGGAACAGTGGCCCTACACGGTCGCAGCGGAAAAGTTTGTTGTTGCTGATCGCCTGCTGGAATTGTCCGCCGACAGCGACGTTTTTGCATTCGGCATGGTATTGGTCAAGCAGTCACCGGGATCGGCCAGGGGCATGGTGTTTGTCACGCTGGAGGATGAAACCGGCTTCATCAATCTCGCATTTACCCCGCAGGTGTATACGCGATTTTATCGCGCGGTCGACCAGCAAGCATTTTTAGCCGTGGTCGGACGCCTGCAACGGGTGGGCGAATCGCACTCCATCCTGGTAAAGCGCGTGTTCGATTTCAGATCGGGTGCCGAGCTTTTATCCATGCGCCACGACGAACAGAGCGAGAATCCGGCAGCCGTAATCGAATTGATCAAGCCGCGCGCGTTTCACTAAGACCCGGCAATGATCTTGAAGTCCATCACACGACGAGGATAACCCTCAGCATGAATTCGCCAATCTTCCAGATTGATTCGAATACCGGTATGCCGAGAAAATTGAGTACGATCAGACCCAGTAGTGCATAGGTACCATAGCGTGCATTCATTTGCTGATAGGTTATCGCCGCATCGCGGGGCAGTGCATATGGCAAAATGTAACTGCCATCGAGAGGACCGATCGGCAACAGGTTGAACAACATCAACAGCATGTTAATCAACGCCAGGTAGGTGAAGAAGAAGTTGGCGACTCCCGTCTGAAATAACCCGATGCCCAATTTCAGCCCGATGGCGTAAAGGTTGATGGTGATGATTGCCAACAGCAGGTTCATTGCGGGCCCGGCCGCTGCTACCATCAGCACACCCCAGCGGGTATTGAACTTGCGCGGGTCGGCCGGGACCGGTTTGGCATAGCCGATGCCGATCAGCAACACCATTAACAAGCCGAACGGATCGATATGCGGAATCGGGTTCAGGGTGAGTCGCCCGGCGCGTTCGGCGGTATCATCACCGATCAGCGACGCCATTTTGCCGTGACCGAACTCATGGCAGGTCAATGAAAAAATCAGCGCGAAGGCAATCAGCACAAAGGCAAGGTATTCCTGCTGTAAAATCAGCTGAATCATTGGGTTGTATGAGTCTCTGGCGAACGGGCGAATTTAACAGAATTTCACCCACGACACATCGATTTCCACGGTTATTGCGTATCTATCCTGCAGCATTGGCATCTGGCGGGTGCATGTCGGTTGTGAGACCAGCAAAATCATTTGCCAGCGCCACGCATCCATTACCTTCCCCGGGAAATCCGAGAATCAATATTCTGTTTAAGCAAAATATGAACAAGATCACATAAGCCTTTGAAAGTTATGAAAATAAGCTATAATCTCGACAGCGTTAGTTGTTTTGTGGTAAATACACTCGAGCGAACGTTACCGGTGTCGGCATTCATCGAGGCGGCGTAACGGTCCGTGGATTGAAATTAAAGGGCTTGAAACTAGTCTATAGATAATTGAAACCAGCATGCTTATGAGCCCCGCGACAATCATCGCCGAGCGCTGATCATTCGATGTTCGAATTTGATCTAAGTGTTTTTTAAATGCTAAAACCAGGGTAAAAACTGTGTCGGAAGACCTGATCAGCAGGTATGAAAAGTCGTTTCGAATTAAATTTCGAAATGCCAATACCGAGGCAAAGTACCGCGAATTGCAGCAGCAACGCGGGCAGGCCTCGAGTGTGGTCGCTTTCGGCGCACTATTCCTGTTATGCCTGACCTTTACCTACCTCGAGTTTCGTGCGTTCGGTCTTGAAATAGTCATGCCGATGTACGGTTACCTGCTGGCGACTATCCTGGCATTGGTCAATTTACTCATCAGCCGCTTTTCGGCTGAACCTTTCCATCAGCAGATACGCCTCCTGGCCAACGGACTGTTGGCTATGGGCACGGTGATCGGCGCCGTGTTCCTGCAGAAATACAGCGCTTATCATGTGATCGAGTTTGCACTGCTGGTGGTTTGGCTGGGTAGCCTCAATACGGTACGCATGCTGTCGACGCTGGTGCTGAATGTGCTACTCGCCTGTGCTTTCGTGGCGGTCATGTACACTAGCGATACCAGCGATATTTCAGGCTTCAGGATGTTGCTGGTATCGGTACTGCTCAACGCCGCGGTTTTGCTCGCCGCCTGTCTCGGTTACCTGGCTGAGCGAGCCCGGCGCAGGCTGTTTCTGCAAATCGAAGCCAACAATAGTATGCACAGTCGCCAGGAATTATGGTCGGTTACCCTGTTCGACCTGGACATGGCGCTCAGCGGCATTGTTGTCTTCAGGGATTTGATCGCGTTACTGAAAAAGTATCTCGAACCGGTCATCGAGTTCGATTCCTATGTGCTCACTTCGCTTGAGGGGCAGGGACCGAAACCGGTTGCTGATCAGATTGAAGGTAAATTATTTGAAAGTGACGACGCGACCCTGTGGTCGGACGAACTGCTCGGCAAATTGACTCAAACTCGCCAGGCTACGGTGAGTGCAGAGCATGAAATGGTGAAGGGTTTCCTCGGCCGGAAGAAACAACGCTTCACTTCCTATCGGCTCGATATACCGGTGTTCGATGACTCCAGGTTAGTTGGTATTATCAGCCTGCGGCGCGAAGCAGAACCCTTTGACCGGCTCGATATGATTGCCAGCGTCAGCATCGCCGCGCAGGCGATGTTGATTTTCAAGCGCTCCACTAGTGTGCAAAAGGCCACTGCTGCACAGAAGAAGGCGCCGATAACGAAATCCGTAGCGGATGCTGTGATCCGACCGAAAGCGAATACCGATACCACGATGTCGAGGACAAATACAAATGTCTCGTCCGAGGACAAGGATATGGAGATGACCGACCATAGCTTCGCAGAATCCGATCAAACCCTGGTTCCCCAGGATGTGATCACCAAATTCAAGCTGGAACAGGCGTCGTCGAAGAAAACCATCACGCTGATGAGCCGCGAGAATGCAGACAAGATTTCAGTTGATCGTTACCGTACCGCCATAGTTGAAGGTGAGCCGCTGTCGATGATGATCATCGAGGTGGACGGCTTGTCCAAATTGCGCGAGGAAGATGGCGACGAGGTCGCCTACAAGGTGTTTGCGGCAATCGTGAAGTACATTTTTTCCAAGGTGGATAAGGACAAGGAAATTCTTGGTCGCTACGGCCAGAATGGACTGAGCGTTTTGATGCCCCAGGTCGATATGAATGCCGCCGAACGATTTGCCGAAATGATTCGTCAGTTTGTTTCCGGTGCGCGTTACAAGACAGCTTATGGCGAAAAGACGGCGACGCTGAGTATCGGTGTGGCCGCGCTCACTGACGATACCGGTGACTACAGCTCGATGGTCAAGCGTGCCGACATGGCCCTGTTCGTGGCGAAGAAGAATGGCCGCAATTGCGTCAAGGTTCGACTTTGATGTGTGGCTGTTGTTGAGGCGCCGGTATGGTCGATAATCAGCACTGGCTGGATCGTTGGCAGGATGACCGTATCGGTTTTCATGAGGCCAGCGTAAACCGACACCTGCAAAGCTGGTTTCCCCGCGTCGCACCTGCCCCCGGCAGTCGAGTTTTCCTGCCACTGTGCGGTAAGGCCGTAGACATTCACTGGATCGCGCAACAGGGTTTTGAGGTGATTGGCGTCGAGTTGTCACAGATCGCGATCGAAGCCTTTTTCGAGGAAAACTCGCTCGACTTCGAACGCAACGAATCCGCTCGATTCGGCATATACCAGTCGGCAAACATCACCCTGTTACAGGGTAATTTCTTCGATTTGAACAAAGCTGATTTAGACAACTGCCACCTGGTTTACGACCGGGCCGCTCTGATTGCAATGGAGCGCGAAGACCGTCCGCGTTATTACGATCACATGCTGTCAATTCTGCCCTTGAGCTGTGATATGCTGCTGGTCACGCTCGAATACAATCAGGCGGAAATGCTGGGTCCCCCTTTTTCAGTGCCGACAGATGAAGTATTGCACCGCTATCGCGATGCGTTTTCAATTCAAATGCTGGAGACAAACAACATCATCGATGAACGTCCGCGGTGGCGCAAAGTTGGGCTCAGCAAGCTGCAAGAGTCGGTTTTCAGCCTGACCAGGTGATTTAAAACGGTGCATAATTGATAAAGCTTCAGGGCAATCTTCACAAGATGCACACCGAGGACGGCGATCCGGTTCGATACAGTCTCGAGCTAGGTGAGCAGCGAGTGACGCTCAGCGATTACCTGGGTCAACGAATCAAAATCGATTACCTGCAGCAAATTGAATGCATACACTGTGGGCGCAGCACCCGCAAAAGCTTCAGTCAGGGCTACTGTTATCCCTGTTTCACCCGTCTCGCGCAATGCGACCGCTGCATCGTGTCCCCGGAAACCTGTCACTATCACCTCGGCACCTGTCGAGAACCGGAATGGGGCCGGTCCAACTGTATGCGACCGCATATCATTTATCTGTCGAACACCTCGGGTGTCAAGATTGGCATCACTCGGGAGAGCCAGTTACCGACTCGATGGATCGATCAGGGTGCGATACAGGCGCTGGCTATCTTGCGAGTCACCAGGCGTTATCACGCGGGGTTGATCGAACATGCCTTCAAGGCGTATGTCAATGATCGTACCAATTGGCGTAACATGCTGAAGAACGATGTCGAGGACATCGATTTATACCAGGTCTACGCAACCCTTTGGCCACAGGTAAAATCTGCCCTCGATGCCGAACTGCTCGCCGACGTGGAAGAAATTGCGCGCCCGGACGGCGCGCATGATTTGCATTACCCGGCGCTGGCCTATCCGAGCAAGGTCGCCAGTTTCAATCTCGATAAGGAACCCCGAGTCGCAGGCAGGCTCGACGCTATCAAGGGTCAGTACCTGATCCTGGACAATGGCGTCATCAATATCCGTAAGTACGGTGGCTATCTGGTCAGCCTTAAGTGCGGCGATTGACGCAGCGTTGGCTTCCGCACCTTGCCTGTATCCTGCGCCGATTGCCGTAGCTGACCCTGTGAATGGCGGTGGCATTCCATGCGACCGGCGCGTTAGGGCGATTACAGCGCCCGGGCAATTGCGTTGACCAATCCAGGGCCGCGATAAATCAGGCCGGTGTATAGCTGTACCAGTTTTGCCCCCAGATCGAGGCGCAGTTGCGCTTCTTCGGCGGAATCGATTCCGCCGACGGAGATGATCGGAATGTCATCACCCAGTTCGCTGTAAAAAGCGCTTAGCAATTGTCGGGACCTGTCGCGCAACGCAAGACCACTCAAACCACCGTATTCCCCGGCCAGGGGATGCCCTTGCACGGTATCGCGAGCGATGGTGGTATTAGTGGCGATCAGGCAGTCGACATTATATTTGCCTAACAGTTCGGCAATACCCGCAATGGCGCGGTGATCGAGGTCAGGCGAAAGCTTAAGCGCCAGTGGGCGCTGCACCTGATGCTCATCTTCAAGCTTGAGGCGCAGTTGCTCAAGGCCGGCCAACAGCGCTTCAAGCGCCGCTTCATTTTGCAGGTCACGCAGGCCGGGCGTATTCGGCGAGGAAATGTTGATCGCAATGTAGTCGGCCTTTTGATAGACCTTTTTGTATACCTCGCCGTAATCCGACAGGGCCTGGTCGACCGGCGTGCTCAGGTTTTTGCCAATGTTGATGCCCAGCACAAAATCACGTTTAGCCTCTCCGATATTTTGCAGCAGGCGATCGACGCCATCGTTGTTGAACCCCATCCGATTGATCAGGCTCTGATCACGGTTGAGTCTAAAGATTCGTGGCATCGGGTTGCCGGACTGGCCCCTGGGTGTGACGCTGCCAACTTCAATAAAGCCGAAGCCGAGCCTGCTGAGCCCATCGAGGTAGGCTGCGTTTTTGTCGAGCCCGGCTGCGAGGCCGACGGCATTGGGGAATTCAAGGCCCATGACCTGCACCGGTTTATTGATCCGTCGCTGCGGCAGCAGCGGATGCATGAGCTGCAGCATATCGAGGCTGATGTCGTGTGCCTGTTCCGGGTCAAGCGCGAACAGTAGTGGTTTTACCAGCGAATACAGCATTAGCTAGACGCGATCAGTGCAAGTAGTTCGGGATAGTGTTCGAGGTCCTGCAAGCTGTCAATATCACGTAAGGACTCAAGTGCTTTGCTTCGATAGTTCAGGCGACCCGCATTTTTCATGGTTTGCTGGTAAACCTGGCTGCTACTCCAGCGGATTTTGTCGAACAGGGACGGGTCGATGGTGGTACAGCCGATCAAGGCATATCCGCCATCGAGTGCCGGTATCAACACCAGTTCATGATCCGCCAACCCCTGGGCCGCCTCCTGCAGGTGCATGCTGGTGATGTCAAGGCAATCTGTCCCTATTATCAGGGCGCCATCAGAGCCCCTGCACAGTAAATCCTGAAATGCATGAAACATGCGCATGCCCAGGTCATCGCCTTTTTGCAGACTGTAATCTTCTTCATCGAACAGTGGGTCGTTGCTGACCTCGCTGATAAATAACTGGTAATCCAGTCCCGATTGTTTCACTACCGCGAGCGTATACTCGAGACAATAGCGGTAGACGCGCGTGGCCTTGTCGGCGCCGATATCTGGAATCAGGCGGGTCTTGACGGCTCCGGGTAGCGGAGGTTTGGCAAATATCCCAACCGATATCATTGCTGCTTCATCCGCGCTGGGGGTAGTAAAGTCGATGCAGGCGAGCGGGGTCGACTCCGAGCCAATAGGCCAGGCGCAGCGACCACATCAGCAGGATGGTTTTCACTACCCCATTGTTCTGCCAACGCCGACTGGAACTGTGCATGGCCGCTTCGATGATTTCTGGCCTGGCCTTGCGCCGCGCTTTTTTGCATATGGCGATATCTTCCATCAAGGGTATCGCGGGAAACGCTCCGAGGCCGTGAAAAAAGTCACGCGCAAAAAACAGGCCCTGGTCTCCACCCGCGACACGGGTAACACGGCTGCGCAGATTGATTGCGAATTCAATCATTCGGTACACCAAGGCCGCGTTGTCGAGGCGCAGGCGAAAGTGTCCCCAGCGTGCGTCGCCCGGGAACAGGCGATCGAGGTTGTGCGGCAAGATACTATCGGCGTGTAGAAACAGTAGATGGCGACCCCGGGCTACTGCAGCCCCTTGATTCATTTGCGTGGCGCGGCCCCTGGCGCTGCATACGATACGACAGGGATAGCGGCGTGCAATCTCCAGGCTGTCGTCCTGGCTGCCGCCGTCACAGAGGATGACTTCGCAGTCATCCAGCACCCAGCGAAGATTAAACAGCCGGGCCAGGCTTTGATCGAGCGAGTCGGCCTCGTTCAGAACCGGGATGATTATGCTGAGCTGAACAGCGTCATCTGACACTTTTAGGCGAGGGCTCCGCCACAACTGCTGCCCTGGCCTGCAGTGCAGCCGTAACAATGATCGGCGATACTGACCGGAATGTCTTGCAGTCGTGTTTGCAGTAATTCGCTGATGTGTAATTTCTGAAAATTATCAGGGTTGCGAACATTCATGTTGAGCATCTGGTTGAAATCACAATCGTAGACATAACCCTCCCAGTCGATACTGAGCTGGTTGATGCACATCAGGCCCCTCATGTTGGTTACGCTGAAGGCATCCTTAAGCAGGGTCATGTAGTTTTCGAATTCGCCCTTGGCAAGCAGAGTGCTGCCAAAGCGAGCGATTGGCATGTTGGTAATGGTGAACAGCTGGTTGAACTGAATATCGAATTTTTCCGCGAGAAAGGTTTTATAGTCCCGTTGCAGGCTGTCCTGGGGCGGTGGTAAATAAGGTCCGGTGGGATTATAAACCAGGGTCAATCCAAGCTTGCTACCTTCCTGCCCATACCCCAGCCGATTCAGTTGCCGCATGGCGCGCAAGCTCTTCTGGTAAACGCCCTTGCCGCGTTGCCCATCGACATTGTCTTCCAGGTAACAGGGCAGTGAGGCTACGATCTGCACTTCGTTTTCGGCCAGAAATTCAGCGGTGCCCTCGTAGCCGGGTTCGAGCAAAATGGTCAGGTTGCAACGGTCGATAACCTCAACGCCGAGGGCGCGAGCCGCGACCACCAGTTCGCGGAACAGGGGGTTCATTTCCGGCGCACCACCGGTCAGGTCCAGCGTATGTGCCCCGGTTTGTTGCAAAACTTCAAGTATGTGTACGATGGTGTCCTGTTGCATCAACTCCTTGCGTTTGGGGCCTGCGTTAACGTGACAATGCAGACAGGACTGGTTGCACAGATAGCCGAGATTGACCTGCAGAATCTCCAGCTGGTTGCGGGTGACGTTTGGAAAATCAGTTGTTTTCAGTAGATGCCAGGTATCGCGCATGACTGTCCGGGTTTCGTGATTGATCGTAGGTAGACCAGCAATATACCATAGAGTTCGCAGATACGGTGACGCACCGGGGAGGAAATATCAATAGTAGTGAACAGCGTGTGAACTGTGCTGTGGCGGTAATCGTCACCCATGCCGGCAAGGTCTTGTTTGGTCGTCGCCTGACCGCCTCCGGTGGCAGTGAGTGGCAACTCCCGGGAGGCTGGATCGAGATTGGTGAATCACCGCAACGGGCGGCCAGGCGCGAGGTGATCGAAGAAACCGGTTTGCTGCTGGGTGACTTACGTTTCGTCGCAACCACCAACAACGTGTTTTCGGCGCAGAAACATTCTATAACACTGTATTTTGAGGCAGAATGCGTCGATGACGATTCTCTGATCGTTACGCAGCGAGATAAATGCAGCGACTGGGAATGGAAGTACTGGGCCGAGGTCACCGATAACCTGTTTTTACCGCTGCGTTTACTCAAGCAATCCGGATATCGGCCATAACTTTACTACAGGACCGATAAACCTGTGTCTCAATTCAGTGTTTTTTGCTGAATTTTTATGGGCTTAGACTGGATAAACTAGAATTAAATTTAACTATGCTGCTATAGTCCTTTAACTGCGAAAAATACAAAAATACAATTGAATGAAAGTCGAATTTGACATAGCTAGCGATCAGATCGATGGCGCCCGTGATTACCAGGAAGACGCCTACATGGTCAACCAGCTTGGCGAGTCCGATAAGGGCGACGTTTGCGCACTGGTTATCATGGCCGACGGTATGGGCGGGCATGCTGCGGGTAATGTCGCGAGTAACATGGTTGTTGCGACATTCAACAAGACATTTCAGGGTCAATTCCCGACCTCGGATGTCTCTGATGTGTTAACGAATGCGTTAAATCGTTCGAACGAACAAATCAGGGCGTCGGTCAAGGAAACTCCTGCCTTGCGCGGCATGGGTTGTACCATGGTCAGCGCCTACCTGCAGGACGATAAGCTTTTCTGGGTCAGTGTCGGCGACAGCCACCTTTACCTGGTACGTAATCGCGAACTGATCAAGCAAAATGCCGATCACAGCTATGGTGCCTACCTCGACATGATGAAAGAGCAGGGCATGGAGATCGAAGAGCAGGCCGGAATGTCACGTAATATGCTGATGAGCGCGATGACCGGTGAGGAGATCAGCAGCATCGATGTCTCCGAAACCCCGATCAAGGTCCGCCCGGGTGATCGAGTGATTGTCGCCAGTGATGGTCTGGACACCCTCGGCGCCGGCGCAATCATCCAGTATTCTTCGTGGTCGGCGACGGCCAAGGAATGTGTGTATGCGCTGTTAAAAGCGGTTGAAGACGCCAACAAGATTAATCAGGATAATACCACCCTCATTGTCATCGATATCAAGGAACGCGAGTCCCGCAGGAGTGCGCCGCCGCCTGAAGTCGCAGCACCTCCCGAGCCCGCCGCGCGCGTGGCCGATGTCAAGATTCCCGAGGAGCCAAGAGAGCCTCGATCATATAAATGGCTGGTATGGCTGGTAGTCCTCGTGCTTTTTGGAGGTGGTGGATTTTTCGCATGGCAGCAGGGGTTTGTTAGCGATGCGATGGATAAAGGCAGTGAGCTGGTAGAGTCCACCACGCAGTCCATCGAGGCTGAACTGCAGCCCGAGCCTGAAACGGTAGCGGAGCCCGAACCCGCTCCGTTGCCTGAGCCCGCTCCGTTACCTGAGCCAGTCGTTGAGCCCGAACCGGTATTTGTCGATAAAGCCGACGTATACAGGGACAGTCTCAAAATGGGTGGCCGCGGTCCCGTTATGATAAATGTACCGGCAGGCACTTTTCGCATGGGGGGTGCCTCGTCCGTAGTCGCGGCTGATGAAGCCCCCAGGCATGAGGTGACAATCAAGCCTTTTGCGGTGGGTGTCTACGAAGTGACCTTTGCAGAATACTATAAATTCGCCGGGGCCACCGGCCGCAGGAAGCCGGATAATAGTGGTTGGGATGTCAACAGCTACCCGGTTATCGATGTCAGCTGGGATGATGCGCACGCCTATACGCGCTGGCTCAGCCAACAGACCGGCAAACACTATCGCCTGTTATCCGAGTCGGAGTGGGAGTATGCCGCTCGTGCGGGTACCACCTCGCCCTTCTGGTGGGGCAGCAGGGCGGGAACCGGTAATGCGCATTGCTTCGACTGCAAGAGTGAATACAGCCTCAGCAAACCTGCCAAGGTCGGGACTTATAAAGCAAATCCCTTTGGTCTGTATGACACGGCGGGTAACGTCTTCGAATGGGTTCACGATTGCTACCACCGCAACTATAAGGATGCGCCCACTGATGGCTCGGTATGGGAGGGTGGCGATTGCGATGTGCGCGTAGCTCGTGGTGGCGCCTACCGCAGCCCGGCTAATTCGATGCGCGTGGAAAATCGTGACAAATTCAAGAGTGACAAGGGTCAGTACAACGTCGGATTTCGTGTCGCGCGTGATTTGTAAACCCTGAGCTTTACTCAAGGCCACAGCGAGATGCCATCGTGATCGAATGGGAACGCATCGAAACCGTGCTGCTGGACATGGATGGAACGCTGCTGGATTTGCATTTCGATAACTATTTCTGGCAAGAGCACCTGCCGGTGCGCTATGCCCAGCTCAAGGGGCTTGACCCCGCCGCCGCAAGGCAGCACATTGTCACCCAGACGCGCGAAATTCAAGGCAGCCTGAACTGGTACTCGACTGACTACTGGAGCGAGATGCTGCAAGTCGATATTGTTGAATTGAAGCATGAGGTCAGCCACAAGGTTGCGATGCGACCATTTTGCGTCGACTTTCTCGACGCGCTGCGGGTGGCCAGGAAAGATATTGTGATGGTTACCAACGCACACCATGACAGCCTGGCGTTGAAGATGAACATGACCCGGCTGGCGCACAAGTTTGACCGGCTGATTACCGTGCATGAGTTTTCGCTGCCCAAGGAAGATCCCCGTTGTTGGCAGGAAGTTCACAAACGCCACCCGTTCAGCGGCAATAAAACCCTGTTAATCGACGATAATCTGAACGCTCTCGCGTCAGCGCGTGATTACGGAATCGTTCATTTACTGGCGATTACCCAACCCGACTCGCGTGCCCCTGGACGCGATATTGATGATTTCGACGCAATCCATTCATTCGATGAAATCATGCCCATCGGCGAGTTCAGTCATGGCCCAGGATAACTCCGGAGCATTGACCGGCGGATGTCTGTGTGGCGGGGTTCGTTATCGAATCGACGGCGAATGCCGCGAAATTATCTGTTGTCATTGTGAAAACTGTCGTCGCACCCATGGGCATTTTGCGGCCTATACAGCGTTGCCACAATCCTCTTTGACCCTGCTTTCTGCGGATACGCTACAGTGGTATCACGACGTATCTCCCGACACTTATCGTGGTTTCTGCAATCGTTGTGGCGCCAGTCTGTTTTGGGACCTGCGCGATGGGCGCAAGCAAATATCGGTCGCGGCCGGCTCGTTGGACGACAGCGGCGAGCTGAAAGTTATCGGTCATATTTTTGTAGCGGAGGCGGGAAGCTATTATGAAATCAATGACGGCTTGCCGCGCTTCCAGGGAGGCAGTGCCGGGGCGTTCGAAAAAGACAGCGACGGTTGACCCCGATGGCAGAATGGGTTAAAAGTTGCAATGCAGAACTGATCGTGACGAGATTGCAGTAATCCTGAACCATAGCTGCGCATCGTTTGATATTATCGAAACTAACCATTGCCACTGACTATCCCACCGAAAATATGTTGAAACCGGAGAAAGTTGATCCGCTCAGGCGCTCGATAAGCCACATCCTTGACGTTATCGGGGAAGGCTGGTCGATTCTGATCATTCGCGAGGCGTTTCTGGGCACTCGCCGATTCGAGGAGTTCCAGGGTCGGCTCGGCATTGCGCGCAACATCCTGACCGCGAGGTTGAAGAAACTCTGTGCCAATCAGATCATGGATCGTGTGCCCGTCAAGGAAGGCGCCAAACGCCACGAATACATTCTGACTCGAAAGGGAATAGACATGATGCCGATGCTGGTGGCTTTGACCCAGTGGGGCGATCGATGGGTTTTTGGTGAAAACAACGAACCGATCCTCTTTCTCGATCGCGAGCATGACCAGCCGATTCAACCGGTACAGGTATTTTCGCAGCAAGGTACAGCCCTGCGAGCACGCGACCTAAAGGTTATCGCGGGCCCCGGTGCCTCGCCGGAATCGAAACAGAGACTCGACGAACTGGAAAAGTTAAACCTGACAAGACAATGAAAAAATCTAAACAAGAAAAGACCAGGCAGAAGGATGCGAGCTGCCCGGTCGGTGAAAGCTCATGTGAATGGCTTGATGAGGTCGCGCGCCTGCGTGCCCAGGTTGACGAGCTGTCGCAGCTGGTGGCTACCGATACCCTGACCGGGCTGTTTAATCTGCGCCATTTCAAACAGGCGATGCAGGCGGAGATGGACCGCTCCAAGCGCAGTAGCATTCCGACCAGCCTGGTCATGGCTGAAGTCGATCATTACCAGGCCCTCAATGACGAGCATGGGCGTGAGGCCGGCAATCAGGTGCTTAAGAAAATCGCGGAGATCTGCCGCGGTGAGGTTCGTACCACCGACCTGGTATGTCGTTATAGCGGAGAAGTATTCGCGATTATTTTTCCGGAGACCCATCTGAATCTGGCGGTAAAAGTTGCCGACCGCATACGCCAGGAAATTGCCGATACAGCGATCAAACTCGAAGATGCCGAAGTCAAGGTAACGGTCAGCATGGGTGCAAGTGTCTACGTGAAAACCAGCGTAATAGACCTGGTTGAATTCGTCGACTCCGTGGACAGGTTCCTCTACGAGGCAAAACAGTCAGGGCGCAACTGCATTTGCCACATCGATTACGCCGAGTTGCGCAGTGTCACCGAGATCGGTGCGCCTGAGCGCATCCTGCGCATCGCACGCGATTAGCCCGCCTGACTCACCGATTTCCTGTTCGGTAGCTGCCCGGAACCCCGGATCGCCGATACGTCGGTCCGTGCGGCGCACCACAGGATTTATTCGACACCCTCGCTACCTAAATCGGTGAGACAGGCGGGCTAGTCTGCGAACTCTAGAACGACTCAAATCTAAATGTCATCCCCACGCCTGCGATCGGGGATGTCGCTGAAGACCGTCGTTGCGGTGCGGCTGAACTAGTCAGCCTGGGCGTTGTAACGTGCGATGGAATCGAGGATCTCCTGCTTGGCTTCCTCGGTGTCGACCCAGCCCTCAATCTTGACCCATTTCCCGGGTTCGAGATCCTTGTAGTGATCGAAAAAATGCGCAATTGAATCGAGTAGTGATTTGGGTAAATCACGCACGCTGTTCATGTGTGAATAGAGGCTGGACAGCTTGTCTATCGGCACCGCGATGATTTTCGAATCCATACCTGCTTCATCGGTCATGCGCAGCATGCCGAGTGGCCTGACGCGTATCACCGAGCCGCTGATCACCGGAATCGGAGTCACCACCAGTACGTCGGCCGGGTCACCGTCTTCAGACAGGGTTTGCGGAATATAACCGTAGTTGCAGGGGTAGTGCATCGCGGTGCCCATGAAACGGTCGACGAACATCGCACCGGTTTCCTTATCGACCTCGTATTTGACGGGATCGCTGTGCGATGGGATCTCGATAACGACATTTATGTCATTGGGAATATTTTTACCGCTACTAACCCTGTCCAGAATCATAATTTTGCCAATTTGCTAACTGGTTGGGAATTATATCCAAATGCCAGCAATTGAACAGCTGGATGGATCGATTTCCCCAGGGCAGTTATCGTTATTAGAGTTCGAAATCGCCGAGTTTGCGCTCAATCAGCGCGTTTTCCAAAATCACGTAACGCGGCATGCCGCGCTCGTCGTAATCCGGGTAAGCCTCACCCTGGATCAGCGGGTAGAGGTAGTCGCGGCAAGCGTCGGTAATACCGAAACCGTCTTTAGTAATAAAATCGAGTGGCATGGTTTTCTCGACGTTGGCGACATTGGCGAGGTCGGTACTGCCAATTTGCCAGCGGTAGGGCTTGTTCGAAATTCGCTCGATGGTCGGCATGATGGCGTTGCTGCCGGCGAGCGCCATCTCGACGCCGCTGCGACCGAGCGCATAAGCCTGTTCGACGTCGGTTGCAGAGGCGATGTGGCGCGCTGCGCGCTGCAGGTAATCGGCCACTGCCCAGTGATACTTGTAGCCCAGCGCCTGTTTCACCATGTTTGCGACTACTGGAGCTGCGCCCCCGAGCTGGGCGTGGCCAAAGGCGTCACGGCTGCCCTGTTCAGCGAGAAAACTGCCGTCGGCATTGCGCGCGCCTTCTGAAACCACCACGGTGCAATAACCGAATTCTTCGACCCTTGCCTGCACGGCGGCGATGAAGCGATCCTGGTCGAAATCGACTTCGGGAAACAGTAACAGTACCGGGATTCCATAATCCTCGATCAGTCCACCTGCCGCGGCAATCCAGCCGGCGTGACGCCCCATGACTTCGAGGATGAAGACCTTGGTCGAGGTTTTCGCCATTGAAGCGACGTCGAACGAGGCTTCCAGGGCGGATATGGCGATGTACTTGGCGACCGAACCGAAGCCGGGACAGTTATCGGTTATCGGTAAATCGTTGTCGACGGTCTTGGGAATGTGTATCGCCTGCACCGGAAAACCCAGCGCTGCGGAAAGCTGCGACACCTTGTAGCAGGTATCGGCTGAATCGCCGCCGCCGTTGTAAAAAAAGTAACCGATGTCATGCGCCTTGAAAACCTCGATCAGTCGTTCGTACTCACGCCGGTTTTCGTCGAGGGACTTGAGCTTGAAGCGACAGGAGCCGAATGCCCCCGACGGTGTCTTCATAAGTGCTGCGATATCGGCGTCCGATTCGCGCGAGGTGTCAATCAACTCCTCGGTCAGGGCACCGATAATGCCGTTACGACCAGCATAGACTGTGCCGATTTTATCTGCATGCTCGCGGCAAGTCTGGATGACGCCGCAGGCACTGGCGTTGATGACCGACGTAACACCGCCGGACTGAGCATAAAATGCGTTTTTGCTAATCATGGCTTGATCTTGGTTCGAGTAAAAGGTTGGTCACGTGGGTTCATCCGGGGTGATGCCATATTCCCTGCCGAAGTTGCATGCAGTTTGCGCCCGAAGTCGTGGTCACTATTGCTGGCAATGTCGAGTTGTGGGTTGGGCACGATAGGAAGCTGGCCGCTACGATCCTGCAAGAATAGCGCAAAATCCGGCAAATTACAGGACCCCGCAAGCCGTGATCATTATTCCGGGTGGCGCAGGCAGCGTCCATTGCTGCCTGCAGATTGCTGTCTGACCTGAATTTATCCGAGCAGCGGAGCGATGACCAGGCTGACGATTGCCATAACGTTGATCAGAATGTTCATCGAAGGGCCTGAAGTATCCTTGAAGGGGTCGCCGACGGTATCACCGACCACGGCCGCTGCATGCGTAGGAGTTCCCTTGCCCCCGAGATTACCCTTTTCGATATATTTCTTGGCATTGTCCCAGGCGCCGCCGGCATTGGCCATCATCAACGCCATCAGTACACAGCTCAGCAGGGCGCCTGACAGCATGCCGCCGAGCGCTTCGGGGCCGATGATAAATCCCACCAGTGGTGGCGCGCTGACCGCGATCACGCCCGGCAGGATCATTTTCTTCAGTGCCGCGGTAGTTGCGATATCGACGCATTGCGCCGTATCGGGTTCCGCGGTGCCTTCCAGCAGGCCATCGATTTCGCGAAACTGACGGCGGATTTCCTTGATCATTTCGAAGGCTGCATCGCCCACTGCGGTCATGGTGATGGCCGCGATGACGAAGGGAATGACACCGCCGATAAATATTCCGATCAGGACATCAGGATTATTCAGCACCAGCTCGAAATCCTCGACATTGAGAGCAACCGTTTCAATGTAGGCGGTGATGATCGCCAATGCCGCCAGTGCAGCGGCGCCAATGGCAAAGCCCTTGCCGATCGCGGCCGTGGTATTACCAAGCTCGTCCAGTGAATCGGTGATTTTACGGGTTTCAGCACCCAGTCCAGCCATTTCGGCGATACCGCCAGCATTGTCGGCGACAGGACCGTAAGCATCGATAGCCATGGTTATGCCGACTGTAGCGAGCATGCCCACGGCAGCAATGCCGACGCCGTAGAGTCCCGCGAAATGGCTAGCCATCCAGATGATGCCACAAATGGTAAAGATCGGAATTGCGACCGATTGCATGCCGATCGCCAGACCACTGATCATTACCGTGGCAGCGCCGGTTTCTCCGGACCTGGCGATATGTTCTACCGGTTTTCCGGCGGTGTAGTACTCGGTGACGAGGCCGATGACGATGCCGCCAATCGCACCGGATAGAACCGCGATCCAGATCCCGCTGGAGAGACCGAGCATCGAAATCAGGAAAAAGGCCAGCACGATAAACAATACCGATGCGCCCATGGTGCCCATGCGCAATGCTTTCTCTGGTGATTTGCTGGAATTGCCCTTGACGATCAGGATGCCGCCGATGGAGCACATCAATCCGAGCGATGACAGCGCCAGCGGCAGATACATCATCGCATCACGTCCACCCAGTGCCTCGGTAGCGGCGACCGCCATGGTGGATGCAATCGCGATCGAGGCGATCATCGAACCACAATAGGATTCAAAGATATCGGATCCCATGCCGGCGACGTCGCCCACATTGTCGCCCACGTTGTCGGCGATAACGCCTGGGTTACGGGGGTCGTCTTCCGGAATGCCAGCCTCGATCTTGCCAACCAGGTCGGCTCCTACGTCCGCACTCTTGGTAAAGATGCCGCCACCAACACGCGAAAACAGCGCAACCACCGACGCACCCATGGCAAAGCCGTGAATCGAGTGCAGCGATTCGAGGTTGCCGGAGAACATCAGGTAGGCGATGCCGAGGCCAAGCAGGCCAAGCGATGCGACTGCCAGCCCCATGATGGAGCCGCCGAAGAAAGCCACGGTCAATGCAGCCGCGGCGCCCTGGGTATGGGCAGCGGTGGTTGTTCTGACATTGGCCCGGGTCGCGGTATTCATGCCGATATAGCCGGCAGTACCGGAAGCAACGGCTCCCATCAGGAAGCAGATAGCGGTACCGGCACCGAGAAAAATGTACAGCAACACCAGCAGTCCAGCCGAGAACATGGCCAGCATCTTGTATTCGCGCTTCATGAAGACCATGGCACCGAGATGAATCTGGTTGCCGATTTCAACTACCTTGCCTTCGCCTTCGGGATGCTTCTTGACCTGCGCGTAAGTATAAGCCGCCGCTGCCAGGCCCAAAACGCCGAAAATAGGCGGCACCAGGTTACTAAGCTCCATATTGTTTCCCCAAGTTTGTTAAGCGTGTTTTCAGGAGTGATTGCCCGGGACAGTGTCCGGGGCTAAAAAAGCCGCGTGCATGATATCGGTTTTTATCCATATATTGAAACTACTTTGCACAATTTGGGGTATTTTTCGGGCTATTTTCTGCTATTGTGCGCAGAATCGCCACACATCCGCAGTGCTAAAGGATAAATCCGTTTCCATGTCGCAGCGAGAGCAGCTAAAAGACGACTACCTCGAGAACAGACTGATACGCCGCCGCCTGGTGTTGGCCGCGGTGTTTACAGTGATGTTGCTCAGCCTGGTGCTTGGGCGCCTGTACGTATTGCAAGTGCTCGAGTACGAGCATTTTTCGACGCTTTCGGACAGTAATCGGGTCCGTATCAAGGCATTACCGCCTACGCGTGGTTTGATATTTGATCGCAACGGCGTCGTGATGGCCGACAACCTGCCGGCCTACCGTCTCGAGATTGTGCGAGAGCAGGTTCACGATCTCGATGCGACGCTCGAACAGCTGCGCCAATACGTGGAGTTCAGCGACCAGGATTTGAAGCGTTTCAAGCAATCCCTGAGTCGCCGCCGTCCCTTTGAAAGCATTCCCTTGCGCCTCAACCTCGATGACGAGGAAGTGGCCAGGCTTGCGGTCAACTTACATCAGTTCGAAGGGGTGGAAATCAATGCACGCCTGACGCGCAACTATCCCAACGGTGAACATGCGGTGCATGCGCTCGGTTATGTCAGTCGTATCGATGAGCGTGACCTGGGTAAAGTGAGCGAGGTGGATTATGCCGGCACCACCCATATCGGCAAGCTTGGCCTGGAAAAGTATTATGAAAAGGATCTGCATGGAGAAGTCGGTATTCAGCAGGTCGAGGTCAATGCCCGGGGGCGGACCTTGCGGGTGCTCAGTGAATCGCCGCCGGTGCAGGGTAACAATCTCTACCTGACCATCGATTCCCGTTTGCAGAAGGTCGCCGAAAAGGCTTTCGGCGACAATTCGGGCGCGGCCGTCGCGATCGACCCCAATAATGGAGAAATTCTGGCGCTGGTGTCGATGCCGGTGTTCGATCCCAATTTGTTTGTCAACGGTATCAGTTACGATAATTACAACGCGTTGCGCGACTCACGTCGCCGCCCCCTGTTTAATCGCGCCTTGTCAGGTCAATATCCTCCCGGTTCGACCACCAAACCCTTCTACGGCCTGCTCGGGCTCGAGTCGGCGGTGTCCACCAGGGATCAGGAGGTTTATTGTATCGGCTATTACAAGTTACCCAACGAAGAGCGTCGCTATCGCGACTGGAAGAAACAGGGGCATGGCCACATGGACCTGCACGATGCGATCACCCAGTCCTGCGATGTGTATTTCTATGACCTGGCCTACCGAATGGGAATCGATCGAATGTCGGAATTCATGGCAAAGTTTGGCTTCGGCTTCAAAACCGACGTCGACAGCACCGGTGAGGCCAGTGGTCTGATGCCTTCGCGCGAGTGGAAACGTGGGCATGACGGTATGCCCTGGTTTCCCGGTGAAACGCTGATCACCGGTATCGGTCAGGGCGCATTGCTGGTGACACCGTTGCAACTGGCCAATTCGACCGCGGCATTTGCCATTAAGGGGTTGCGCTACCGGCCGCATCTGGTTAAGACAATCGAGAAAATACCGGAGTACAACAGGATCGACATCGTCAGCCAGATTGTTGAGGGTTATTCGCTGCAACGCGAGAGTAACTGGCAGCACGTGCACGACGCCATGGTTAACGTTGTGCATGGCCTGCGCGGCACCGCGCACTACAGCATCGGCCGCGATATTCAATACAAGGTGGCCGGCAAGACCGGTACAGCGCAAGTGTTCGAAGTGGCCCAGGATGAAGAATACGAGGAAGAAGATGTCATCGAGAAGTTACGCGATCATGCCCTGTTTATCAGTTATGCGCCGGCCGAAAATCCGCGTATCGCGGTTGCTGTGATCGTCGAGAACGGTGGGCATGGTAGCTCGGTAGCGGCGCCGATTGCGCGCCAGATCATGGATGCCTACCTGTTGGAGCCATCGTGAATCAGTCGCTGGATAACGACACAATTTCCTACAGCCGCCGCATCATGGATGCGTTGCGACTGGATCCGGTGTTGTTGGCACTGTTGTTGATTCTGGCGAGTTTTGGCAGCCTGGTGCTGTACAGCGCCAGCGGCGCCGATAGCGGTGCTGTGCTGAGACAGGGGTCTCGAATCGTGGTCGCGTTGTTGCTGCTGGTCGCCATTGCCAATGTTCCGCTGCGGGTCATTCGCAAGTTTTCCATCTGGCTGTACATTGGCGGCGTTTTGATGCTGATCGCGGTGATGTTTTTTGGCGAAGTCGGCAAGGGCGCGCAGCGCTGGCTCAATCTCGGCTTTATTCGCTTTCAGCCCTCCGAGATCCTGAAGCTTGCGGTGCCGATGATCGTCTCCGCCTACCTGGCCAATCGTGTGCTGCCGGTAGGATTGAAGGAGCTGGTGGTCTCTGCGGTGCTGGTAGTGGTGCCGGTTTTGCTGATTGCGCGCCAACCTGATCTCGGTACCGCTATCCTGGTCGGCAGTGCCGGCTTTTTTGTCCTGTTCCTGGCCGGCGTGCGCTGGCGCGTCATCATCAGCCTGGGTATATTGCTGTCGATGATGGCACCGTTGCTGTGGAAGTTTGCCCTGCACGACTATCAGCGCAACCGCATCCTGACGCTGTTAAACCCGGAAAACGATCCGCTCGGATCAGGCTATCACATCATCCAGTCTAAAATAGCCATCGGCTCTGGTGGTGTCTATGGCAAAGGTTGGCTGAACGGCACTCAGTCGCAGCTCGATTTTATCCCGGAACGATCTACCGATTTCATATTCTCGGTTTTTGGTGAAGAATTCGGGTTCTTTGGATGTGTTGTATTGCTTTTACTTTATCTCGCAATTATCTTTCGCGGTCTGTACATCGCCGCGCATTCGACGGAAAATTTCGGACGTTTACTGGCGGGCGCACTTAGTTTGACTTTCTTTGTCTATCTATTTGTGAATACCGGTATGGTTGCCGGTATGCTGCCGGTGGTTGGGGTACCTTTGCCACTGATCAGCTACGGTGGTACATCCATGGTCACCCTGATGATGGGGTTTGGTTTGATTATGTCGATACGGTCGGCAAAGCGATTTCTGGTCTGATGAGAACAATACTGCTTAGTCTGGGACTTATGCTGGCGTCGACGGCGTCGGCGCTCGAGATTACTTCGGGCGATTATCAGGGGCGGGCCGATGTGGTTGCCTTCGTGCAGCGTGTGGCCGCCGCTTCCACTTACAGTGAGCAGGAACTGGCTGATTTGTTTGGCCAGGTTGAAAAGCAGGAGCACCTGTTTGAAAAGCTGGACAAGCCTGCCGAGAAAGAGCTCGAGTGGTACCAGTATCGTCGCATCTTTATCAAGGACAAGCGCATCAGTGAAGGCGTTGAATTCTGGCGTAAGCACCGCCGGTTGCTGGCCGAGGTAAGCGAAAAGATGGGTGTCCCCGAGGAGATTATCGTTGCCATCATCGGGGTCGAAACATTTTACGGGGTCTACCGTGGCAAGGACCCGGTTTTTGATAGCCTGGTGACGCTGGCTTTCGACTACCCGCGACGCGCAGAGTTTTTTACTACTGAACTGGAACAATTCCTGTTGCTGGCAAAAGAGCAGCGTTTTGAGGTTCGCAGCCTGCGCGGATCCTACGCTGGCGCGATGGGTATGCCGCAATTCATTGCTTCGAGTTATCGCAGTTACGCCATCGATTTCGATGGCGACGGGCAAGCCAATTTGTTTGATAGCATTCCGGATATCGCTGGAAGTGTGGCTAATTATTTCGTCAGGCACGGCTGGCAACGCGACGGAAGAGTGGCGCGACCACTGACGGCCATTGCAAACAATTCGATCCATCAGCTCACGCCCGGGGTAAAACCCAACTACAAGTGGCAGGATTTAAAACAAAATGGTTTGCTGTCGAAGATTCCCATTGAAGAAGAATCGCCAGTCGCTTTGGTCGAGTTACAGCAGCAGGATCATCCTGAATACTGGGCAGGGTTCGAAAATTTTTACGTGATAACGCGGTATAACCACAGCGAACTCTACGCAATGGCGGTTTACCAGCTTGCCATGCTGATCAGCCACGAGTTCAAAAAGGAAATATGAGACTTTGCCTGGCAGCAACATTGTTAGCCGTTTTGCTCGGCGGTTGTACCTTCGGCGTTCCGATCGGCAATCGTGGACAGCAACCGAGCTCCGGGGTGCCGGCGACGCCGCCGTCGCAACAGGGTAACCCTTCTTCCTATGTTGTCTTTGGCAAGCGCTATTATGTACTGGACAATTCGGCAGGCTTCGTACAGCGCGGAGTCGCCTCCTGGTACGGCACCAAGTTTCACGGCCGCCAGACCTCGAGCGGCGAGATTTACAATATGCATGCGATGACCGCTGCGCATAAGACACTGCCGATTCCCGTCTACGTGCACGTCAAGAACCTCGACAACGGTCGTTCTGCGGTGGTGCGAGTCAATGATCGGGGTCCATTCATTTCAGGGCGCATTATCGATTTATCCTATGCCGCCGCGCAAAAACTGGGAGTAGACGGCCCGGGTACTGCCAATGTCGAAATCAGCGTGCTCGCCGAAGGCGAGCACAAGCCTACGAGCGTGGTTCGCAGTATCCCGCTGAATACCGAGCTCACCCAGGATTTGCCGATGTTTATCCAGATGGGTTCTTTTTCCAGTCAGCTCAATGCAAATAACATGGTGCAGAGCCTCGTTGCCGCCAACGAGACGGCTGTGCTGATTTCGCACCTGCAAACTGACGACGGATTGTATTACCGGGTCCGTGTCGGCCCGCTGTTCGATATCGATGAGGCCAATGCTATTCTGTCGCGGCTACGTGGCAAGGGCTACCAAACTGCACATATCGTGGTCCAGGACGATGCCGAATAAACCTTGTGAGCCACCGGCTTGGTCGTTACAATCTCGTCTCTTGTGAATTCCCCATTTCCCTACCTGGCCCTATGAAATTCGTCTCGTTACTGTTTTGTCTGACGGCGCTGCTGATGCCAGCAGTCTCCTCGGGGGCTGCCAAGCCTATACCCGATCCTCCCGAACTCAACGCCACCAGCTACTTCCTGGTTGATTATGATTCCGGCCGGGTGCTCGCAGAAAAAACCCCCGATGATCCGGTTGAGCCGGCCAGCATCACCAAGTTGATGACGGCTTACCTGGTGGACAAGGCGATTGCCGCCGGTGATGTCGCACTGGACGATATGGTCACCATCAGCGAAAAAGCCTGGCGTATGAAAGGGTCCAAGATGTTTGTCGAAGTAGGCAAAGAAGTGACGGTGGAAGATCTGCTCAAGGGCCTGATTATCCAGTCCGGGAACGATGCCAGCGTCGCGTTGGCCGAGCATATTGCCGGATCGGAATCGGCATTTGCCGGTTACATGAACCACCAGGCGAAGCTGCTGGGCATGAACAATACCAACTACGTCAACGCGACCGGCTGGCCGGATGAAAACCATTACAGCAGTGCGCGCGATATTGCTATTCTGACACGCGCAATCATTGCCGATTTTCCCGAGTCTTACCGTCTTTACAAGGAGCGCGAATACACCTTCAACAAGATTCGCCAGTTCAATCGAAATCGACTGTTGTGGCGTGACGATTCGGTTGACGGTGTCAAGACGGGGCATACCGAGGCGGCTGGATTCTGCCTGGTGGCGTCGGCCGAACGCGAAGAAATGCGCCTGATCTCGGTGGTTCTCGGTACCGACTCGGACAAGGCGCGCACGCAGAGCAGCCAGTCGTTGCTTAACTATGGTTTTCGCTATTTTGAAACCCACAAGCTGTATCGAGCCGACGAGGTATTAAAGACCACGCGTATCTGGTACGGCGACCAGGAGCAGCTCAGCATGGGTGTTGGCAAAGATATCTATATCACGATTCCGCGTGGGCGTTATCGTGACCTGGATGCGTCGATGGAAATTGATAGTGAAATTTCGGCGCCGATTGACCGCGGACAGTCGCTGGGGCAGGTGAACATCAAGCTCGATGACGAACTGATCCTCAGTGAATCCATCGTGGCTATGCAGGCCGTCAACGAGGGCAGCCTGATCGACCAGGCGCTGGACAAGATCAAGTTGATGTTTCGCTGATGACCGAGCTGCCGGAATCTACGGAATCCGCGCTGGCCCTGATCGAGTATCCCAGCCGTTTTCCCCTCAAGGTGTTGGGCAAGCAGTCCGAAGAATTTGAAGCCATTGTGCTCGCCCTGGTACGGGCGAGATGCCCGCAGGCGGAGCACATTGAAATCAGCAGGCGCAGCAGCAAGGGCGGCAAGTACCTGGCACTCACCCTGACCTTTACTGTCCACACTCAGCGCCAACTGGAAGATATTTACGCCGACCTGTATGCCTGTGAACAGGTCATGATGTCGCTCTAGACCGCAGGCCAATGCAACCGCATCAACTGGAAGTCGTTCACCTCGGTAGATCCGATTACCAGGCAACCTGGGCGGCGATGCGTGACTATACCCACCAGCGAATAGCGCAGACCTCCGACCAGTTATGGATAACCGAGCATCCACCGGTATTTACGCAGGGACTCAACGGCCGCGCCCTACACGTTCTCGATCCCGGTAACATACCGCTAGTCCAGGTCGACCGCGGCGGACAGGTGACCTATCATGGGCCGGGACAGCTGATTATCTATTGCCTGCTCGATCTGAACCGCTGTGGGTTGGGTGTCAAGCGGCTGGTCGCGAAAATTGAGCAGTCGATAATCGCTTTGCTGGAAAGCTACCACATCGAGGCACATGCGCGAGCCGGTGCCCCGGGTGTTTACGTCGATCAGGCAAAGATTGCGGCGCTTGGTTTGCGCATTCGAAAAGGATGTTGCTATCATGGCCTGAGTTTGAATGTCGATATGGAACTGGAACCGTTTAGCCGCATCGATCCCTGTGGTTACCCTGGGCTCGCGGTCACCCAGCTGCGCGATCTCGGAGTTAAGATTAGTGTCGAACAGGCAGGATACGAGCTGGCCGATCTCATTAAAGGACTACTAAGTGAAAAAGAATCAGGTAATACAGGGCGTTAAGCTCAAGGGCCTCGACAAGGTCGCGCGTATTCCCATCAAAGTGGTGCCTTCCACCTCGGTGAAGCGCAAACCCGCCTGGATTCGCGCCAAGGCGCCTACCGGCGACCGCGTGCGCCAGTTGAAGGCACGCCTGCGCGAAAACAGTCTTTTCACTGTTTGCGAAGAAGCGTCCTGCCCGAACCTCGGCGAGTGTTTTTCCAAGGGGACGGCGACCTTCATGATCATGGGCGATATCTGTACACGTCGCTGCCCGTTCTGCGATGTTGGCCATGGTCGACCCAATGCACTCGATGCGTCGGAACCTGCGAACCTGGCGCGCACCATCAACGCCATGGGCTTGAGCTACGTCGTCATCACCTCGGTTGATCGCGATGATTTGCGCGATGGTGGCGCCAGCCACTTTGTCGAGTGTATCCTGGAAACGCGCAAGCTGAACCCTGATATCAAGATCGAAATCCTGACCCCGGACTTCCGTGGACGCATGGATGTGGCGCTCGAAATCATGACCCAGGCACCGCCCGACGTGTTTAACCACAATCTCGAATCGGTACCCTCACTGTACAAGAAGATCCGTCCGGGATCCGATTACCAGTGGTCTTTGGATCTGTTGCAGGCGTTCAGGCGCCTGCACCCGGGGGTGCCGACCAAGTCGGGGTTGATGCTCGGACTCGGCGAAGAGATCGACGAGGTGAAGCAGGTGTTGCGCGATATGCGCGCACACGATGTGAACATGTTGACTCTCGGTCAGTATTTGCAACCCAGCCTGGATCACCTCGCTGTCGAGCGTTTCGTAACGCCCGCCGAGTTCGATGAACTCGGCGTCTATGCCGAGTCTATCGGTTTCGACCAGGTCGCCAGCGGCCCGATGGTTCGCTCTTCCTATCACGCGGACTTACAGGCCGAGTCCGTCCTCAACGCCTAGCTTTCTACTGCGGCGGCGCTATGGCGCACTCTGCCGGACTTTCACTCGGTCAGAGCGCTCAACATAGTATGACTATGCCTGCGCACTCTTCGGTCGTGAAAGTCCTGCAGAGCACACCCTGTCGCCGCCTCGCTACGAAAGCTGGTGAGATATGCAGGCTAGCCCGCGGGCCCGGCTCTCGGAGTACAGGTTATTGGTCGTAGATAGAAGCGATCGGCTGGCGTTTGTGCGCGGTGCTGATGAAGATGTGGATCAGGCGCTCGGCGGCGCCGGCATCGATCTGCCGGCCTTCGAGAAAATCGTCGATCTGGTCGTAGCTCAGGCCGAGCGCGACCTCGTCGGCCTTCCCGGGTGCCAGGGTTTCAAGATCAGCAGTCGGCGTTTTGCTGATGATTTGCGCAGGCGCGCCAAGGTGGCGGGCGAGTAGCCGTACCTGTCGTTTGTTAAGGCCGAACAGTGGTACCAGGTCGCAGGCACCGTCGCCGTACTTGGTATAGAAGCCGGTCACGTTCTCGGCCGAGTGATCGGTGCCGAGCACCAGCCCACCGAGCAGCCCAACCACTTCATACTGTGCGACCATGCGCACGCGCGCCTTGACGTTGCCCCTGGCGAAATCCTGTTTGCCGCTGTCGATATCACCCAGCCCCTGTGCTTCGAGTGCCTGTATCACCGACTGGTGAATTGCGTCGCTGCCGGGCTGTATGTTTATCGCCAGACTAGCGCCCGGTTGGATGAAGTCGATCGAGGTTTGCGCGTCGGCCTCGTCGGCCTGGGTCGCGTAAGGCAGGCGCACCGCAATAAAGCGATAGTCGCTGCCGTTTTGATTCAGTTCATCCACGGCGAGCTGCGCAAGACGCCCACAGGTGCAGGAATCGATACCGCCACTGATGCCGAGCACGAGGCTTTTCTGGCCACTGAGCTCTAGCTGGAATTTGATGAAATCGATCCGGCGACGGATTTCAAAGTCGACGTCTATTTCGGGTAAAACCTGCATTTCTGCAATGATATCGGCCTGGTTCATAGCTTTACTTCAGTAAGGTAACGGGTATCGGCGGTAAACAGACTGAATATCATCCAGCACTTCCGTATCGAGTTCAAGTTCAGCGGCGCCGAGGTTGATCGCGAGTTGCTCCACACTGGTGGCACCGACGATGCTCGAGGTCACAAATGGCCGTTGGTTGCAGAATGCGATAGCCATTTGTGCGGGATCGAGACCATGTTTTTGTGCAATCGCCAGATATGCGTCGACCACCGGCCAGATATCGTCGTGTACGCGCCCGAACAGGTCGGGATTGAGGGTGAGGCGCGAGCCTGCGGGCCGCGCACCGTCTCGGTATTTGCCGGTAAGCAGACCACAGCCCAGCGGGGAATAGGGCAGCAGGCCGACCTGTTCGTGGTGCGATAATTCCGCGAGATCGAGATCGTGGGTTCGATACAGCAGGCTGTACTCGTTTTGTAGCGATACGATGCGTGGAAAACCGTGCTCTGTGGCGATGCGCAAAAACTGTGCACTGCCCCAGCAGGATTCATTGGACAGGCCGATACTGCGTATCTTGCCTTCATCGACCAGTTGCCCGAGGCATTCCAGTGACGAGTAGATGTGGTCGAGTGTCTGTTGCGTATCCTGGCGAGTTGCATCGAAGCGCCAGTTGTTGCGAAAGTGGTAGGTTCCACGGTTAGGCCAGTGCAGCTGGTACAGGTCGATGTGGTCGGTTTGCAGACGCCGCAGACTACCCTCGAGGCTGATACGAATCTTTTGCGGGCTGATATCGATGCCGTTCTGCAAATATTCATGGCCGTTACCTGCGACCTTGCTGGCGAGGATGAATGCGTCGCGGCGCCCGGATCTGGCGAACCAGCTGCCGATGATTTCCTCGGTCCTGCCCACGGTTTCGGCCGACATCGGGTTTACCGGATACAATTCGGCGGTATCGATAAAATTGACGCCGTGATCGAGCGCGTAGTCGATCTGCGCATGGCCTTCGGCTTCGCTGTTTTGCGTGCCCCAGGTCATGGACCCGAGGCAGATCTCGCTGACTGCCAGGTCGCTATTGCCGAGATTTCGATATTCCATGGGTTTTGCCGTGCGGCGGTGATAACGGCGACAGATAGTAGCAGTCTGTCAGCGCTTGCACCACCGCAGGTCGCTGCGAGCCCGGGCATTACCGTGGTCGATCAGGAGCGCTTTTCGTAATTGAGGGCGATGATGCGCTGGGTATCGCGTGCGAGCTGTTCCAGCCCCAGTGTCTGGTAGGCGGTTAGCTGCAATTCGAGCGTGGACTTGATGACCTCGGTACCCTGATAATTTTGCAGGATGAACCGGGTTCTGCCGGTAACGGCAACCCAGGCTCCGAGCGAGGCGTAGTAATTGGCTACTGCAAAATCGGCACGCGCCAGTTCGTTGCGCAGGAAAATCATGCGCTTGCGCGCGTCGGTTACATAATCGCTACTTGGAAAGCGTTGCGTGAGCAGTTTGAAATCATTATAGGCACGCAGTAACAGGTTGCGATCGAATTCCGACAGATCGCGCTCCACGATAACATCGAGGATGGTGCCGCCGCGCTCGAAATTGACCAGCCCCTTGAGATAGTAGGCATAATCGACAGTCGGGTGGCGCGGGTGCAGTTTAATGAAGCGGTCGAGCGCGGTGATTGCGGAGTCCGGTTCCTCAAATTTGAAGTAAGCATAGGCGACGTCGATTTGCGCCTGCGTCGCGTACTTACCGAACGGAAATCGTGACTCGAGGGTTTCATAATATTCGATTGCGGTGAGGTAATTACCCTTGTCGAGTTCTGCGCGCGCCTCAAGGTAAAATTTTTCCACGCTCCAGTCTGCTGTCGGGTCGATTTCGCCCTTGCCGGGACCACAGCCGGCAAGCAGTATTAACGCACATAGCGTCAGCATGAGAATTGAAAAGGGGCGCATCGTAGTCAAAGGTATATCAGGGGGCGTCGATTAGGCCTGGATCACTTGCTGTCCAACAGAACAAGCAGTATAACCAGCGCATGAAATTAATTCAGCAAAGTTTCCAGGTTGAAAAAAATCAGGCTGGATACCGCCTCGACCATGCCCTGCAGCAATTACTGCCCGAATATTCACGCAGCCGCATCCAGCAATGGATTCAACAGGGCTTCGTCTGCCTCAACCAGCAGCCCTGTAAACCCCGGCAAAAGGTTTACAGCGGTGACCTGGTCGATCTGGACGTTCCTGAACAAGTGGTAATCTCGGACCAGCCGGAAGCGATTGAATTCGAGATTCTACACCAGGACGAGGATATTTTCGTGGTTAATAAACCGGCTGACCTGGTGGTGCATCCTGCCGCCGGACATTGGGATGGAACCCTGGTTAACGGCTTACTTGCGCGCGATCCACGATTACAGCAATTGCCGCGCGCCGGCATCGTGCATCGTCTCGACAAGGACACGACCGGTGTCATGGTGGTGGCTCGCAACCTGACCGCGCATAACTGGCTGGTTGAGCAGTTGCAGTCGCGCCTGGTGAAGCGTGAGTATGTTGCCGTTACCCGGGGTGTTGTGACTGCTGGAAGAACTATCGAAGCCAGTATCGGCCGTCATTCGCAGAATCGTAAGAAGATGGCCGTTGTCAACGGTGGCAAATCGGCCATCACTCACTTTCAGGTAGCGCGCAAGTTTGCCCATCACAGCTTGATCAGGCTGCAACTCGAAACTGGCCGGACTCACCAGATCAGGGTGCACATGGCGCACCTGCAGTATCCTTTGCTCGGCGACAGTCTGTACGGAGGCCGCGCCCGTCTCCCCGCCGGTGTCGATGAGGCACTGGCCATGCTTGTGCAGAATTTTCGCCGCCAGGCGTTGCATGCCGAGCGACTCAGTTTCGAGCATCCCGGCAGCCATCAGATGGTCAGCTATGAAGCCCCCCTGCCTGCCGACTTCGACGCACTGCTGGAGGGGTTGATTCAATATGATTGAAACCCTCAAGCCGGACTGGGCGGCACCTCCGCAAATCAGCGCCTGCTGTACCACGCGCCGCGGTGGTGTCAGTCAGGAACCATTCGACAGTTTGAACCTCGGTTTGCACGTGGGCGATCGCGCCGACCATGTTCTGCAAAATCGCCAGCGGTTACGCGAAGAATTGCTGCTGCCATCGGATCCCTGCTGGATCAATCAGACGCACAGTGTCGAAGTGGTTACGCTGGAGCAGGACGATAATCGTGATGCCGATGCCGCGATCACGCGTGAAGCAGGTCGTATTGCGGTCGTCATGACGGCCGATTGCCTGCCGATTTTGTTGTGCAATCGAGCAGGCAGCGAAGTCGCCGCAATCCATGCCGGATGGCGTGGTTTGCAGGCAGGCGTGATTCAGTCGACGCTGGCTGCGATGCATTCGTCGCCACGGCAATTGATGGCATGGATCGGCCCGGGTATATCGCAGGCCAGTTTCGAGGTCGGTGATGAGGTATACGCCGCCTTTGTCGACGCTCTTCCCGGTGCTGCTTCCTGTTTTAGCGCCAATCGACCGGGGCACTGGCTGTGTGATCTCGCAGGTCTCGCAGCATCGGTGTTGCGCCGCGGCGGTGTCGCCGAGGTGTCACTGAGTCCGCATTGCAGTTACCGCGACGTGGAAATGTTTTATTCCTACCGCCACGAAACCGTTACTGGTCGTATGGCGAGCTTGATCTGGATCAACTAATTCGGCTTGCCCGGCTTGAAAATACGCACTTCAGTCTTACATAACCATTCAATTTATAATGTTTAGAGGCTTGTAATAATGCGTATGGATCGCCTGACCAGTAAGTTCCAGGAAGCCCTGTCTGACGCGCAGTCGTTAGCGGTAGGTCGTGATCACCAGTTCATAGAACCGGTGCACCTGTTGGTCGCGCTGCTCGATCAGCAGGGTGGCTCGGTGCGGCCGTTGTTTACGCACGCCGGGGTTAATATCAACTTGCTGCGTTCACAGCTTGGCGAGCAACTCGATAAGTTGCCCAGCGTCGAAGGCACCGCGGGCGAGTTGCACATCTCCAACGCGCTCGGCAAGGTGTTGAACGTCACCGATAAACTCGCGCAGGAACGCAAAGACCAGTTTATTTCCAGTGAATTGTTCGTGCTCGCGGTGATGCAGGAAAAAGGCTCGCTTGCCGACGCCCTGGCCGCGGCCGGAGCCAACAAGCAAAACATAAACGCGGCAGTTGATGCAGTGCGCGGGGGCCAGTCGGTGAACGATGCCGGTGCGGAAGATCAACGCATGGCACTGGATAAATACACCGTCGATCTGACCGAGCGTGCCGAGCAGGGCAAACTGGACCCGGTCATAGGTCGTGACGAGGAAATTCGCCGCGCGATCCAGGTATTGCAGCGGCGTACCAAGAACAATCCGGTATTGATCGGTGAACCCGGTGTCGGCAAGACCGCGATTGTCGAAGGTCTGGCGCAGCGCATCATCAATGGCGAAGTCCCGGAAGGCCTGAAGAATAAACGCGTGCTGTCGCTGGACATGGGCACGTTGATCGCAGGCGCCAAGTTTCGTGGTGAATTTGAAGAGCGGTTGAAAGCGGTGCTGCACGATCTGGACAAGCAGGAAGGCCGGATAATCCTGTTTATCGATGAGCTGCACACCATGGTTGGCGCCGGCAAGGCCGAGGGTGCGATGGATGCCGGCAACATGCTGAAGCCAGCGTTGTCGCGAGGCGAGCTACACTGTATTGGTGCTACCACGCTGGACGAGTATCGTCAGTACATCGAGAAAGATGCGGCGCTTGAGCGGCGCTTTCAAAAAGTATTGGTGCAGGAGCCGAGCGTCGAAGACACGATTGCGATCCTGCGCGGTCTGAAAGAGCGCTATGAAGTCCACCACGGGGTCGATATCACCGATCCGGCGATCGTTGCCGCGGCAACCCTGTCCCATCGCTACATCGCCGATCGCCAGCTGCCGGATAAGGCGATCGATCTGATCGACGAATCGGCCAGTCGCATTCGTATGCAGATCGATTCCAAGCCGGAAGACATGGATCGCCTCGAGCGGCGCCTGATCCAGCTCAAGATCGAACGTGAAGCCCTGAAGAAAGAGAGTGATGCGGCCAGCAAGAAGCGGCTGCAGGCGCTGCAGGATGAAGTCGACAAGCTCGAGCGTGAATACTCGGACCTGGAAGAAGTATGGAAAGCGGAAAAGGCGGCCTTGCAGGGCACTACGCACATCAAGGAAGAGCTGGAGCGAGCCCGCCTTGATTTCGAAACCGCACAACGCGCCGGCGACCTGGCGCGAATGTCGGAACTCCAGTATGGGCGTATTCCTGAACTGGAAAAGCAGATCGAGCTCGCGGCCAGTGTCGAAGGCGAAATGAAGCTGCTGATCAACAAGGTTGGCGAAGAAGAGATCGCCTCGGTGGTATCGCGCTGGACGGGTATACCGGTTGACAAGATGCTCGGCTCGGAGCGCGAAAAGTTGCTGCAAATGGAGACCCAGCTCGGCGAGCGAGTGGTTGGCCAGGGCGAGGCGGTAAAGGCCGTTTCCGATGCAATTCGGCGCTCGCGCGCCGGCCTGTCCGATCCGTCGCGCCCGAATGGATCATTCCTGTTCCTCGGCCCTACCGGGGTCGGCAAAACCGAGCTGACCAAGGCCTTGACGCATTTTCTGTTTGACACGGAAGATGCGATGGTTCGCATCGACATGTCGGAATTCATGGAAAAGCACAGCGTGGCACGCCTGATCGGTGCGCCCCCGGGTTACGTGGGCTACGAGCAAGGCGGTTACCTCACCGAGGCGGTACGGCGTCGACCTTACTCCGTCATCCTGCTGGATGAGATCGAAAAAGCGCACCCGGATGTGTTCAACATATTGTTGCAGGTGCTGGACGATGGCCGGTTGACCGATGGCCAGGGGCGTACCGTCGATTTTCGCAACTGTGTCATCGTGATGACATCCAACCTGGGCTCTGCAGAAATTCAGAGCATGGCTGGTGACCAGAATTATGATGAGATCAAGCGCGCTGTCATGGAGCAGGTATCACATCACTTTCGCCCGGAATTCATCAACCGTATCGATGAAACAGTTGTCTTCCATCCGTTGACACAGGTTCAGATTCGCGCGATTGCAAAAATTCAGTTGCAGGGATTGAGCGATCGATTGAAAGATCGTGACATGGCGATTTCGTTCAGTGAGTCAGCGATGGATACTCTCGGGGAACTCGGGTTTGATCCGGTCTATGGCGCTCGTCCACTGAAACGCGAGATCCAGCAGGCTATCGAAAATCCGATTGCGATGTCAATTCTTGCGGGTGAATTTGAACCCGGTGACCGCATCGCTGTCGACCTTGACGATAGCGGGCAGTTTAGTTTCGCCAAACAACGGCTGCATTGAGACCTGGTAAACATAAATAGGCCGTTGTGTGGCTTATTTTCGGCGTTTTACCGCTATAATCATAAAGCAAAATTGATTGTTATCCGGGCGGGAGCGAGACAGCAGGAATATGGCAGTATTTGGCGCACTTTTTTTCAAGCGAACCTTGAAGCAGTTTCTTGATTGTAACGATCTGGAAAGTGCCAGGGGCGTTGCCTTGATCGAAAAGTTGCGCCAGTCCGCCGGCGAATCCCTCGAGCCTTTGATTGCAGCGATTTCGAGCACCCGCGGTTTGCATCGTGCCATGCTGACCGAAATCTGTCTCGAACATGTCGATGGCCGCACAGAGGATCTCTTTTTGAAGGGCCTCGATAGCGATACCACCGAGATTCGTGCCGCCACGGCATCGGTCCTGTCGCAAAGTTCGCAGATCAATCCGACGCGGCTGTTCAAGAAATTGCACGAACCGGATGCGGCCCGGGCAGAAATTATCGATATTCTCGAATTCCAGGCCGCGCAGATCAAGCCCGAACAAATCGTTAGCAATGCGCTCAAGCTCGGCCGAGCCGATGCCGAGCAGCTGCTCAAACTTGTCGGTAAATCGGAGCAACCGCTCGACCTCGACGTATTGCATATTGATCCGGCATCCATTGACAACCCCTCGATCAAGATCATGCTGCTGCGTTACCTCGGCGAGGTGGAACAATCGCGGGTAGCGGAATTGATCGCACGGTTTTTGAGTGACAGCAATAAAACCGTAGTCATCGAAGCTTTAAAGTCGCTCAGGGGCCTCAAGGTCAATTTTGATGCGTCGATATTACTGCCCTTTTACGATTCGATGACCGACGTTGTCCGCCAGCTTGCACTGGAGATTATCGAAGCCCGCGCCGATGCTGAAATGGTACCGAATCTGGCACCATTAACCTGTAGTAAGTCGGATGAAATGCGGGAAACTTTTATCAAGTTGTTTTCCCGGCACGTCACTACCGAGGGTTTGGAACAGTTTTTAAAGTTACTGGATCGTCAGGAATGGTGGGGCAAGGAACAAGCTTTGAAAGGCTTGCTGAAGTTCGGTAACGAAAGGCTGTTTAGCGCTGCCCAGGGGCTGAGCAGTCATGAAAACGAATTTATTCGTGAACAGGCACAGCGTCTGGCCGCCAATGCCAGCGATCCTGGCGACGTCGAGCAGTTGTGGGCCAGCGCGATGCATGAAAACTGGCAGGTTCGCGATAACGCCATCGAGGCGATCGGCAAATCGGGCAACCGTGAGTCCATGACCGTACTCAAGAAAGTAATCGACAAGTGGCCTGAGTCCTCAATTGCAGTATTGCAGGCGGTGACTGAGCTGGGACACGCCAAGGGTCTGGAGATTGCCTTTGCCTGTCTGCGCATGCCGGAAGCGCTGGTGCAGCGCGAAGCGCTGGAATCCATCGGCAAGCTGGCCAACAAGCGCCATGCCAGGGCGGCGCGCGATAAGTTGATGCAAATGGTGCCCTCGCTGCAAGCCACCGTGCGTGATACCGCTGGCGAAGTCGTTTCACACCTGACCCGGCAATATAAATTGCCCGCGCTAAATGTCGACCAGGATACCTATTTCGATACCCGTCTGATCAAGTTTGATGATACGGGTGGGTTCGAAAGAGGCACCACGCAATCCCAGTCCGTGGCGGCGGGGAAGCCACAGTATCAAAATATCGAGGAGTTCAAAAAGGGCGACCTGTGGCTGGGTCGCTATCGAATTGACCGCGAAATTGGCCGTGGTGCAATGGGTCGAGTGATGCTGGCCACCGACGAAATGGTGGGTGAAAATCTGATATTGAAATTCATGCATCCGGAACTGACCGCGGAGGAAGCTTCGCGCGAACGGTTCCTGCGCGAAGTGCGCTATTCTCGCAAAGTCAGCCATCCCAACGTGATTCGAGTTCACGACATGCTCTTCGAGGATAATCTGAGCGCGATTTCGATGGAGTTTTTCGAGAGTCGCGGCGTCGACGAAGTCCTCAAGGAGAAGAGGTATTTTGAGGCCGAGGAAGGCCTCAAAATACTTTTTCAGATGGCCAATGGCGTGGGTGCGGCGCATGATCAGAAAGTCATCCATCGCGATCTGAAGCCGAGTAATGTCCTGATGAACAACAAGGGCCTGGTCAAAATCGTCGACTTTGGTATCGCCTCGGCGGAATCCAAGTCGGATGCCACCTTGACCCAGCTAGGCTCGATTATCGGCACCCCGGCTTACCTGTCGCCCGAGCGTGCACGCGGCATGGAGGCCGATCATCGCAGCGATATTTATGCGCTCGGGGTGATTGCCTATTGTATGTTTACCGGTAAGTTGCCTTATGTCGGTGAGCCCATGTCGCTGTTGTTTCAGCACATCGAAGGCAAGGCGAAAGCGATGCATGAAATCCGCGATACGATAAATCCGCGCATCAGCCTGTTAGTGCAGAAATTGATGGCAGTGGACCTGGATGACCGCTTGCAGTCCATGGATGAAGTGGCCGAAGCGATTCGCGAAGTACAAAAAAAACTAGGCTAACCAACAGGCAGAAAACACATGTCGATGCAGACAACAATTGAACAAAAACTCAGCGATGAATTTGCAGTCGACTACTTGCAGGTCGAAAACGAAAGCCACCTGCATAGTGTCGCCCCCGGTGCGGAATCCCACTTCAAGGTCACTATCGTCAGCAACGCGTTCGACGAGCAGATGTTGATCAAGCGTCACCGCAAGGTGAATCAGGTCCTGCAGCAGGAGATGAAGCAAATACACGCACTCGCCCTGCACACCCTCACGCCGCAGGAATGGCAGGCACGTAACGGTCAGGTAGCGGCTTCACCGGCATGTCGGGGTGGTGGTAAAAACCAGTGAAGCGATTAGCTAAATCAATCCTCCTCCGACCGGATTGGTGTTATAAATCACGGATAGGATCGGCATAAAATCAATCCCCAGCTGGGTGGAAAGCTCAAGCGCTGCCTGCAGGTTGGAAGTCATGTCTCTTGCAGCCGTTTTGCCGCGAACGCCGAAAACGATCTTGTTCTCCAGTCCACTAACCGGCAGGCACAGGGTTTGCTGTTGAAATTGCCGGCGCACCGCAAGATTGAACAGCCTGAAATCATGATCGCTGTCGATGAGCAGATTGAGTGCCAGGGCGCCGTTATCGTTGAGCAGGTCATGAAGTTGCTGGATGCTCGTTTTTTCGAGCAACCAGGGTGGTGACTGGACACCGTTGAAGACGTCGACGAGCACCAGATCGAAATTGGCTTCGCTACGCTTGATAATCTGCTGTGCGTCGTCGCAGATATAGGTAAGCCGGTCATCGGCAGGTGGCAGAATATCGAGCTTCAGTAGTTGTTCGATCAGCTGGTTGTCGATATCGACAGCGGTAATGTCAGCTTGCGGGTAGTGATAGCGCAGGAAGTGCAGCAACGAGCCGGCGGCTGTTCCCAGCATCAGAATGCGTCGCGGTGCGGCCATGAACAGCAGTACCGACATCAGGTACTCGAGGTTTCTGAGCTCGAGGTGGTGGGGTTTTTCGAGGTTGATGACGCTCTGCAGCGATTTGTCATGACTGCGCAATTCCAGCCGCCCCTGTCGATAGACAAGGTGAATAGAGTTAAAAGTTGTTTCGATCTTGAAATTTTTCGTGCTGTCGTCCATATACCTAGCTTATAGCATTTCTTTCTGGCTGGAGGTTTCAATGCAATTTAGCAAGCCTTTATTGATTACCAAACTGAAAGCTACAGCAGTGCACCTGTCGATGAGTATCGCGGTGTTCATATACCTGGCTTACCAGATTTACTACAACTGGTATCCCGAACCCTATTTTACTGTCGATGGAGGTTGGCAGGGCATCCGCCTGGTGGGCGCGGTGGACCTGGTGCTGGGTCCGTTCATCACCTTCCTGATCTTTGATCTGAACAAAAGCCGCAGGGCGATTCTGTTCGATTTGGTTACCATCGCTGTCATCCAGATTGCCGTATTGACCTATGGTATTTATTTGACCTACAGCCAGCGCCCTGTGGCCGTTGTGGTGATGGATCAATTCGTGTTATCGGCGACCATGGAACAGTATGGTGGTAAGCTGGGGTCGGCGGACGATCTGCAACGCTTTAGCGACGAAAAGCCGCCGATAATATATTCAGATTTCCCATTGGACCGTGAGGGCATTGACGAGGTCCAGCGAATCAAAATCGAAGACAAGGTGCTCGAGCTTGCGCAGCTGCAACTTTACCGGTCCCGGTCGGAACTGGCGGTAGCGCTGCAAGAGCGTCAGCAGGCGGCCCGGGAGCTGCTCGAACGAGATGGCCCGAGTCCAGCCTTTGTCGATTGGTTGCAGCAAAATGGAAAAACAGCGGACGAAGTGTTGATTCTGCGTTTCGAGGGTCGTTACGGCCAGGCCTGGCTGGTTTTCGATTTTGCGGGTCGTTTGCTCGGGTATTTCTTATAAAGACCGTGATGCAGTGGAAGTAATGTTCTCGCGCAGGTGCGGGGTTGTTGGAAAATAGGCGATACTATTATAAAATCCTGTGCCTTTTCGGGTATGTCGGAGTCCTGCTAGCGCGGACGCTCAGGCGAAATTAACGGAGACAAACATGCCAATTTACGAGTACGTATGCAAGGACTGTGGGCACGCCCTCGAGGCGCTGCAAAAGATCAGTGATGCGCCGCTGCTGGTTTGTCCTGCCTGCGAAAAAGAAACCTTGAGGAAGAAGATTTCGGCGCCTGGTTTCCGCTTGAGCGGTTCTGGATGGTATGAGACCGATTTCAAATCGCAGAATCAAAAGAATCTTGCCAAGGGGGATAGCGCCGATAGCGGTAGCTCCAGCAAGTCGGATAAGCCTGTGAGCGGCGGATCCAGCAAGTCGGACAAGCCTGCGAGCGGTGGGTCCACCAAATCCGGCGGCAAAGAGGCCGCCGCCTGACGTCGGTCCGGCTTCTCGTCGGACCTTAGCAAACAACTCTATTCGGATCAGTCGCTATGCGGACGCATTATTGTGGTGAACTCAATCGGCAGCAAGTCGATCAACAGGTTAGTGTGTGCGGTTGGGTTAATCGTCGGCGCGACCACGGCGGCGTAATCTTTGTCGATTTGCGCGACAAGAAAGGATTATTGCAGGTAGTTTTCGATCCCGATGATGCGGCCATGTTTGGCGCGGCAGAAACCCTGCGTAATGAATACGTAATCCAGGTGGAAGGTCGTCTGCGAGTGCGCCCCGAGGGCACCGAAAACTCGGAAATGGGCACCGGCGAGGTAGAGTTGCTGGCGCAAAAGCTGCAGATACTCAATGCTTCGGAAACCCCACCATTCCAGCTCGACGACGAAGATGTACACGACGATAACCGCCTGAAGTATCGCTATATCGACCTGCGCAAACCGGAAATGCAGTACCGCATGCAGTTGCGCGCGCGTGTCACCCACTATTTACGTAGCTGGCTGGAAAGCCATGAATTTCTCGATATCGAAACGCCGATGCTGACCCGTGCCACGCCGGAGGGTGCACGTGACTACCTGGTGCCGAGCCGCACTCATCCGGGTGAGTTTTTCGCCTTGCCGCAGTCACCACAGCTGTTCAAGCAATTGCTGATGATGTCGGGGATGGACCGCTATTACCAGATCGTGCGCTGTTTTCGCGACGAGGATTTGCGTGCCGATCGCCAGCCCGAGTTCACCCAGCTCGATATCGAAACTTCGTTTATGAACGAGGAGGCGATCATGGAGATGATGGAGGCGATGATGCGCGGCCTGTTCAGCGAGGTATTGGCGGCCGATGTCGACGCCGCGTTCCCGCGCATGAGCTGGGCGGAGGCGATGGAGCGGTTTGGCTCGGACAAGCCCGATCTGCGCATCAAGCTGGAGTTGCAAACCATCTCCGATGTGCTCGAAGATGTTGAATTCAAGGTTTTTTCCGGCCCTGCGCGCGATCCTGACGGCCGGGTTGCGGCGCTGCGCCTTCCCGGTGGCAATACGTTGACGCGTAAGGAAATAGACGACTACACCGCATATGTCGGGCTTTACGGAGCGCGCGGTCTCGCTTACATCAAGTGCAACGACGTCGCCCTGGGACGTGACGGCCTGCAGTCACCGATATTGAAATTTTTGCCGGACGAGGCCATCGCTACCATTGTTGAGCGCACTGCTGCTGAAAATGGCGACCTGATTTTCTTTGGCGCCGACAAGACCCGGGTGGTCAACGAGTCGCTGGGCGCATTGCGTATCAAGCTCGGGCACGACCGCGGCCTGGTGGAGGAGGGTTGGCGATTCCTGTGGGTAGTCGACTTTCCGATGTTTGAGCACGACGAACGTGAAAATCGCTGGAATGCCCTGCATCACCCGTTTACCGCACCGGCAACCGAGAATCCCGAAGCGCTTGAGGCCGACCCCGGCAACATGTTGTCACGCGCCTATGACATGGTGTTGAACGGTACTGAACTGGGTGGCGGCTCGGTGCGTATCCACAAGATAGAGATGCAGCAGCGTGTTTTCAGCCTGCTCGGTATCGGTGAGCAGGAAGCCGAGGACAAGTTTGGCTTTTTACTGACCGCGTTGAAATATGGTTGCCCGCCCCATGGTGGCATCGCCTTTGGTCTAGATCGCATGGTCATGCTGATGGCGGGCGCGAGTTCGATTCGTGATGTAATGGCGTTTCCGAAGACTCAGTCCGCCGCCTGCCTGTTGACCCAGGCGCCGGCGGCGGTCAGCGAGCGCCAGTTGCGCGAACTGTCGATCCGGCTACGCAAGCCGCAGGTCGAGCAATAGATCCGCACCTATGGTTGCCGGGCTAATAGGTTTGGCAGTCACTGCTTCTGGTGATAGACTTTTCGATTCGTCTTACAAATACGAGTAATCATGGCCGCTACAGCAATTGACCTGCAACCCTATGCATCGCTAAACGATGAGGATTGCGAAAAGCGAATCAATCGCGCCAGGCAGATACTCGGTGATCGAGTTGTTATTCTCGGCCATCATTACCAGCGCGATGAAATATTCAAACACGCCGATTTCTCCGGTGACTCGTTGAAACTGTCGCGCCAGGCGGCCGATTCAAAAGCCGAGTACATCGTTTTTTGCGGCGTACACTTCATGGCTGAAGTGGCTGACATCATTTCGCGCCCGGAACAGGTGGCTATCCTGCCGGATCTGTCTGCGGGTTGTGCGATGGCCGATATGGCCGATCTCGAACAGGTGCAGCGCGCCTGGCGCGAGCTGAATAGTGTCCTCGACGCGGACGCCAGCATCACCCCGGTTACCTATATCAATTCGGCGGCGAATCTCAAGGCCTTTTGCGGCGAACACGGTGGCATCGTGTGTACCTCTACCAATGCCCAGAAAATCCTCGACTGGTCTTTTGAGCGACGTGAAAAAGTCCTGTTTTTCCCGGATCAGCACCTGGGCCGAAATACCGGTTACAAGATGGGTATCCCACTCGAGGATATGGTCATCTGGGACTACGACATGCCGATGGGCGGTCTCAGCAAAGAACAGATCAACAACGCAAAAATGATCCTGTGGAAAGGATTTTGTTCGGTGCATCAGATGTTCAAGCCGGAGCAGGTCGAAAACTTCAGGCGCGAACACCCTGATGGTTTTGTTATTTCGCATCCCGAAGCGAGTTTCGAGGTGTGCCAGATGTCGGATTTCGTTGGTTCGACCGAGTACATCATCAAAACCATAAGCGACGCGGAACCCGGTACCCAGTGGCTGGTGGGCACCGAGTTGAATCTTGTCAACCGGTTGCATCAGACGCTCGCCGGTGAAAACAAGACCGTGCAATTCATGTCACCGATGCTGTGTATGTGTTCGACCATGTTTCGTATCGACCCCCAGCATCTCGCCTGGGTTCTGGAAAACCTGGTCGAGGGTAATGTCGTAAACCGGATTTCAGTTCCGCTCGAGGTCGCCAATCACGCACGCGTGGCATTACAACGAATGCTCGCAATCTAGCACAGGGCGGTTTGATCCCGGGACCACAAGAGACATTTGATGGCCGACGAAAAAAACGCTTATAGTTTCACTACCTCCGCCACGCAGCAGATCACGCTGCGCTTCCCGGGTAATGAAGGTTTCAAGATGTGGCGAGGTGGCCGGCTCGCCGAGGTAACGCTGGCTTACGAATCCTGGGGTGAGTTGTCTGCCAGTGCCGATAACGCCATCATCGTATTCACCGGATTGTCGCCGAGCGCTCACGCTGCTTCGTCATCGCAGGATGATTCCCCAGGGTGGTGGGAGCACATGATCGGGCCCGGCAAGGCGATCGACACCGATCGTTTTTTCGTGGTCTGCGCCAATTCACTCGGCGGCTGTTATGGCAGTACCGGACCGATCTCGATAAATCCCGATACCGGTAGACGCTATGGCGGCGACTTCCCCGACGTCACGGTCGAGGATATTGCAAGTTCGGGCTATTACCTGATGCGTGAGCTGGGTGTTCACAAGCTGCATGCCGCGGTCGGATCATCGATGGGTGGCATGTCATCGATCGCCTATGCGATGCAATATCCAGGGGAGATCGATTACCTGGTTTCGATTTCGGCGGCTGCCGCCGCGTTGCCACTGACGATTGCCTTGCGTTCATTGCAACGCGAAATTATTCGCAACGATCCGGCGTGGAATAATGGTCAATACGACGATGACCACAAACCACTGACCGGTATGTCGCTGGCGCGTAAGCTTGGGCTGGTGTCCTACCGTGCTGCCGACGAGTGGAATTCAAAGTTCGATCGCGCGCGCCTGCCAGCCGATAAACTCACGGGTAAACGCTTCGAGCGCGAATTCGAGATCGAGAACTACCTTGAATACAATGCGCAGAAATTCATCAACAGTTTTGATCCGAACAGTTACTTATACCTGTCGCGGGCGATGGACTGGTTCGATATCGCCGAACACGGTGGTTCACTGGAGGCCGGGATGTCGAAGCTGGATGTGCGCAAGGCCCTGGTGGTAGGCGTGACCACCGATATCCTGTTTCCGAGCCGCCAGCAACGGGAGATTGCAGATTTGATGCGTGGCACCGGAACCGAGGTTGATTATGTCGAAATTGACTCAACAAACGGCCACGATGCTTTTCTGATCGACGATGCGCAGTTCTCTCCCGTCGTCAAAAAATTCCTCGACGAGTCGCTATAAGGTCACCATCGAGTTATGCCCAGGTGATGATTCGCTGCCTCGGCTTGGATGACTTCAGGACATTTTCAGGTGAGAGACTTTTGATCCCGTGAGCGCTGGAATCAAGCCTTTATCGATCAGGTCGTGATAGCCGTGCACTGCGTTGCGGGTCGTCGCCTTGCAGTGATAGAGAGCGGCGTCGGCCTGTCCGATCAACTGGTCCATGGAAAGATGTTTGTCGAACAGGGTGTAGCCGATGCTGACCGTCACCTGGCTGACGCCCGGGAAATCGTAGCTGGCGATTTTTTCACGGAAGCGGTCGAGCGTTAACTGCGCCTGCTCGGTTTCAATGTCCATCAAAACCATTGCGAATTCTTCGCCGCCGTAACGAAACAGCAAATCATTTTCACGAAACGAATAGGTCATCTGCTGCGCCAGCAACAGCAGTACTTCATCGCCATATAAATGCCCCCGGCTGTCATTGATCTGTTTGAAGTGATCGATATCGAGCATCACGTAAATCGTAGGGGAAAAATTGATCGCCCGCCGCTGCTGGTTGTCAGAGCGATCCAGCAACTGTGTGATTTTTTCATTGAAGGCACGCCGATTGTAGAGGCCAGTCAGCGCGTCACGATAAGTCCCCTGCAGCATCTGCAACTGGTGGCAGTAAAAGTGAAACAGGAATTGCAGATAATCTTCTTCGATCAGCTTGTCGGGGTCGCTGGATTTGACCAGTAACACGAAGTGTTTGGTGGTGAGCGGTTTGTAGCTGCAAAACCAGCCTTCGATTGCTCTTTCATAGTACCAGCTGCCCTGGTCCGCGGAACCGAACCGCCTATCGAGCACGGCGAGGGTTTCGGCATCGATGTTGAGATCGAACCCACCGCTAGGCGTCAGTTTTTTCCACAGCTGGTCGCTGTGTTCAAAGACTTCGATCTGTATCTTGTCGGCATGGCCGGGTGCGATCTGTTGCTGGAATGCTTCGTATAACAGCTCGGGATCATTAATCTTCGCGAGCGCGTAAAACGAATAATATTTGCATTCAGCCATATTGCCCTTCACTCAAAACGGCGAACTGTTGTACCGCCGTGGTGGGATTCCGCAAGCGGACAAAAACCGATTCTAGAGATCGCCCGGGTTAAAGTCAAAATGGCGGTCGACCGTGGCGAGCTCAAACCAGCAAACCGGGCTAGCGTTCGAGATATTGCAGTTTATCGGCGACGCCTTCCCATTCGGCCGCGTCATCAGGCGGCGGTTTGCTCGCGGTGATGACCGGCCACAGCTGTGACAGTTCCTCGTTCAACTCGAGAAATTTTTCCTGCCCCTCGGGGATGTCGTCTTCCGAGACGATCGCCTCGATCGGGCACTCGGGCTCGCACAGCGTGCAATCGATGCATTCCTCCGGGTCGATGACGAGGAAGTTCGGACCTTCGTGAAAACAGTCAACCGGGCAGACGTCGACACAGTCCATGTACTTGCACTTGATACAGCTTTCTAGAACGACAAAAGTCATTACTTACCTCTGAAACCGGGATTTGACGGGACGCAGTCTAAATGAGTCATATTAATCAACCGCCTTATCGTAATACTGTTTCACGATTTGGCAAGACTTTTCAGGTGGTAGAGCAGGTCGAGCGCCTGTCGAGGAGTCAGTTCGTCGACGTCGATCGCCTCGAGTTCTTCCCGCAACAGGTCGGGAGCAGGTTGTTCGACCATGGGTAGGCTGCTGAACAGGTCCGGCTGCGAATGCGTCGACTGCTGTTCCAGCAACTGTAGTTTCTGCCGTGCCAGCTGAATTGCCTGCGCGGGTATCCCGGCCAGGCGCGCCACCTGCAAACCATAACTCTGGTTGGCCGGTCCTTCCTTGACGCTGTGCATGAAGATGATGTCATCGCCGTGCTCGATGGCATCGAGATGTACGTTGCGGATACTGGAAAATTGCTCGGGCAGCTGGGTCAGCTCGAAGTAATGCGTTGCGAACAAGGTGAAGGCACGGGTTTTCTGCGCCAGGTGATCCGCACAGGCCCAGGCCAGGGCGAGCCCGTCAAAGGTGCTGGTGCCACGGCCGATCTCATCCATCAATACCAGGCTGTTGGCGCTGGCATTGTTCAGGATATTCGCCGCCTCGGTCATTTCGACCATGAAGGTCGAACGCCCGCCGGATAAGTCATCGCTCGCACCGATGCGGGTAAAGACCTGGTCGATCGGGCCGAGTACGGCCCTGCGCGCGGGCACATAGCTGCCCATGTAGGCGAGAATGACAATCAATGCGGTCTGGCGCATATAGGTCGATTTACCGCCCATGTTGGGACCGGTAATCAGCAGCATGCTGCTGCGTTCGTCGAGGCGCAGGTCGTTGGCGACAAAGGGTTGATCGAGCACCTGTTCGACCACCGGATGCCTGCCGGCCTCGATGTCGAGCAGGCGCTCATCGCAGAGCTCGGGTGCACTCCAGTCATGCCTGTGTGCGGTAATTGCAAAACAGTTGAGCACGTCCAGCTGGGCCAGTGCGAGTGCACATTGCTGTAGCGGGGCGAGGCTGTCGCCGAGTTGCCTGAGCAGTGCCTCGTAGAGATATTTCTCACGGGCGAGCGCGCGCTCGCGGGCGCTCAACACCTTGTCTTCGAACGCCTTGAGTTCGGGCGTGATATAGCGCTCAACTGCTTTCAGGGTTTGTCGGCGCACGTATTCGGTCGGTACCGCCGCGGTTTGTGCCTTGCTGATTTCGATATAGAAGCCATGAACCCGGTTATAGGCGACTTTTAACGAATTAATGCCGGTCTTCTGTTGTTCCTGCGTTTCCATATCGACGAGGAATTGATCGGCGTTGGCCGAGAGCGCGCGGAGCTCGTCGAGCTCGGGATCAAAGCCGGTCCTGATGACACCGCCGTCGCGGATCAGCAGGGGTGGTTCGTCTATGATGGCGGCATCGAGCAGCGCCACGACTTCAGGGTGGGTACTGGTTTGTTGTGCCAGTTGCTGTAGCAAAGGGCTGTCGAACGTTGCCAGTTGCTGCTGCAGATGGGGGAGTAATTCCAGGGTCGTGCCCAGCGTGGACAGGTCACGCGGACGCGCTGACAGCAAGGCCACGCGCGCCAGGATTCTTTCGATATCGCCGATCGCGCTCAGCATCTCACCCAGGGATTCATATTCGTGGTTGACCAGCAGGCTGGCGACCGCGTGATGACGCTGTTGCACGCGCGCCCGGTCGCGCAATGGTTTCTGAATCCAGCGCGTCAGTTCGCGATGCCCCATGGCCGTGTTGCAGTTGTCGATGATGCTGAGCAAGCTGTTTTGCGGGGACTGCTCGTTGATCGAGCGCGTCAGTTCGAGATTGCGCCGGCTATTGGCATCGATCAGCAGCAGATCGGTAACCGCTTCGTAGCGTAACGGTTGCAAGTGATGAATTTCGGTTTTGAGCGTGTCGTTGACGTATTGCAACAGGCAACCCGCGGCGCTGATCGCAAGCCCGGCCCCGGCGATGCCGAAACCCTGCAGATCGCGCACATGGTATTGTTTGCACAGCAAGCGCGTCGCGCTGTCGAGTTCGAAATACCAGGGTGGCATCGCATGCGATTGTTGACGGAAAGCGGAGTCGAGTGGCGGTGACTGATCTTCGCAAAAGAGTATTTCGGCAGGATTCAGGCGCACGATCTCGCCGCTTAACAATTCGTCACTGTCCAGTTCACTCAAGCTGAAACGTCCGGAGCTGATCTCCAGCGCCGCAACGCCCCACCTGGATTGCCGGCGGTAAACGCAGCACAGCAGGTTTTCACTGCGGTCCTGCAGCAGAGCCTCGTCGGTCAGGGTGCCCGGGGTCACCACGCGCACGACCCTGCGCTCGACCGGACCCTTGCTGGTAGCCGGATCACCGATCTGCTCACAGATGGCGACCGATTCGCTCTTTCTCACCAGCTTCGCCAGGTAGTTTTCGACTGCGTGGTAGGGCACGCCACACATCGGGATCGGTTCGCCCGAAGATTGTCCGCGTTTGGTCAGGGTGATGTCGAGCAGACGCGCCGCCTTGCGGGCATCCTCATAAAACAGCTCGTAGAAATCACCCATGCGGTAGAACAGTAGCGTATCGGGATACTCCGCCTTGATGCGCAGAAACTGCTGCATCATCGGGGTGTGGGTGCTTTTCAAGTCACTGGATTTAGACGAATTTTCGCTAGATAACTTATTGTTTTTTAACTTGGTATCTGTCATTCGATAATTCGGTACGTATCATCCGGTTTCAAGAAATGTCACCCCACTGCAAAAATAGCGCAGGCAAGAGTACAGGATTGCTGCACTGTGGCGGTGTGAGGCGCTGAAATCCGCACCAAAATAGTGCAAATGGCGGTGCACTAACCCTGCCCGTTGCTAACAAGGCGAAACAGATCGGGAGTATCGCGGTGTCTGCGAAACAGAATAACAAACCGCTGTCCTTCAGAGCAATCGATTCCATGAAACCCGTTGTCAGGGATTTACCGGGTATTGGCGAATACAGGTGATCGAACAGCAGCGCACCCACCAGGGCATTGAAATCGCTGCGGGTGCCCCGGCGAAATTGTTGTGCCCTCTTTTTGCCTGGTAAGTTTCGGATTCGCCGTTTAAATCAGTAGATAAACAGCTATCCGGTCGAGCTGGCGGACTCCTGGGCCTGGCAGGGACTTGCCCCAGAAACCCGGGAGTGGTCAATTTTTTAGTCGTTGTTTGCAGCAGCGGAATTCACCAGGTTGGCTAAAAGCGGCTGTAAAGCGGCAATAAAAAAGGGCCACCGATTGTGATGGCCCTTCGAGTTACCTGGGAGAAAGACTGTCTGCGGCGTCGGTTGAACCGGGCCTGGCCAAAAGCCTGCTGGTCTTTCAGCCTTTGTTTAAACCTCGGTATCTCCGATGGTTTTGACACCTTTCTCCAATATCTCTGTAGACACTAGATCACCCCCTTTATGTTGTTGCAGATAGTGCGGAGCATGCCATATTTTCGGGATCTGTCAATATTGTGATTCGTGGCGGTGAGCAATTCGGGTAACGCGCGAACGTACGAGGAATACTGACCGATCCGCGTCCATGGTCAGTGCATGGGAGCGCTCGATTCTCTCATCGCCACCGGCGTTGCAGTCATTGATCGAGGTACGGCCCGGCGTCCTGGCGCTTACGCGAGTGGCCGCCGACGATCAATCAATCGATGGATCTGCAGGAAAAACAGGTGGCGAAACAGCTATACTGTCCCCTGAAATCCCGTTAAACAATAGAACGATCAGCCTGGGGTGTTTTTTGTTCGGCAAAAAGAAAAAAGTAAAGGAACAGCCTGCCGAGGGCATGCCGACGCAGGAGTACGACCGGTTTATGAGCAGGGTTTACCGGATGGTAAGCTGCCATCGGGACAGCGACGCGATCTATTTGTTGATGGATCAGTATGATTACCTGCAAATCCGCACCCAGGATTTCGAAACCCTGTATCAACACGTCGAGCAATGGGGGCCCTCCAGAACCCTGCTGTGCCTCGGGCGCTTGATCATTTACAAGCTCGATCGCGAAAAACGCCATGACCGAGTGCTCACCTACATCGAGAAGTGCCAGAACATCAATCCTCAATTCCTGTTGCCGGAACTTTCCCGGGTGCCGTTTTACGCGCGACAGGCCATCGAGATCGGCAGGCTGGACATAGCGAAAAATCTCGTTGTAGAGCACGAAACCCGGTATGGGGATCTTGTGGGTAGCGGCCAGTGCGAGCGACTGCTCAACCTGATCGAGCCGGATATCGACGTCAGCGCGATCATCGAGTAACGGGGACAGACCACGATTAAAACCGAAGCAATTGTTACGCGGCGCTCGCATTAACCCCGACGTGCTTCCGCTTATCGGGCAGTAACTCCCCAATAGAAAACTGAGATACAATCCCGCCATGCCTAGATCCCTGTTAATTCTTGTATTCTGCACCTTAATGGTGAGCGCGTGCACCACGCGATCGCCCGGAATAGGCGGCCCGGTTGAATGGTCCAGTCTGCAGAACTGGACAGCGGACAAGCAAAGTGACGTGTGGGGCGGTTTCCTGAAGAGTTGCCAGAAACTCAGGCAACAGCAATGGCAGGAAGTCTGCCAGCTTGCAAAAAATAGCGGTGACCTGAGTGATGCTGAAGCCCGGGAATTCTTTGAAACAAATTTCGAGGTGCGGCCAGTCTACGCGGAAGGAGGGATAACCGAGGGGTTGATCACCGGCTACTACGAGCCCCTGTTAAAAGGCAGCTGGGAAAGGTCTGAGGAATTCCGCTATCCGCTCTATGGTGTGCCGGAGGATTTACTGATTGTCGATCTTGGCCGTATTTATCCGCAACTGAAGAACCTGCGTTTGCGTGGCAAGCTGGTTGGGAACAGGGTCGTGCCATACTACGATCGCGGGCAGCTGGATGACGATCAGGATCTGCTGCAGGGTAGGGAGATTTTGTGGGTGAACAGTTTGGTCGACGTGTTCTTCCTGCATGTTCAGGGGTCAGGCCGAATTCAGCTCGAGGATGGTTCCACGGTAGCGGTGGGCTATGCCGGGCAAAATGGTCATCCCTATCAATCCATTGGCAGAGTTCTGGCGGAAATGGGGGAGCTGGAAAAAGAAGAGATAACGTTGTTTACCATCAAGGACTGGTTGCGGTCGAACCCGAGCCGATTGAACGAGGTTCTGGCGCGGAACCCGAGTTATATATTTTTCGAGCTGAGAGATGCCGAGGCAAACGGACCGGTTGGCGCGCTCAACGTAGCGCTGACTCCCCGACGCAGTATTGCAGTGGACCGCAACGTGATTCCGTTAGGCGCACCGGTATGGTTGCAGACCACCCTTCCGGACGCACAACAATCGCCGCTCAACCAGCTCATGCTGGCGCAGGATACCGGTGGCGCCATCAAAGGCCATGTGCGCGCCGATGTTTTCTGGGGCAGGGGCGACGAAGCTGAAAAAATGGCGGGCCTGATGAAGCAGCAGGGAAAGCTCTTCGTATTGTTACCCAGGGGATATTCGATAGAAAAAAAACAATAAAAACAGGGCATAGACCAGGATTAAATCCCCCAGATGGCCGGCTAACTGCAGGTGGTCTGACTCCCTGACTGCCAGCAGGATAATTTCGTAGCTAAATTGGTATACTGCCCTCCGGATGTCGTAATTCGAGTGATGCGATTTCCGGGCCTGATTCAACCGCTGGGCTTAGCCTGGAAGTGTTCACGTTTGTCGTCGGGTTTTAGAATAGCTCGCAGCAATTTTCCCATCATCGGGCAGTCGAATGGACAAACAAAAGAGAGCGGTGGTACTGCTGAGTGGCGGACTAGATTCCACCACGGTGCTCGCGCTATGCCATCGAGCTGGCTTCGACAGTTATGCGCTGTCGTTCCGGTATGGCCAGCGTCATAGCAGTGAACTCGATTCCGCGGCTGCGGTCGCCGTGGCGCTGGGCGCAAAGCGGCATTTCGTCGCTGATATAGACCTTCGCCCCTTTGGCGGATCTGCCCTCACCGCCGATATCGATGTGCCCAAAGGTCGCACTACCGCGGAGATGGATGACGGTATTCCGATTACCTACGTCCCCGCCAGGAACACCATATTCCTGTCGTTCGCACTGGCCTGGGCGGAAGTGCTGGAATCTGCCGACATTTTCCTCGGTGTCAATGCGCTGGATTACAGCGGCTACCCGGACTGCAGACCCGAATACATCGCGGCATACGAGCGGATGGCAAATCTTGCCACCCGGGCCGGGGTAGAAGGACACCAGCAGCTGAAAATACATACCCCCTGATCAGTCTCACCAAGGCGCAGATTATTCAGCAGGGCAATGAGCTTGGAATTGATTATGGCATCACCAGCAGTTGTTACGATCCAGGCGCCGGGGGTGAACCCTGCGGCCAATGCGATTCATGCCAATTACGCGCCAGGGGATTTGCCGAGGCTGGGCTCGATGACCCGCTTGTGCAAAGGTTTCAAACGAAAAAAGCAGAAGAAGACCGAGGGATTACAAAATAAGTCTTCCGTCCCCTTTTTGCCTTTTTTGCCAGCAGAATTATTTTCTTACTAAATAGGTATACTGGCGCCGGATTGCTCCATTCCAGGTGACCCAAAGGAATAGCCAATGGCATTAGTCGCTCCAGTCGAAGGCCCCTGCGCCTGGCGAGGCCAGGACATCGCAAATTCCGACCGCTGGATTTGCGCCTTGCAGCCTCGGCACATTGGCGAGCTCGAAGCCGCGCTGGCGATGGTCGAGAATCGTGGCATCGACTGGAACGAAATCACCGCGACCGACTTCCCTTTACCTGGTTTGACGGACCTCATCGGCCAGATCCGCAACGAGCTCGAGAACGGCTGTGGCCTGATCAAACTGCGAGGTTTGCCAGTTCGGCGTTACCACGAGGACCAGCTCCGCACCCTGTATTTCGGGCTTGGGAGCAATATTGGTACACCGGTCTACCAGAACCGGCGTGGCGAGTTGCTGCGCTGCATTCGCGACGAGGGAGCCGACGTCGGCAAACAGTATGGTCAAATCGAGGATGCCCAGATGGCGGATGGTAATCCGTTCCTGTCGTCCTACGCGCGCACGCTCAGCAACGGGGCGTTGCGCTTCCACACGGACCGCACGGACGTCGTTGCCCTGCTTTGTGTCAACCAGGCCGCGCGTGGCGGCGTGAGCACGATATGCAGCTCGGTGGCGGTAATGAACGAGATGTTCCGCCGCAGACCGGATCTGGCTCAGTTGCTGTTCGAGCCCTGGTACCGCAGCCGCCACGGCGAAGAGGCGGAACTTGCCGACGACGTATACGCTTTGCCCATCTTCGGGCTGTGCGAGGGACACTTTACCAGTCATTTTTCGCTGACCTATATCGAAGCGGCGCAAACCGTCGAAGCTGTGCCGAAACTGACGGACGCGCAACAGGAGGCGCTTGACCTGCTCCTCGCCATCGCGCAGGAACTGGCCTTCGAGATGGTGCTGGAGCCGGGCGATATACAGTTCCTCAACTCGCACGTGACCTATCACGGACGCACCCCGTTCGAAGACGACAAGGGCGCAGGACGCGAACGCCTGCTCATGCGTTTGTGGCTGGCCATGCCGAACAGCCGCCCGCTACCTCGCGATCACGAAGTACTCTGGAGTAACGTGGAAGCTGGCGCAGTGCGTGGCGGTATTGGCCAGATACCCGCCGATCGAACATAGGGCTTTTATCCGTCCAGATTGTTCTTTTCTAACTAGCGGCAAGCCGTGTTTCTGGAGTCAGGTATACTGCCCTGCGAATTACCCACTTGTACGAACCCCTTTGGATCCCTGGATAACCATCGCGAACGCCACTGTTCGCGGTAGCGATACGGAACTCACCCTGTCGCAGCGCAATGACGATTTTGCCGTTCGCGTTGCCGGTGTGCCGGGCGATCTGATGAATGGCCGCATGCACCACTCCGAAGATGCGCTGACCGAACTCGCCTGCGCACGATCCAAAATACCCGGATTCTTGTCGGTGGTCTCGGCATGGGCTTCACGCTGGCGGCGGTGCTCAAGACAGTCCCGGCGTCGGCCGAGGTGATCGTGGCAGAACTGCTACCTGCTGTGGTCGAGTGGAGCCGGGGTCTGCCGGGGCAGTGTGCGGGACGACCTGTCGATAATGGCCCGCAGGCGATGACCCATTCTGCTAACGAGTGGCTTTACTCACCAGCGGGTTTAAAACAAAAATAGGAAAAACTCCGTCCCGAGGGCATCGTCGCGATCTGGTCGGCGAGGGCAGATCATCAATTCAGCAAGCGGCTTGAGAAAACCGGATTAAATCTCCAGCTACGTACGCTAAGGGCACGCCCGGGGCAGGGCAGCCGCCACACAATATTCGTCACAAAAAAACCCGGGGATCGTCAACTCGATGAAGCCGAATATATGGGTCAGCAGGCAGTTTTCACTCATATAAAAACCGCTTGCTCTCTAACCCTTATTAAGGAACCGTGTTTCGCTGGAGACTAGTGGTGGGTAACGCCGCGCAATTCAGACAAACAGGGTCAGCACGCCGGTAAAGCCGTACAGCGCGCTCTTGTGAATCTCGCCATTGGCGAAAAAACCAACCAGCGGGAAGTCGCCGAGTACGGTATGGATAAAACGGGCTTCCTCGGAATGTTCACCGAACTGTTCCCTGCCACGACCGAGGCAGGAGACATAAACACCGCCCTTGATGGTGGGGCCACAACGCTTCTTCAACTCCAGCAGCATGCGCCTCATGTCTTCCAACGCCGTGCTGCCATCGCGTTTGCAAAAAATAATTTCGTCGTTGTGCTGCAGGTAGTCGCCGATGGCGACCAGCTTTGACTCCAGGTCGATGCCGACCAGCTGGCGAATCGAGTAGTCGTCCTGATCGGAGTTTTTATTTACGATCCCGGCAAAAATATAGCCGGCCGCCTGTTGCCAGTCCGCGGCGATCGTTTCACCGACGTCCTCGGTCAACACGTCGAGCGCGGGCCGGTCGTCGAGGCTGTGCAGGGTATTGTGTTCGCACTGGGTGACGACATGGCGAGGCCCGATCGGGCTGCAGCCCTGGGTGAGGTTGGTCATGATTGGCACCGCCTGTGAAAACAATGCTCCGCTGATGCCGCCCTGCAGGACCTGTCCGGCGAACTGGGCATTGCGGCCACGCGACGAGCTGATGCCCCCGACCAGGAATGCGGCCGGAATATCGTCGCCGAGCTGCACCAGTAATGCCTGCAGGTTCGCAGTCGCCGGATCGGCATGCAGCAGGCCGACGTTGAAATCGTTGGCGGCGCACCAGTCCGCCAGCCCGGCAGGCAACGACGCGTCGTCCGCTTGCAGGTTCGGCAACAGTTGAAAGTCGGCCTCGTTGAAACCGGCCAGCAGGATCGCCATCGCGGGTTGGTCGTAATATTCCGTGTCGCCGCCGATAATGCCGATGCCGACCGTCCCGACCCAGGAAGTGATTCCGGTGGCCTGCTTGAGTCGATCGATCAGGGCCGCGGCTGCATCGACCAGATCATCGCTCAGGTAGAGGAAGCCGAAATTGGCCTCGGGAGGAATGTCGCCCAGTTGATTGAGGCAATCGTCGAGTAGTTGGTCGCCAGACTGGCCGGCACCGTGCGCGAGGAGGAAACGATCCATCATGGTGGGCCAGTTTACGGCAAAGTGCTGTCCCGGCACAGTATATCGATCCCTCGAAAGTTGCGTGGCGAATCCTCCCTGCGGTTCCATTCCGGGGCATTCCGCGACATTCCGGGGGGGGACATACACTCCGGACAGCAGCGGCGTGTTGCCCGCGGTTGGTACCACGGTCGACATCGCTGCCGCCAGCTGGAGCGACAACATCGACGCTCCCGAGCCTCGAGGCGTCTGGACCGATCCGGACTTTCAGGCCGGGCAAAGTGCTTGTTACTTTGCACGCGTGTTCGCAATCCTCACGCCACGCTGGATTGTTTATGGCAGATTCCGTTTCGGTGTGGATATTCCCGAAGGCGCCGTGACTGCCCATCAGGAACGCGCTAACACCTCGTCGATCTGGTACGATCCAGAGAATTGGCCGGATTGGGTCATGCCGATCCCGAGCCGTGCGCTCCGACCACAAGCGGACGGGGATGACACTTGAATCAAGTTCCATCGAGGGCGTATATTTTCGTTTCGACGCATAGAGTTCCTATGCGAACATTTAACCGAGTTTGAATCCATGGCCTGGCAAAACAATGTATTACGCATCAACCTGACGTCCGGTGTCTGCAGCAGCGAAGCGCTGAACCGGGACTGGGCGCAGGCTTATCTCGGCCAGCGTGGCCTCGGCAGCAAGTACCTTTCCGAGGAAGTCGACCCCAGGGTCGATCCGCTGTCACCGGAGAACAAGCTGATCATCGCCACCGGGCCGCTGACGGCTACCACCGCGCCCACCGGCGGGCGCTCGTCTGCAGTCACCAAGGGCGCGTTGACCGGCGCCATCGCGGCGTCGAATACCGGCGGCATGTTCGGCGCCGAGTTGAAGATGGCGGGATACGACCTGTTGATTATCGAGGGTCGCGCCGAACAACCGGTTTACCTGTGGATACGTGACGACAAGGTCCAAATCAGGCCAGCGGACAAACTGTGGGGTCGATCGGTATGGGAAACCGAGCCCTGGTTGCGCCGCGAGTTGCAGGAACCGCAGGCAAAAATCGCCAGCATCGGCCGCGCCGGAGAGGTGGGCGTCAAGTTTGCCTGCATCGTCAACGACATGGATCGCGCCTTCGGCCGTTCCGGCGTCGGCGCCGTGATGGGATCCAAGCACCTCAAGGCCATCGCGGTCCGCGGTACGCGCGGCGTCGTGGTCGACGATCCTCGGGCTTTTCGCGCGGCCGTTGCGAGCACCATGGCGGTTTTGCAACCCAGCCCGGTGCGTCGACGTTTCACCAGCCGCGGCACCCATAACATGATGGACGTCACCAACCAGTTCGGTTCCCTGCCCACGCGTAATTGCCGCGACGTGCAGTTCGAAGGCGTCGAATCGATTAATGCCGACGCGGTCCGGATACCGCGCCGCAGCGATGGCAAACCCAGCCTGCAGGGCAACAAGGCGTGTTTCGCCTGCCCCATCGGTTGCGGGCGCGTGGCCACCATCGATCCGGCCTCGTCGCTGGTCAACGGCGAAGATCCCCAGGGCGGTGATCGCGGACGCTACAAGCTCCCCTCGGGCGGACTCGAATACGAAACGGCATTCGCCTTCGGCCCGATGTGCGGCGTCGATGACCTCGACGCCATCAATTACGTCAATTTCCTCTGCAACGAACAGGGCATGGATCCGATTTCGCTCGGCGTCTCCATCGCCGCGGCCATGGAACTGTTCGAAGAAGGTGCGATTACGCCTGCCCAAACCGGGGGCCTGGACTTGCGTTTCGGCAACGCCGGGGCGCTCACTCGCGCCGCGGAACTGAGCGCCTGCGGCGAGGGTATCGGCGCCGATATCGGGCTCGGTGCGGCGCGCCTGTGCGCGAAGTACGGTCGTCCCGAATTGTCGATGACGGTCAAGGGACAGGAATTCCCGGGCTACGATCCGCGCGCCCTGAAGGGCATGGGGCTGGCCTACGCGACCTCGAATCGCGGCTGCTGCCACATGCGCGCGCGCCCCCTGCTGCACGATTTCGCCAACGTCACCACCGCAGGCAAGGCCGAACTGGTAAAAACGACGCAAGACCTGGCCGGCGCGATCGACAGTTCCGGTATCTGCATGTTTACCAACGTCATGTTTTCGCCGGAACACCTGGCGCAAATGCTCGACGCCGCCTGTGAGGGCCACTGGGATCTCGAGCGCATGCACGAGGTCGGCGAGCGTATCTGGAATCTCGAGCGCCAGTTCAACCTGGCCGCCGGTTTCACGCGCGCGGACGATTGCTTGCCGGTGCGCACCACGACCGAGCCCGCGGTTGGTGGCGCGGGCGACGGCGAGGTTGCGGACATCACCCAAATGCTTACCGAGTACTATTCGCTGCGCGGCTGGAGCCAGGACGGCGTGCCGCTTGCAGCGACCTTGCAGCGCCTCGGGTTATAGGCTCGGAATGGCCATCGAGATCAGGCTCGTCGGCTTCGGCGAGGACCGGCCGGCTCGGTTCAACGGTAAAAACCGTCTGCGTATCGAGCTCGAAACACCGACCTCGGTGCGGGCGCTGTTGCAGCTGGTCGGCATCGAGGAAGCCCCCGACCTGATTGCAATGGACTCCAGGACGGTGATTCCGCCCGCCCGGTGGGACGAATCCCGGATTAGCGATGACACAACCCTGACGCTGCTGTCGGCCATCGAAGGCGGTTGAAGGAATTCCGGGGACACCCATTAGCGAATTCCTCCAATTCCGGGGACAGTATACCGATTAAGATTCTGCGTTCAGTCAACAGGCAGGCTGTCCACCGCATTCCCCGTGTGTCCCTTTACACCAGGGCCCTTTACATGAGGGGTGATCTAGATCAACGCTACAACGGATCGCGACACGTATATTGATTAACGTTCCGATCTGGTTACTATTCAAAGATGATGGTAGACACGACAATGCGCTGGAGGCTCGGTATCGCTGCGGTTTCGCTGTCTGCAGCGGTTGCCGTATATTGCCTGGCACGTTATTACCCACCCGCTCTGCTCGAGCCGCTGCGGGCAACACAATCGATACTCGCGGCACGGCCTGAATTGTTCGGCAGCCTGCCGTCCCTGTTCTACATGCTGGCGATGGGCTTGCTGGTGGGCTCCTGTGCTGCCACGCCCGGCGGCGCCAGGCTGCATTGCGCGCTCTGGATTGGCATCGGGCTCGTGCTCGAACTCACGCAACACCCGCTGGTCGCAGCGCCTCTGTCGAGCTGGATCCCGGCCATCCTGGGCGACTCAGTCTGGACGTTGATCGGCCCTTACTGGCTCCACGGCACCTTCGATCCGGCAGACCTGCTTGCGACGGTTGTCGGCGGCGCAAGCGCGCTGGCAATACTCGCGTATACCCAAGGAAACAAGCATGAAGCGATTTCATAACAGGTTATTTCGCCGGTTGTTATTGACCTGCACCTATGCGCTCGGCGCATTTTTGATCGTCGCCAGTGGTGGCAGCGGCAGCGGTAGTACAGATGATTCCTGCAGACTCGTGGTCAGTGCCATTGCGCCGGTGGCCGGTAGCGACGATATCTGGGTCGGTGTTTTATCGGAGCTACCGACGGGCGAGTTCAACAGCGTCGTACGCCTTAAGCGCGACGGGTCGGAAGCGTTCCCGCCGGTTCCCTTAGCCCGAGGGTTTGAAAACGTGATTCGAACGATCGCGGCAGCCGAGGGTGTTTCCGGGGGTGTTTATGTCGGTGGCGATTTCAGCGAGGGCATATTTCGCCTGGACGAGGCCGGTTCGCCGGATAACTTATTCGACGTGGGTAGCGGCTTCAATGGCCCGGTCTCGACCATTGTTCCGGCGGCGGATGGCAGCGGCGATATCTACGTGGGTGGTTTCTTTTCAGAATACGATGGTGTCATCGTCGGCGGACTGGTGCGTTTGAACGTCGACGGTTCGCGGGATACCGGATTTATAGCGATTACCCAGGCAATCCAGGCGGTCGCGATGGCGGGCCCGCCATACCTGGGGAGCGTCTACAGCGGCGGTTACGTCACCCCCAGGCTGGTGCGCTGGTCGAGTACCGCGGTGTCGGATTCTAGTTTTAAGCCTTCCCCTGCCATTGGCCCCGTCTTCAGTATTGCACCAGCGCTGGGTGGTTCGAGCAGCGTGTACGTGGGCGGCAGTTTCGACGGCGGCTTATATCGCCTTAGCAATCTCGGCGCCACGGACGGTGATTTCAGTAGCTTCAATAACAGTGTCCGCAAAATCGTGCACACCGCCGACTTCACCGGCGACATCTATGCGATTGGCGAATTTACCACTTACCAGGGTAGTGCGGCCAGAGGCCTGGCGCGGCTGAATGACGATGGCTCACCCGAGGCCAACTTTTTCACCGGCACCGGCTTTAGCAATTCCGACGGCCTTGTTCCGTTTGGTGAATTCGCCAGCAGTGCGCTTGCCACAGACGCGTCCGGCGATATCTACGTGGGGGGCGATTTTACCGATTACGATGGCACAACCGCTGACGGACTGGTGCGCCTGAAAAATAACGGCTTGCTCGACCCCGACTTCAAAGCCCGAATTTCTTCTGAAACCGGAGTCTGCACTGGCGGCACCTTCGTCAAAACCCTTTAGACCCTTATTCGGGGACAGACCACGTTTTATTTGGTTAGTTGCAAGGCCTAAAGGTGAAACCGGGCACTGGTCGCCAGTGCAACGTAGCAGGTCACCAGTTGGTGGCTAATACGAGCGAGGTACGCTGCCCGGCGAATTCCTCGGAAAATCCGGACTCAATGAGGGGCTGGCCTGCCCGGGAATTTGAGGTAAAATGGTGCTCCCCTGCCTGGGGATCAACCACCATCGGAGGACCATTCATGAAATTTCTATCCCTGCTGACCGTTTTGCTTGCCGTTTTCCTGTCGTCTTCGGGCGCAATGGCGGAAGTTCGCAGTGCGACCGTCGCCTACAAGGACGGCGATGAAAACCTGACCGGCTACCTGTTCTGGAACGACGCGGTCGAGGGTAAACGCCCCGGTGTGCTGGTTGTTCACGAATGGTGGGGGCTCGACGACTATGCCCGAAGCCGTGCGCAACAACTCGCCGAGCTGGGCTACGTGGCATTCGCGGTCGATATGTACGGCGGCGACAAGGTCACCAGCCATCCGGCACAGGCCAAGGAGTGGATGATGGCGACGGTGTCGAACCTGGATGGCTGGCGCAGCCGCGCCCAGAAGGGCCTCAACAAGCTGGCCTCGCTGTCGATCACCGATAACAGCCGCCTGGCCGCGATTGGCTACTGTTTTGGTGGCGCCACGGTGATGCAACTCGCTTACGCCGGTGCCGACCTCCAGGCCGTGGTCAGTTTCCACGGGTCTCTGCCCCTGCCGAACGGCAGTGAAGCGCAAGGCTTCAAGGGCCGGGTTCTGGTCGAGCACGGTAATGCCGATGCCTTCGTCCCGCCCGAGCGCGTCGACGCCTTCGAGGCGGCGATGAAGGACGCCGGTGTCGACCTGGTCTTCCACGGCCACGACGGTGCGCGCCATGCCTTCACCAACCCCGACGCGGGCAGTTTCGGCATCGACAATCTGAAGTATGACGAGGCTGCCGACGTCGCGTCCTGGCGTTCCATGTTGCAGACTTTCAATACGGTGTTCTGATCCCGGTAACTTGCAAGCAATCAGAAAATAAGGGGGCAGACCAGAATGGCGCTTACTTTAGCCCGTCATCCCCGCGCAAGCGGGGATCTTGAAACGACTGAAAGCTAGCGACTACAAGATTCCCGCTTGCGCGGGAATGACACAATTTTGGTTTTTGGAAAATAGGGTGGAAAATAGGGGACAGACCACGTTTATTTCACTATCCGAATACGGAACGAATTAATCGTGGTCTGTCCCCTATTTACTTTTCTGTAGACTCTGTGAGATGGATAATTGACATAACTTGACTTGTCAGGTTTTTTCGAGAATAGTATCTGAATGCAAAATATCAAGATAAGTTCCAAAGTTGACGAGGCTGTCTGGGAAGAACTGAAAGCTTTGGCCAGAGAAAGCCACCAGAATGTATCCGGATTACTAACCGAGGCGATCAGCGAATACGTAAGACGAAAACGTGTCCGCCCGGTCGTGCTGAACCACCTGGATGACTCGATGAATCAGAACGATGAACTGGGTAAATTGCTTGCCCGCTAGTTCGGTACAGTTTCTTTCCCATGACGAATTACTCGAAATCCATGCAAGACTTATCGAACGGTTCGGCGGTGAAACCGGAATGAGAGATCCCGGTCTTCTGGACAGCGCGCTATTCAGGCCGCAAACCGGATACTATGAGGATCTCGTTGAAATGGGATCGGCCCTGTTCGAATCGCTCATCATGAATCATCCTTTTGTCGATGGAAACAAGCGCATAGCCTTTTTCGCTACGGATGTTTTCTTGCGCCTGAATGGCTTCAAGCTCGACGTTACTGCCGATGAGGCGCACCCGTTTTTGATCGGCCTGCTCGAGGACCGGAAATGTAACTACGACAATCTGCTGCCGTGGATCAGAGGCTCGATCGTCCGACTCTAGAACCCCGGAATATCCTGGAATCCCGCGCTTTATCAATCCTTCCGACCGATGACGCCTGATCGTATTTTCACCCTCGAGTAAAGTGACTGTTAGAACAACTGCTTTCTCGCAATCTTTTATTCTTTAAATCCAAAGTAACGTCCCGTGCGTAGGAATAGTATTCGTTTGTGAGAAAAGCAATAAATCGGTTTAAAGAAGGTGGTGAAGGTTATGAGTAATTTCGTCAGGCCCTTAGCGAGAAGTGTGTTGGTGCTAATGTTAGTGGCAGCGGTAAAGCCCATTTACGGGTCAATGGCGCCACCAGCAGATTCCCCGGAATTGCCGCGCCCCAGCTCTGAATTACAGCCTGGTGAGGTGGTTCAAATCGTCATCGACGCACTCGGTAAAAACAACTACCCGTTCACCGATGCGGGTATCGAAACCGCATTCAACTTCTCATCACCGGCCAACAAGGTGAATACCGGCCCCCTGGAACGTTTTGTCAAGCTGGTGAAGGGGCCGGTATTCGGCAAAATGATCAACCATCGCGATAGCACGCTCAGTAAGGTTGTTCTCGAGGGAAACAAAGCCCTCCGCCTCGTGCAGATCGTCGGCGCGAATAACGAAACTCTCTACTTCGCTTTTCGGCTCGGCTTGCAGCAGGAGGGCGACTACGCGGGAATGTGGCTTACCGAAGCAGTCTGGCCGCTGGAGGCACCCAAAGGCGACGTGATCGCATTGTAGAGGGCAAGGCCGGCTTTTTAGGGGCCGCCCTGCCTTTGCAACGCCCTCGCGACGCGATTTGGCGAGGTATGGGGGTTATTTAGTTAGAGAAGTAAGCGCAACATTGGGCGCAAGGGCCCGGTGCGTGCGTGACCATGCCGCCTGATATGTCGCTAATCCTTGAGCAGAACGTATACTATCGCCCATTCTCACGAGAGTTCGCGCGATCGATGCTTGAAATTGCTGCTATCTGCCTTGTCATCACGGCACTGCTGGCATATGTGAACCACCGCTTTGTGGGTCTCCCCACGACGATCGGCGTGATGGCCTCCGCGTTGCTACTCTCACTGGCACTCATCGGTCTGGATGCAGTGGGTATCGCGCACGGCCTGCGTCAGTATGAGGAATCATTCCTGCGTTCGATCGACTTTTCGAACGTACTGATGCAGGGCATGCTGTCGCTGCTGTTGTTTGCCGCCGCGCTTCATGTCGACCTCGACGAGCTCAAAGCCTACCGCCTGCCGGTGGCTGCGCTGGCCGTGCTGGGTACGTTGGCGTCGACGCTGGTCGTGGCGTTCGCGATCTGGTTTGTGTTGCCGCTGGCGGGCCTCGAGCTGCCGCTGATGTACTGCCTGCTGTTCGGTGCCCTGATTTCCCCCACGGACCCGATCGCCGTGATGGGCATACTCCGGTCCGCTGGCGCGCCGAAAGAGCTGGAACTGGTGATCGCTGGCGAGTCGCTGTTCAATGATGGCGTGGGCGTGGTGATCTTCTCGCTGCTGCTGGCTATGCTGGCGAGCGGCGTCACACCAACGCTGGGCCAGGGTCTGGAATTGTTGTTGCGCGAAGCCGGCGGCGGCCTGCTGTTCGGGCTGGTACTTGGACTTGTGACGTTCCGAATGCTTAAGAGTGTTGACAACTACCAGGTCGAGGTCCTGCTGTCACTGGCGGCCGTCACGGGCGGTTACGCCCTGGCTAGCAGGCTGCATTTCTCCGGACCGCTGGCCATGGTGGTTGCAGGTCTGATTATCGGCAATCATGGTCGCGCGTTGGCCATGTCCGATACGACCCGCCGCTACCTGGACATGTTCTGGGAACTCATCGACGAGATATTGAATGCCACTTTATTCGTGCTGATCGGCATGGAGGTTCTGCTGGTGGTATTTTCGGTCAACCTGCTGATTGCTGCCTGCCTGGCCGTCGCCGTGACTCTATTGGCAAGGCTGCTGACGGTTGGGTTGCCGATGGCTGCGCTGCAGGGCGCCATCAACCTGCCACCGGGTTCCTGGAAAGTATTGACCTGGGGCGGCCTGCGTGGAGGCATTTCAGTGGCGCTTGCCTTGTCGCTGCCCATGGGCCCGGAGCGCAATACCGTGGTCGCACTCACCTATGGCGTCGTCGTCTTCTCCATACTTGCACAGGGTCTCTCCATCGGCCGCCTCTCGCGCCGGGTCGCACGGACTGCTGATCGGCAAGCCCGCAGTCGGGCGGACCGCGTCGAGGAACCGTAATCGCCAGGCAAGTGGCTGGCCGGCCGCAGCGGTGTGACGGCTGCACGCTAGTGCAGAACGCTTAGCCGTGGCGCTACCCGACGTTGCAATTTGCCGGAAGTGTTGCTTGCAGTAATTCGCGCAAAGATATTGCACGCAGCCGGAGACCTATGGCGGGTGCCTGGTTGACACCGTTCGCAGTTTCCAGTTGCTTGAGCGTTTGCTCTTCGGCGGCAAACAATTTGCACGCTTACAGGGTTCTCGATCCACCAGTAGCCCGCCGTTTGCGGCACCGATGGCGCCGTCGTTCGTGCGGCAGCGAACGGTGGTGAAGTTTGGGGAGGTGTAATATATTTGTCACGTGAATAGTTTTGAATCTTCGAAAATCACAATCCGCTGGTCCAGCTATCGGCCGGTCCATCTAAGGGAAACGGGTCATGCTCTACACTATTGCTGTGGTACTATTGATTCTTTGGGCTCTTGGCCTGGTAACCGCGTTCACCGCAGGAGGTTTTATCCACGCCCTGCTTGTGATTGCAATCATCATGGTCGTTTTCCAGTTGATTAACGGCCGTAGGGTCGTCTGAGGATTCGCGCGACCGCGATAAGGAGTACGCTGTGCAGGTTCAGATTAACACCGACCACAATATTCAGCATGACGAAGCGCTGGAGGCATGGGTCACAGGCGTCGTTGAGAGCGCCCTGGCCCATTCGAGCAATCACATCACGCGGGTCGAGGTCCACTTGAGCGACGAGAACGGTGGCAAGAGCGGTCAGCATGACAAGCGCTGCATGATGGAGGCTCGACTCGAGAGGCGTAGTCCTGTCGCCGTTACTGACCATGCAGCCACGTTAGACAAGGCCGTTAACGACGCCGCCGGAAAATTGGCTCGAATGATTGCAAGCGCCGTCGGCCGGGCCGCTGAATTCAAAGCGTCACCAGACTGACACTGAGTCGAAAGACACCCTGCCGCTATTTCATTGCAGGCAGGCTGTCTCAGCGCACAGACGCGGTTATATTCAACGCGTGGAAACACGACGCTCCTCTCGGCGGAGGCCAACCAGGCTCATCAAGCAGGGCACGAAATTAGGAAATTAGGGGGAAATTAGGAAATTAGGGGACATGAGGCTCCCCCAATAAAACGGACATGATTATTGAGGGGCATTTCGCCGCTCATATTCCACCGGGCTGATATAGCCCAGATAAGAATGCCGTCGTCGGCGATTGTAGAACACCTCGATGTACTCAAACAGGCTTTGTTTGGCTTCCTGTTTCGTGTGGTAGTCCTCGTGATCAACCAACTCTGTTTTCAATGAACTGAAGAAGCTCTCCGCAACCGCGTTGTCCAGACACTCGCCTTTTCGGCTCATGCTGCATACCAGGCGATGTCGCTTCAGCAGCTTCTGGTACTCGCCGGATGCGTAGGTCGCGCCGCGATCGGAATGTACGATCACGTCCTTAACTTGACCGCGGCGCCAGATCGCCATGGTTAATGCATCAGAGACCAGCTGACGATCATTGCGGTTACTCATCGCCCAACCAATCACCTGACGCGAGTACAGATCCAGAATGACGGCCAGAAACAACCAACCCTGCCGAGTCGGGATAAACGTGGTATCCGATACCCAGGCCACGTTCTGCTCCTCGGTACGGAAGCAGCGTTTTAGTCGGTCCGGTGCCGGCTCCATGCTGTGCTTCGATTCCGTAGTGACAACAAACTTCTTTGCCACTTTCGACTGGATATTCGCCTGGCGCATCAGTCGGGCAACACGATTGACGCCAACACGTTCACCGGACTCCACCAGATCGAGGTGAATGCGCGGCGAACCGTAGATCTGCCGGCTCGACTGATGGTGGCATCGGATCTGGCTAACTAAGCGCCTGTTGTCCTGGTCACGCTGGCTTTCAGGGCGATCGACCCAGTCGTAATAGCCGCTGGTCGATACCTCCAGCACGGCACACATCTTGCGCACATCATGTGATTCGCGCTCTTCCCGGATAAAGGCGTACTTTACTTGAGCTCCCTCGCAAAGTACGCCGCGGCCTTTTTTAGGATTTCGTTCTCCTCCCTGAGCTGCTCGTTCTCTAGCTTGAGTAACGCCAGTTCCGACAGGTTCTCTGTCTTAGGCCGACCCCCACCACTGAATGCGGCATCTCCTTTCTTTGCCAGTTGTTCCTTCCATTTATAGAGCTGGTTGCGGCGGATACCGAGCTCCATCGCCACTTCGGTTGCGGGCCTGTTGGTGGTTTCCATCAATCGAACCGCTTCCAGCTTGAACTCACGCGTATAGGTCTTATAGGGTTTTCTTTGTTTCATCATTTGGATACTCCTTGGGCGACATTGTCGCCGAATAAAGGTATCCGTTAAACTGGGGGAGCTTCAGTCTGTCCCCTAATTCACTAATTCAACCGCCGAGAACGACAGCGTCCGGAATTTCGTAGCGTTCGCTGCCAATGTGAATCATGTTCAGGTCGCTTTCCCTGGTTGCGCGGATTTCGGGGTAACCGTCCGCCTCGTTGGTGTCGGCGCCTATCGGCCTGCCCAGCTGGAAAAAGATCGCGCGGGTACCACCGTCAGGTTTGCTGATGACAAGCGTAGCATAGCCGCCGCCGGCACGGGCGACGCTGAACTCGCATCGAGTCATCGGCTGGCTTGCATATTGCGCGCAGGGAATCTGCCCGGTCGCGTCGAATTTACCCTGTCCCGCTCGCAGTGCAGAATCGTCCGGCCCGATGACGGCGCTCCCGTCAGGTGATATCGCGGGTTTGAGAAATTCCGCGGCCACGAAACCCCGCGGACCGCCGCCCAACTGTTGCACATCGCACCAGACCCGTTCCGAGGCGCGCTGGCAGCCGAGATTGTCGAGAATGGTACCGGGGGCATAGTCGGTGACGATGCGTGCCGCGGTGGAAGGCTGTTGCCGAAGATTCAGCCTGGTGGAAACCCCCGTGACTTCCCAGTTGCGCGGCCCGCCATCGTTGGGCGCGGCGGGAACGTCCGAGGCAGCAGGCTCACCCGTATCCCGCTCCCACGCATAAATTCCGCCATCAGCCATCAAGCTCAGATACAGCCGGTCGTTCTTTAACAGATAGGAACGGATGAACCGGGCCTGCGCTGCAATTTGCTCATCCATGCTCGGCGGTGGGCACAGGGCTCGTGTCGTCGCCAGCGGTCCGAACTCGAAGCGTCCGTTTGCAGCGTTGTTACCCGGTTGCGCGGACCAGTCGCCCCTGGCACGGTTGCAGTTCAGTCGCATCGTAACGGAACCGTCGCGGTTCAGACGCATCGTGTAGAGCGATGGATTCTGCGGGCGCATCGTGCCAATCGCGTCGTCCATCGACTGAAAATGGACCAGGCGCCAGCTCGTCCCCTCAAGCGGGTTTTCCGGTTCAATGGCGGTGGTTTCGTTGCTAGCCGTGCCAGGGTCAATAGCGACATCCCGGATCAGCGTGAGGTCACTGGCTGATTTCGCCGTAGAAGCCGAGAAAATCGCCTGGGTGCCAACGGCCACAGCCCAAATCAGCACGGAGCAGATTAACACGCCTGCCAATATCAGAAATGCACGCTTCATCACCCACTCCTGAACGTTATGTGAACTCGGGAGGCAGTATACAATGGCACCTAATTAAGTGCGTCATTTCCTGCCCCCCCTGTCATTCCCGCGCAAGCGGGAATCTCGTAACAACTGCTTTCCATTAGTAACAAGACCGAAACGCCGGACCCCCGCTCACGCGGGCATGACGCCTTTAGGGGGGGGACACGGGGCCCGAACACGGGGTCACGAACACCACGCGAACACGGGGTCAGGCCTTACAATTGACATCGCTGTTCCGGACGATTATGAAATTAGGGGACAGACCACGTTTATTTTAACCATCTGAGTGCGGAACGACTTAATCGTGGTCTGTCCCCTATTTGCGCTATTTGCGTTAGTCGTGCTCCCCAGGCATTTTTGTCGATTGGACGCCGCGGGTCAGCCACAGGGGGGCGATAAAGAAACAGGGAGTACAAACGCATGGCCGGGAAAGCGCTCATCGAACAATATCCAGCTTCATCAAATCTATTAATTCAGTATTTGTCTGTGTATTTACACCAAAAGAGTGATTGACTTTTGATTATTTGGGAATATAATCCCAAATATGAACAAACCTATATCATGCATGCTAACGGCAGGAGACTTTTCACCAAATTATCAAGTTTCTGGCATCGTTTAGGCATGTTAATCGCGGTCCCCAGGCATTTTCGCCGATTGGTAGCCGCGGGTCAGCCACAGGCAGGCCTTGGAGCAACAGGGAGTACAAACGCATGACCGAACAAGGGCCCATCGAACAATATCTGGCCTCTTCCGAACCAGCTCTCCGGCCGGGATCAACGGCCCTGTTCCCGGCACGCAGACGCAACGACCTCTGCGCCAATCCGGATCAGGCGATGGCTGCGAAGATCGAATTCAAGGAGCTTGCACAAGATAAAAAGAAGAAAAAGAAGAAGAAAATTCTCGGCAGCTCCAGGGGTATCGAGACGATCTTCCGCACCGCTTATCGCGCCCAGTTGGACCTGACGGCGCTGGCCGCCACCAAGGCCAATATCATGATTTCGCTGAACGGACTGATTCTGTCTGTT
>JAJDOF010000121.1 GCA_022340305.1 Gammaproteobacteria bacterium
GCGGTGGTGTTTTCCGAGGATATCGCACAGCGTGAGACTTCATCGTCCGCGACTGAAGCCACCGAAAGGCAGACCCGGTCAGCTACTATCTACGCCAGGACCGACTTCAACAACGGCGCCAAGCTGGAGCTGGGTGGCATCGTGTCCGGCCCCGAAAAAGAGGGTGACGAGTACACGCGCCAGGAAGGCGACGATATCGTGGTTGACGAGATCGGATTCGAAGACACGCTTGGCCTAAAGGCGAAGCTAGAATTCGACCTGGGTTCACAGCGCGCCTACGTGGCAATGAATTACGCCGGCCTGGTCGCCGACGGTGGCGACCCGCTGCGTGAGTTCGACACCGAGTTGCCCTATTCGGCGCTGGGCAACAAGCGGGAAATCGAAGGCGGCATCCGCTTTTATTCAAATCCTTACATGATTTACCCGCGCGTTCTCTACCGTGAAAATATCGTTGACGCCAATCCGTCTATTGATTCAACTCCGCTGACCCCGGGTCTCACCCCGCGTAACCGCGACGATGATCCCTTCGCCGTGCTGGACAACCGTGAGGCAACTTCGGCGGAAGTCTTTTTCACCTACGATCCGACGCCGGGAACCTGGTTCTACGACTGGGATATCGACATGAAAGAGGATGCGCCGTTTGCCTATAATATCGGGCTTACCGCGACCAGTTATGGCACCGACACCGATGCTAACCTGTTCTTCTTCGAAGAAGGTGGCACCAATGCTGCATTCGAAGCGGGCCTCGAGGCAGAAGACGTGTGGTTGTTGAAAAGCAAGATGATTTTCAACACGCGGCCGGGGTTGAAAACCATATTGAATCTGTATACCGGTACCAAGCAGTCGACCGGCAAGCCCGGTGAAGAGACGCTCGAGTTCTTCAGTATCGACGGCAAATGGATTGTCGACAAGAAGCACATTTACTCGGGTTACATCAAAGTGGATGATTTCGGTGGCTACGATTTCTACGAGCAGTTCAATCTCGTCTACCCGTTGCAGCTGAAATTGGAATACACGCGTTTACTCGACCAGTTAGGAGACGAAGAGAAATCGAGCCGCTGGGGCGTCAAGGCCTTCTACCGCGAGCTCGACGAGCTTTCACCGGTTGACGAATACCAGGATGGCGCGAACGACTACATGATGGAAATTCAGACTTATTTCGAAGTCAGATTCTGATTACCGCGGATATCAATTGAGGTGATTACTATGAAAGATACATTCACAAAAAATGCTCATTTGGCCAGACCGGTTGGCTGGCGCCTGGCGGTAGTTTGCTCGATGTTATTGCTGATATCGGGTTGTGGTGTCGATAGCGGTGATGGGGACGTCGTTAATTCGATCACATTACCGCCGGCGAGCGACCTGAAGCTCGATCTGTATTGCGCCGATTTTGGCCTTTTTACCGAGTCCTGTGTACTGGACGACCCGGATAACCCCTATGCACTGGCAGCCGTGAATAACGACAACAAGTTCGATCTGGCGCCTGACGGGGCAGTCTCTCCCAAGGGATTGGTCTATTACTGGGCGACCGTACAGGCGCGAGCACCAAACGGCGAGAATCAGCTTTTTACGGCACAGGCTCTGTATGCGCTGTCAAACAAATCCTGTAGCAAGCTAATTCAGGACCAGGCCCAACGAGCTTATCGCTCGGTAATGGACAATTACCTGACTGCGGTGACGTTTTTCTCGACCGGCGACTTCGGCCTTTTTCCGGAAGTATTTTACCCGTTTCCGGTGAGGACGGTGTCTGCAAATGACATGAGACTCGGAATCGGTGCGGCAGCTGTGGCCTGTGATCCCTCATTCAATAATGGATTAATGTTTGATCCGGATCCTGGCATAAACGATTTCGAGGCACGCGTCAGAATATTCGAGTGGGGATTTCTCTTCAGCGATACTCCGTTAGACGTAACCAAGCGATAGTGATTGGAATTCGCAACCTGGGGACCCCGGCTTAACTGTATGACCGCCGGGCGAGTTATTCGATTTCGGGCTTATAATTTTGAAATTTCCGCAAAACTTTATCCGGGGCGCTGCTGCGTCGAGTTACCAGATCGAGGGTGCCGCCTGCAGTGACGGAGGCGGACACCCTATCGGGGACATGCCCGGCCGCCAACAAGGCAGGATCATCGGCGGCGACACCGGCGAAATTGCCTGCAATCAATACTCCGCTATCGCGAAGACGTCGGTCTGATGGCTGATCCCGGGCTGCAGGCCTGGCGCTTCCCGGTGAGCTGGCGGGGTTCTTTCTTTGCTAACGACGTAAACAAGTTGTAGTCATCAGTACTCGACCACAAGCAAACCCGGCCCGGCAGTATCATCGTCGCACGAGTTAGCTGGATACGGACCTGAAATTATGAAGTTCCCACCAGGCTTTATCTGGGGTGCTGCTACCTCCAGCTACCAGATCGAGGGGGCCGCCTACCACGGGGGCGGTGGTCACTCGATATGGGATATGTTCGGCCGTCACGAGGGTAGAATTATCAATGGTGATACCGGCGAGTGGGCCTGCGATCACGTCAATCGCTATGCCGAAGACGTGGTCTTAATGGCGGATCTCGGTTTGCAGGCTTATCGCTTTTCGGTGAGCTGGCCACGGGTGTTGCCCGCCGGTGTGGGTACCATCAACCAGCGCGGCCTCGATTTTTACGACCGGCTGGTCGATGCATTGCTGGCAAACAACATCGAGCCGTGGCTGACCCTGTTTCATTGGGATTTTCCCCATGAGCTTTACTGCCGCGGTGGCTGGTTGAATCGCGCGAGCGCCGACTGGTTTGCCGACTTCACGCAAATAATTGTTGCGCGCCTGTCTGATCGCGTCACGCACTGGTGCACGCTCAACGAACCGCAGGTGTATATCGGTCTCGGCCACCACCAGGGTAGTCACGCTCCTGGAATGCCGATGGCCTTCGGCGAAGCGCTGCGCGCCGCACACAACACCCTGCTGGCGCACGGCAAGGCGGTGCAGGTGATTCGCGCAGGCGCACACAAGGCGCCGGTTATCAGCGCCTCGCATGCGGGTAATTTCTTCATGCCTGCTGGCGATAATCCTGTCGACATCGAAGCCGCACGCGCACGCAACTTCGCCATTGGTGAGAAAAATTTCTTCAATAACAGCTGGTTTTCGGACCCGATGGTACTCGGTAACTATCCCGAGGACGGCCTCGAACTGTTCGCCGCCGATATGCCCGAAATCCGCGCTGGCGACATGGCCACCATCTGCCAGCCACTGGATTACTTCGGCGCTAATATTTACTGGGGTCGTTACGGCCGCGCCACGCGGGAGCAGGATTTTGAACTGGTTGAAGCAGAGCGCTTCGCGCGCACCGACCTCGACTGGCCGGTGACCCCGGAAGTACTCTACTGGGCACCGAAATTTTATCATCAACGCTATGCGCTGCCGCTGGTCGTTACCGAGAATGGTATGGCCAATGCCGACGCGGTGACAGACGGTATGGTCGACGACGAGGCGCGTATCGAGTTCATGAATCGATATCTGTACGAGTACGGACGCGCAATCGCGGATGGTGTGCCATGCCTCGGCTATATCACCTGGTCGTTGCTGGATAATTTCGAATGGGCGGAAGGTTATGCGAAGCGTTTTGGCATCATTCACGTCGATTACCCAACCCAGCAGCGAACCCTCAAACAATCTGCTCACTGGTATCGTGCTGTGATTGCTGATAATGCGGTCTCGCAATACCAGCCCGCTCGGCAGCGCATGGCATCCGCCTGAAGCCCGCACCCGACAAGTGTTCCCCTATGCCACACAATATCCCAATGAAGTTGTTCACCATTATTCTGAGTCTGCTGCTGGGCAGTGCCGCCGTGGCTGATGCCGATTTCCCACGGCTACAACTCGACAATGGCCAGCTGCAGGTTTCTATCTATCTGCCCGATGCCGAGCGCGGTTATTACCGCGGCACGCGCTTTGACTGGTCGGGCATCATCGAGCGTGTCGACTACGCGGGTCATCGCTTTTACGCACCCCTGCATGCCGACCATGATCCGCTCGGCCATGACTCGGTCGGCGGTCCCGCCGAGGAATTCGCGATGTTCCAGCCGATGGGGTTCGCCGAGGCCGCCGCGGGTGAGTCGTTTGTCAAAATCGGTGTCGGCTTGCTGGCCAGGGGCGACTCGGACAAATACCAGTTCCATGGTGACTATCGCTTGTTGCGCGCCGGTGAGTGGAACATCGAGCACACCACCGACCGGGTCGAATTCAGCCAGGAGCTGGTGGGCGAGCGGGGATGGGCTTACCGTTACCGCAAGACCATTCGCCTGTTACCCGGCGAGGCTGAATTCGAGATTGCCCACCGCCTCGAAAACAGTGGTGAAAAAACCATCGATATCAACCACTACAACCATAATTTTACCCTGATCGACGATCTGCCCTACGGTCCCGATTACCGCGTCGAATTTCCCTTCAGTGCGGCCGCGCCAGTGCCGATAAACGAGTGGGCGCGGTTGCGTGGCAATGCGATCGAGGTCGACAGGGCGCTCGGTGACGCTTCACTGTGGTTGCCGGTATTCGTGGGCGAGGACCCGGGCCATTATAACGCCGCGCTGGTGCGCAATATGAAAACGGGGGCTGCAGTTGAATTTAGCGGAGACGCGGCGATCACGCGCATGGTGTTCTGGGCGGTCGAGCGCGCCGCCTGTCCGGAACCGTTTATTCAACTCAGGCTGGAACCGGGACAACAGCGCGACTGGGCGACGCGCTATCGATTCACGGTCGATGCCACGATTGCCGACTAGCCTGCATATTGCACCAGTCGGTCTCGTGCCTTTATCTAACTATCTGAAACGTAAGAGTAAACCTATGGTTTTGTGCGCAAATACAAAAGTGCTCTTTGTACCGGCTCGAGCCCTATCCCGGCGCTGACTTTTCCAGATGCGCCTGAACTTGGGCTTCCTTCGACCCATAGCTGTGCTATGGGTCTCAGTCCAGCCCGGCGTTCAGACGCATCTGGCCGGCGTCATCACTCGGGA
>JAJDOF010000143.1 GCA_022340305.1 Gammaproteobacteria bacterium
ATGCCCATTGAGGTCCATGCCTACGCCATACACGTAACAGTCACCGCACTCCAGCCCGACAAACTCGGGCGCGACATCAGCCACCTTGCGCTGGTGGGATTTGCGTATCAGGAATACGCTGCTGCACTTGCGCGCACCGTGTTTGTTGCAGTAGGACTTGACCTCTTCGAGCGTATAACCCTGATCGAAGATATCGTCGACTATGATGACGTTGCGATCGCGTATTTCATTCTGCGGATAAGCCTTCCACAGCACATCCTTGCCGAGAGTCGCGAGACGATAACGGGTGGCGTGAACGTAATCCAGTGTCAACGGGAAATTCCAGTGGCGTAACAATTGCCCGGTCAGGTACAGCCCGCCGTTCATAACGCACAACACCAGCGGAAAATCGTCGGCACACTCGGCCTCAACCTTGCGCGCAAGCTCGTCGATGGCCAGGTCTACCGACGCCTGGTCGAACAATAAGGCGGCATTCTGGTGGACTTGCTGGGCTCTGTCTGCATTCATATCAGGAATTATCTATCACGACGGGATCCGCCAGGTGTATCGTCGATGTCGGAAATGCGATTTCGGCATGGTTTGCTTTAATGATTTCGGCAATTTGCAGCATCACATCCTGTTTCACCTGGTGGAATTCTACCCATCGCGTGGTACGGGTAAAGCAATAGATGAAAAAATCCAGGGACGAGGCGCCGAACTTGTTGAAATTGACCATCATGGTCTTGTCAGCATCGATAGCCTCATGCTGTTGCAGCATCGCCTTTACTTCGCTGACCACCCTGTCCATATTGGTCAGGTCGGAATAGCGCAAACCGATGGTTTCATTGATACGGCGATTTTGCATGCGCGATGGGTTTTCGACAATCACCGTGGTGAACACCGAGTTTGGCACGTACATCGGCTGTGACTGAAAGTTACGGATCACGGTCACACGCCAACCGATGGTTTCGACGGTGCCTTCGATTTCCCGATCCGGTGAACGAATCCAGTCACCGACCGCAAACGGCCGGTCGAGGTAGACCACCATCCCGCCGAAGAAATTGGCCAGCAGGTCCTTGGCGGCAAAGCCGACCGCAATGCCACCCACGCCACCCATCGCCAGCACCCCGGAAATGCTGTAACCCAGGGTTTGCAGAATGACCAGTGCCGCGGTAATAAACACCACCAGGCGCAACAATTTGCCCAGCGCCTGTGCCGTCGTCTTATCCATTTGCGCGGCGGTTTCGATGTAGGCCTCCTCAGTGCCGCGAATAATACCGAGCACAAACCAGGTGATGCAAACCAGCACGCCGATATCGCGCACCGAATCCGCGTAGGTGAAAATGGCACTCCCGGATTGCGCCAGAATCAGATCGGAGGCGATCGCCAGCCCCTGCAGCCAGATGATCCAGCCGAGCGGGCGCGACAGTGCGGTAAAAGCAATATCATCCAGACGGTTTTTCGTCAGGCTGACCTTTTTGCCCAGCTTCTGCAGCGCGAATCTGGCGACGAAGCTGATCAGCGCGGTCACCAGCACCACCAAGAACACCTGCACTATCCAGGCATGCTCCGGCGTCAATCCCGGAATCCACTTATCCAGTCCGAACATCATTCAAACAAATCCCCACTTTCTGCGAGGCCCAGACGCCTATTGAAGCGATCCAGCTTTTCACAAGCCCTGTTCCAGTCACTGCCATCAAATAATCGCGCCTGCGAATCCTGGCCGTGTAGTCGAATCATACGCAACTGGGTGGCAGGATTGGCATAATCGCGCAGGCTATCCAGCACCTCGTCAGCACCATCAGGACTGTTACACACCAGCAGGATATCGCAGCCTGCAGCCAGTGCCAGTCGGGCGCGCTCAGCATAGCCACCAACCGACTCGGCCCCACTCATGCTTAAATCGTCGCTGAACACGACACCATCGAATTCGAGCTGTTGACGCAATACCGTCTCGATCCAGTAGCGTGAATAGCCTGCGGCCAGCGCATCGACCTGCTCGTAGATCACGTGTGCCATCATGATACCGGCCAAATGAGTGTGAATCACGCGCCGAAACGGCACCAGATCAAGCGCTTCTATTTGGTCGAAACGACGGCGATCAAACGGCATAACATGATGCGAATCGCCCTCCACCGAACCGTGGCCCGGAAAATGCTTGCCGACGGCTTCCATGCCCGCGCTGCGCATGCCCCGCACCCAGGCGTTGGCCAGATGCGCAATGGCTTCGGGATTACGATGAAAGGCACGATCACCGATGACGCTACTAACCGGGTCGGCGATGTCGAGTACCGGAGCAAAGCTCAAATCGACCCCGTAATGGAGCAACTCGGCGGCCATGATCCAGGCGAAAGTCTCGGCAAGCTGCAGCGCCTGTGGCGGATCATCGTCATACATATCACCCAGATGCCCCATCGCCGGAATCGCCTGAAAGCCTTCGCGAAAGCGTTGCACCCTGCCGCCTTCGTGATCGACCGCGATCACCAGCCGCGGGTCGCGTAACTCGAGAATCTGCCGGCACAGCTGCGCCAGTTGCCGCGGGTCGCGATAATTGCGACTGAACAAAACGACGCCTCCTGTCTGTGGGTGGCACAGGCGCCGACGGTCATCCTCATCAAGCTCGTATCCTTTGACATCCAGCATCACGGGTCCAAGCGTCATGTTAACTTCGCTCCAGTAAAACGACTGCAGCCACGGCGATCCCCTGTTCGCGACCGACGAAACCCAGCCCTTCGGTAGTCGTTGCCTTGATATTGATTTGCTCGGCCTGGCACTTGAGATCCTGCGCCAGGAGCTGGCACATGGCGCTAACGTGCGGCGCCATTTTCGGCGCCTCGGCAATGATGGTAAGGTCCGCGTTGCCGAGGCGGTATCCGGCCAGGCCAACCTGCCGTTGTACCGCGCGCAAAAATTCACGGCTGTCACGGTCAGCGTTTTGCGGATCACTGTCGGGATAGAGCTGTCCAATATCGCCTTGACCGATGGCGCCCAACAGCGCATCGCACAGTGCATGAATCAGAACATCTCCATCCGAGTGCGCAAGCAGGGCTTTGTCAGCGGCGATACGCACACCACCCAGCACAAACCCATCACCCGCGGTGAAGGCATGCACATCGAAGCCATGTCCAATTCTTACTGCATTCATGATAAAGACCGACCAATCTCAGGCACCCGGCACACCGCCTACACTCGGCTGAGAGCGTGTATATTAAAAAGCAAAGCGCTAAATAACAACAGGGCTCCTGCCTGGTGCAGGGCACCGAGTACTACCGGAACCTGCATTAACAGTGTCGCGATTCCGAGCACCAGCTGAATGATGACCATCATGCCGATCAGCTTGAAACTGCGTTGCAGCCTCGCGTCGTCAAAAAAGGAACGTCCCCGTATATACCAGACGAGTAGGAATATCCCGGTCGTAATAGCCAGCCATCGATGATTGAATTGCACAGAAACCATATTTTCAAGCGGATTCAGAAACCACGGCGACAGCGCTCCAATGCCTTCGGGGATCAGCTTACCGCCCATCAATGGAAAGGTATTGAATATAAGGCCCGCATTGAGGCCCGCGACAAAACCGCCCGAAACGATGGTGAGCAAAACCAGACTGGCCAGTCCCAGGGAGGCTTTACGCCAGCCCGGCACCTTTGAGTCGGCAACACGGCAATATGAATCACCAACCACCAGGTTGAGGATAGTCCACAGGATAAATCCATAAATCAAAATGGCCGTCAGCAAATGCGCCGTGAGTCGGTATTGACTGACCTGGGGGTTGCTCACGAGACCACTCTGAACCATGTACCAACCCAGCATTCCCTGCAGGCCGCCCAGCAAGAACATTATCACGAGGCGCGGCGCCAGGCCGGGTTTGATCATCTTGCGCAGCCAGAAATAGCAAAATGGGAGCAGAAAGACCAGGCCGATGAGTCGGCCCAGCATACGATGCGAATACTCAAACCAGTAGATTGACTTGAAGCTGTCGAGCGTCATCCCACGGTTCAGTATCTGATATTCGGGGAACTGCCGGTAAAGCTCAAATTCAGCCATCCATTGATCACTATTAAGGGGGGGCAAGACGCCAGTCGGGTGCCAGGTCACCATCGACAGCCCGGAATCAGTGAGCCGCGTCACCGCGCCCAGGATCATCATGGCAAAAACCAGCAGCAGGCACAGAAGCAACCAGCGCACTATCGCGCGATCGTTATCACTCATTTGTTGCATGCCCTGTCTGCTACTCCAGTAAACCTTACTTTAAATCAGTCGTCAGCGCTTTGCTGCGACACGACGAAACTGCTCCGCATTGTCCACCCCTGGGACGCAGGAATCCAGTCTACCGTGCATTTTCCTGGCCAGCGTCTCCCGGTAATCGGCAGCAGGCAGGTGAGTATTCATCAATACCATGAGGCCCTCAAAATCCGGGTTAATGCTGTCGATCGTTGTCAACACGCCGAGGAAAGCACAGGGATCGTAGCCGGCACGGGCAGTCAGCACCACGGCGAGTAAGCCAGCTTCAAATTCGCGCTCACCATCGAGACCGGTGGTATACAACTGCAGCCCGGAATTGATCAGCATGCGCATCCTGTCGCGATCCTGCTCATCGTCTAACACTGCAACCGTCAGATCGCCCCACATCCCCAGTTTCATGTTTTTCTGCAGGGCTTTCAGCTGTTGCTTACGCAGCACGTGAGCAATTTCATCTGCCAGCACGCTGGCCTGGCGCACGACAATCCCCTGCTGGTCTGCATGCGCCGCCGTCCCCGGCGATAAGAACGACAAGAGTATCCATAGAAGCAGGTGCATAGCGGAACATTATAACAACAGCAGCAATGAAACAGAGCAGGCTTTTCAGCCGAACGCCAGGTCGGCCGGGCCAGAGCTATGAGCCCTGTGCCTGGAATGAAGTGAAGCCTGGATATCGCACCCGACGCAGCGGGCAGAATGCGCCAGCACTGGTTGCCTGTATACGTTTTTCGAGCAGAAAAAAAAGGCGCCTTACGGCGCCTTCCTCGTCCTCACTGCCTTATTTTTATAATTGGCAGCTATCTCCTCCAGTTTCTTTGTCGCCTTGATTTGGCACCGATTGCTGCGTGAAAGCCTAATGGGCCACTGCTGCAAATTGACAGTAGTAAACCACATGAATCCCGAAGTTGGCAATAAATTTTTTACTGCAGTCCGCATTCGCAGCGCAATAGTTCACCCCCTGGAGCGACCATCGACGGACTCCGCACCGCCTGCCCCGGGCCAGTCTTGAAGACGCCGACATCGCTGCAACAGTAATTCCGTCTGCAATCTGCTGACCAACAACGCGCCCAGCGCAGCCAAAACCTCGCCGGGATAATTGCCGTCCTCACCCGAGTGTTGGCAGCATCAAGCGCATTTCGAATATCGACCGGATCGCAAAGCAGAGTGGCGGCACAATAAAAGGCCTGCAGCCGCTCGCTGTGGAGACAGGCGAACTTGCGCTGGTGGAAAAGGTTGTTCTTGTTGGAACCTAATTTATTGACCGGCACCAATATGCCGCAATTGTTGCAGCTGCTCACCCGCCAGCTCATAGGCCTGACCGAACCCGCGCACAAAACGACCACTGTGCAACTGCAGACGAAACAGGTGGAAATCAGCCAGGGGTTCGATCATCGTCATGACTTTACCAAAACGCCGGTGAAACTCGGCTAAAACCTGCGAAAATGAGAAATCGTCGCGCTCCAGGAGATCAGCAGTGCCCTGCAGCGTTATACGCTGGCGCGTGAAGGCATTGGCTGCCTGGTCTTCGGCGGCGATCAACATGAGGCTGATCGAAGTGCAACGGCGCAGATTGCGGGTGTGGCCGGCAAGGTCACTAAGGAATAGATAGTAATGATCATCGACCCAGACCAACGGCGCGTAACTCACGCAGGGGAGTTGATCGTCGCCAAGCGTTGCCAGCGAAGCACCGTTGCTGCTTTCGCGTAATGCCACAAAATCGCGGCGCGCTTCGTCTAATTCAACCGTCATATCAGCAACCCCGACCCACTATTCAACACCAGGATATTCTGACACGCAATGAGCCGTGGTGCACCAGGCGCTCTCTACAAGCCCGCCTGGCGGATTCTGTCTACCCTGACAGACAGGCAAAAACCCCGTAGAAACCAGGGAGGCAGCACATAAACATGTAAACGGGGATATCGCCCTGTTATATTGCCAACTGCGTAGCGACGCGGTAACCAGGCCTCACAATGAAAGCAAATCTCCGTGCCGGTCACCATGTCACGGCTACCGGTTGCAGTGGTTTCCAAGCTCGACAAGATTCCTCAGCAAATTGCTGATTCAAAACAGCGACAGTGTCGTTATACTAGCCCTAACTGCTCGCACCCGATACGCATGAATAAAGACTTATCACTGCTGCAACGCTATCCGTTTGAACGGCTCACCGATCTCAAGCAGGGATTGCAGCCTCCCTCTGCACTGGACCACATTGCTCTGTCGATCGGTGAGCCGAGGCATCCAGCGCCGCGCTTCGTGGTGGAAAACCTGATTGCCCATTTACACCAACTGTCAAACTATCCCAGCACACGCGGTAGCGAGGCCCTGCGCGAAGCCATTTCAAACTGGCTGTCGCAGCGCTTTGACATCCCTGCCGAAAACCTCGATCCGGGCTGCCATGTGCTGCCGGTAAGTGGAACGCGTGAAGCCCTGTTTGCGATCGCCCAATGCCTGATCGATCGCACAGCGACTAATCCGTTGCTGTTCATGCCCAACCCTTTCTACCAGATCTATGAGGGGGCAGCCTTGTTGGCCGGGGCAACGCCACGTTATCTCGATTGCCTGCCGGAACAGGGTTTCTTGCCGGACCTCGAAGCGATAACGGCGAGCGAATGGACGGACTGCCAGATGATATATATCTGTAACCCGGGCAACCCGACCGGTGCGGTAATGCCGCCCGGCTACCTGCGACATTTGATCGAACTGGCACATCAGCACGATTTTGTCATCGCCAGCGACGAATGCTATTCAGAAATTTACTTCACCGAGGATAAACCTCCAGCGGGTTTGCTCGGTGTCGCCACTGAAATGGGTAACGATAATTTCAGCCACTGCCTGGTGTTCAACAGCCTGTCCAAGCGTTCCAGTCTGCCTGGATTGCGCTCCGGTTTCGTCGCTGGCGATGCCGGGTTGTTGGAGAAGTTTCTGTTGTATCGAACCTATCACGGTTGCGCGCTGCCGCCGGCAACGCAGAGCGCAAGCACCGTGGCCTGGCAGGACGAGGCTCACGTGATCGAGAATCGTCGCCTGTATGGCGAGAAATTCGAACAGGTTTTGGCGCTGCTTTCTGCTACACTCGCGCCGCAGAAACCGCAGGCCGGTTTCTTTTTATGGGCGCAAACGCCCATATCCGATACCGAATTTACGCGCCGGCTCTACGCCGAGCAAAATGTGACAGTGCTACCCGGCCGATACCTGGCGAGGGATTCGGCGATGGGTAATCCGGGGCAGGACCGGGTGCGCATGGCACTGGTCGCCCCGCTCGACGAGTGCATCGATGCCGCCCGGCGGATCAATATGCTACTAGCAGTGCTTTAGGAGAAATAATATGTCTGAACTTCAGCAAATTATCGAACAGGCGTTCGAAAATCGCGCTGAAATCAATCCGGCTAATGTCGATGCCAGGGTTCGGGACGCGGTGCAGACCGCCATCGATCTGCTGGATTCGGGTCAGCAGCGGGTTGCTCAACCGGTCGATGGGGGCTGGCAGGTTAACGAATGGCTGAAGAAGGCCGTGTTGCTGTCATTTCGTATTCGTGAAAACCAGATCATGCCGGGCGGATTTACCCAGTATTTCGACAAGGTCGACTCCAAGTTCGAAGGCTGTAGCCACGAACAACATGTCGCCAGCGGCGTACGCGTGGTACCTCCGGCGGTGGCGCGCAAGGGTTCTTACGTGGCGCCAGGCGTGGTAATGATGCCGAGCTTTATCAATATCGGTGCCTACGTCGACAGCGGCACCATGGTCGACACCTGGGCGACGGTTGGATCCTGCGCACAGATCGGTAAAAACGTGCACCTGTCTGGTGGCGTTGGTATCGGAGGTGTACTCGAACCCTTACAGGCTTCACCCACCATTATCGAGGACAACTGCTTCATCGGCGCCCGCTCCGAAGTGGTCGAAGGCGTCATCGTCGAGAAAAACTCGGTCATTTCGATGGGTGTATACATCGGCCAAAGTACCAAGATTTTTAATCGCGAAACCGGTGAGGTCAGTTATGGCCGCATTCCCGCCGGCTCGGTCGTGGTCTCCGGGAACCTGCCTTCCGAAGACGGGCGTTACAGTCTTTACTGTGCCGTTATCGTCAAGCAGGTTGACGAAAAAACGCGCGGCAAGGTCGGTATCAATGACCTGTTACGCAACATCTAGGGCATTCAGATGACCGGCATGGTTACGCTTTACGGTATATCCAACTGCGACACCATCAGGAAGGCGCGTAACTGGTTGCAGGCGCAGGCTATCGAGTATCGCTTTCACGACTACCGCAAACAGGGGGTCGATGACGATCAACTACGCTCGATGGCGCAGCAACTGGGCTGGGAAGTCATGCTGAATCGACGTGGTACAACCTGGCGTGCATTGCCTGACCCGGTTAAGGCGCAAATCAACGAAGCCAGAGCGTTGCAACTCATGCAGGATAACCCCGCCATTATCAAGCGCCCCATACTGCAGCGCAATGATCGCTACTACCCGGGCTTCAACCCTCAACAATATCAGGAGATCTTCGACCCGGCATGACCAGTGCAACTCTGAAGCTGGCCTGCGATTTAATCGCCAGGCCATCGATTACCCCCGACGATGCCGGCTGCCAGGCAATGTTGATTGCGCGCTTGCGCGCCATCGGCTTCGAATGCGAAACACTGCTGTTCGACGATGTCACCAACCTGTGGGCGCGGCGCGGCAAAACAGGACCCGTACTGGCCTTTGCCGGCCATACCGACGTGGTTCCCACGGGGCCGCTCGACAAGTGGCACAGTGACCCATTCGCGCCCGAAATTCGCGACGGCATGCTTTACGGCCGCGGCGCCGCCGACATGAAATCGAGCATCGCCGCGATGGTGACCGCCTGTGAACGCTTTGTCGAACAGCATGCCGATCACCAGGGTTCAATTGCCCTGTTAATAACCAGCGACGAAGAGGGCATCGCTATCAACGGTACTGTCAGGGTAATCGAAACCCTCGAAGCCAGGGGAGAGAAAATCGACTGGGCATTGATCGGTGAACCTTCCAGCCAGGCACGAGTTGGCGATGTCGTCAAAAACGGTAGACGCGGATCGATTGGCGCCAAACTGACCATTAATGGTGTGCAGGGTCATGTCGCCTATCCGCACAAGGTCGATAACCCGATCCATCGCGCCATGCCCGCGCTGCATGAACTGGCACGCCATGAATGGGACCAGGGCAACCGTTTCTTTCCGCCCACCAGCTTCCAGATTTCCAACATCAATGCCGGTACCGGTGCGCATAACGTGGTGCCTGGACATGCCGAAGTCTGGTTCAACCTGCGCTATTCGACCGAAATCGATGCTCATCAAATAATCGAAACCACGCGTGCCATACTCGCCAAGCACGAGCTCGACTATGACATTGACTGGTCGATCTCGGGCTACCCGTTCCTGACCCCTGAAGGCGAGTTGGTGATCGCGGCGCAGCAGGCGATCAAGCAACACACCGGTATCACAACGTCACTGGAGACTACCGGCGGTACCTCGGATGGCCGCTTCATTGCGCCCACCGGCGCGCAAGTACTCGAACTCGGCCCGGTGAACGAGTCGATTCACAAGCTCAATGAGCACGTAAACATTGACGAGCTCGAACAGTTATCGAAAATTTATCAAGGCATTCTGGAACAACTGCTGACTTGACGCTGCCAATTGGACGTTTCGCACCGACACCGTCAGGAGCCCTGCATTTCGGCTCGCTGGTAGCGGCGCTGGCCAGCTATTGCGATGTCAGGTCGCAACGGGGTCACTGGCTACTGCGTATTGAAGATGTCGATACTCCACGCGTGGTCGCAGGTGCCAGCGATCAGATCCTGCGCGACCTGGAGGCCTTCGGCTTCGAGTGGGATGGACCCGTCCTCTATCAAAGCGACTGCTTTGAACATTACCAGTACTATCTCGAACAATTGCTGCGACAGGGGGATTGTTACGCCTGCCAATGCAGCCGCAAAACGCTGCGCGAACAGTCCGTACCCAGTGGTCTGTTGGGACAGATTTATCCCGGCAACTGTCGCCACAAAGCTCTCGCCGAGCGCGGGTGCTCGTTGCGCCTGAATACGGCGGCGGCTGGCGAGATTGGTTTTCACGATCGAGTATATGGCTACTTTTCGCTCAGGCTTGAAGAATCGGTAGGTGATTTCGTACTGCGTCGCAGCGACGATATCTTTGCCTATCATCTTGCCGTGGTGGTAGACGATGAATTACAGGGAGTCACCCAGATCGTACGTGGTGCCGACCTGCTTGAGAATACCTGCCTCCACCTTTACCTGCAGCAACGTCTTGGATTCGCGACACCCTCCTACCTGCATCTTCCGCTGGTCAATAATCCCGATGGTATCAAGCTCAGCAAGCAGACCGGCGCCAATCCAGTGGATCATCGAAACGCGTCACAATTGCTACTGGCCGCGCTGCGCCATCTTGGACAGGCAGTCCCCGCCGAGCTCGAAATCGACAGTCCGGCAAGCTTGCTGCAGTGGTCCTGCGACCATTGGGACCCATCCCGGATTACGCCCGGGCCTGCTGCGCCAGGCACACAGAATTTCACCGGCTGATCGGACCTTTCGCGCAGGCCTGCGCTTGTTCGGTTGCCTTTTCCCGGTAAACTATCGTGGTGATTACTATCGAGAGGGAAATAAGATGCTGAAGACGGCCGACGACATGATCCGCGACGCTCAGCAACACATCGAATGTGTGGATGTGGCGACTGCGAAGAAAATTTACGACGAAAACCCGGACGCGGTCATCGTCGATGTGCGCGAGGCCCACAGTGCCGGTGAATCGAAGTTATTAGGCTCGGTAAATATCTCACGTGGCCTGCTGGAAATGAAGGTTCACCAGGTTTGTCCGCAGGCAAGCACGGTAATTCTGACGCATTGTGGCGGCGGTGGTCGTGCTTCGCTGGCGGCGCATACCTTGCAGCAAATCGGTTATCAAAACGTCTACGCGATCACCGCGCCTTTCGAGGAAATCAAGAAAACGTTTGGTTAGCGCGCGTGGCGCGCCACTCGTTATTTAACTCGATCGATGGTCAGGCTGATCTGTGGCGGCGGATTGGCGCTGTCGACCGAATCCTGTTCGGTGAAAAAATCACCGCTTTGCGCCACCGGGTTGCCACTCATGGAGACGCGCGCGCCGACGATTACCTGGTCAAATGATGACAGTTTCATCGACGGCGTCATCGCGTCGCCATCGCCCAGCGACAATGTTACCGGCAATTCTTTTAACTGCAGACGTTTCACCGCCAACGGCATCGGAGGACCCTGCATGGCCTTGGCATACACGTAAACCGCCGTTTCGGGCGCGGCTTGCGCACGCAGCTCGGCACTGATATCGACGCGCAGCGTCAACTGCTGCACAGCAGTGGCCGGGACAGCAGCGGCCGAGGCAGCAGCACCCTTGATCCGATCGATGGTCAGACTGATCTGCGACGGCGGGTTGGCGCTGTCCACCGAATCCTGTTCGGTGTAAAAATCACCGTTTTGCGCCACCGGGTTACCACTCATGGAGACGCGCGCGCCGACGATTACCTGGTCAAATGACGACAGTTTCATTGACGGCATCATGGCGTCGCCATCGCCCAGCGACAGTGTTACCGGCAAGTCTTTCAACTGCACACGTTTCACCGCCAACGGCATCGGTGGACCCTGCATGGCCTTGGCATACACGAAAACCGCCGTTTCGGGCGCGGTTTGCGCGCGCAGCTCGGGGCTGATATCGATGCGTAGCTTGAGCTCGCGGTCACCGGCGACCGCCTCCGTGGCCAGCGAGGGATCGCGTTGTTCCAGCATCGCCAGTAAATCCCTGACCTCTTTAGTGGATTCGGCGTTATCGGTTATCATCGGCAACAATAATGACCAGTATTGATGCGCCGATTTAAAATCCTGCCGCTGTTCCGCTGCCATACCCGCCAGCCACAACCCGTTCGGAAATCGTGGTGCCAGTTGCAGCCCGCGTTGAATGAGCGTCTCAGGCTCGCCCAGCAGGCTGCCATTATTTTGCATGGCGAGCGCATCGGACAGCGCAAACAGGATCCCCGGCTCATCGGCCATGAGCTGGTTACTGCGCCTGAACGCCTTCACCGCTTCGTCAAATTGCTGTTTACCCATGTGCGTACGCCCGAGCATGAACCAGGCCTCGGCATCGTCCGGATTTTCCTGCAACCGCTTCTCGATCGTGACTACTATTTCTTCCAGGCTCATCTGCGGTGCGCCGGCAGCTTGCGAATGCGCGTTGGCCTGTGTCAGCTGGGGGTTTTCAATCACCTGGTAATTACCAAAGACCAGGTACAGGGCCGTACTGGCGCAGGGAATGGCGAGCAATACCAGCAGCGCCATCCATTTACCGCGCGCAGCTTCGCCCTGCCCTTCGTTACGATCGAGTTCGAGTGCAAGCGCACCCTGTAAATCCAGATAGGCGGCGTCGAATCCCGCCTGATCGATTTCACCATCGGCTAACTGTGCCTCCAGTAGCTGCTTTTTCTCGCGCGCAATTTGAATGTTTTGCTGCTGCCGCTGATCGGCCTGCGGTACGCGCGTGGCGCGCATCAGGGGAATAATCAGCAGGGCGAGTGCAAGCGCCAGTAACGCCGCGACGGCTATCCAGAAACTCATTGATTCGGCTCTTTATTTTCCAGTATTTGCCTGGCGTGGGCGATTGCTTCTGGATCTACCGCTGCGGGGCTTTTACGCGAGACCAGGCGCCGCACCAGTATGACCAGCACGCACATCAGCAACACAAACGGACCGAGCCAGAGCAGGTAGGTGTTTGATTGGAATTGTGGACGGTAAAGCACGAAGTCACCATAACGCTCAACCATGAAATCGACCACTTGCTGCGGCGACTGTCCCTGGCTCAACATTTGATAGGTTTCTCGCCGCAAGTCTTGCGCGAGATCGGCATCGGAACCGGCCAGGTTCTGGTTTTGACACACCAGGCATCGCAATTCGTTGACCAGCTTGTTGTAGTCCGCTTCCATTTGCGGCGAATCGAATTCGTAGGTTTCAATCGCCGCCTGTAATGGCGCACACCAGGCGCAAATAACCAGCATCAATAGTAAAGGTTTCAACCCAACAGCTCCTTGAGCACCGGCATGATCTTCTGCTCGAGTGATTCGTGCGTAACCGGACCGATATGCTTGTATTTGATCAGGCCGTCAGCACCGATCACAAAGGTCTCCGGGACGCCGTAAACACCCCAGTCGATACCGACGCGACCATCGAGGTCCATCACACTGGTCGTATAGGGGTTACCAAACTGCTGCAACCAACGTTCCGCAGCGGCGGGTTCATCCTTGTAATTGAGCCCTACCACGGATACCAGATTACGGTTGGCAAGAGCAGTGATCACTTTGTGTTCAGCCCGGCAGGACACGCACCAGGACGCCCACACATTGAGTATCCACACCTGCCCAACCATGTCGGCCGTGGACAGCTGGCGCGCAGGCTGTTCCAGCATAGCCAGCGAAAAAGGCGGCGCCTGCTTGTCGATCAACGGCGACGGCACCAGCTTCGGATCCAGCCGCAGACCATAACCGAGCAAACCGACCATCAGCACAAATACAACCAGCGGTACGACGAAACGGTTCATGCAGGCTGCCTGGCAGAATCGCTGGCCGGGCTGCTACTGCGTGCCAGGCGACGATAGCGCCGATCGCTGGCGGCGAATACCCCACCGATGGCCATGATAATGGCGCCGAGCCAGATCCAGCGAATATACGGCTTGTAGTAAATACGCACCGCCCAGGCGCCATTCGAGTCCAGGGGTTCGCCCAGTGCAATAAACAGGTCGCGGGTCAGTCCGGCGTCGATTGCGGCTTCGGTCATCGGATTGGTTTGTACCGGGTAGACTCTTTTCTCGGGGAACATGTCGGCCCGGTAGTCGCTGTCCAGGGAGCGCACGCTGAAACCACCGCGCGTTGCGACATAGTTTTCGACGTTGAAATCACGAACACCGTGAAAGGTGAACTCGTACCCCGCCACCGTGTAAGTGTCGCCCGGTGCCATGCGCAAATCTTTTTCCAGGGTGTACAGGCTGGTCAGGGTAATGCCGACAATGAACACTGCGATGCCTACATGCCCAAGCAACATGCCGTAAAAACCGGCCGGCGTCGAGCGCAACGCCGACATCAGGGAGCGATGATGAAACCGTTCGTATACCGCGATGACGGCTGTCACTGTGATCCACAACGCCATCGCGATACCGATGAAAGCGCCCAACATCCATTGCGGCAGAGTCAGGCTCAGGGCCAGGGCCGCCGCCAGCACGCACAGTGCCGGTATTTTCAATTTTGCTGCTAGCCGATGCCAACTGTCCTGTTTCCAGCGAATCAGCATTCCGACTCCAATCAATATCCCGAGCGGCGCCCCCAACGAGATAAACATCAGGTTGAAATAGGGTGGCCCTACCGAAATCTTGCCGCCCATGGCGTCGATCGCTATCGGGTACAGCGTGCCCAGCAAAATGGCGCTGGTCACGACAGTCAGGAACGCATTATTGAGCAGCAACGCGCCATCGCGCGAAAACAGGCGCGTTTCGGCGGCGCTCTTCAACAATGGCGCACGCCAGGCGTACAAGGTCAAAGAGCCGCCCACAACAACCACCAGAAAAGCGAGGATGAAAATTCCCCGGCTCGGATCACTGGCAAAAGCATGCACCGAGGTTAAGACACCGGAGCGCACCAGAAAAGTACCCAGCAGGCTGAGTGAAAATGCAAAGATGGCCAACAGCGCTGTCCAGGCTTTGAACGTACCGCGCTTCTCGGTGATCGCCAGCGAATGCATTAATGCAGTGCCGACCAACCAGGGCATAAAAGAGGCGTTTTCAACCGGGTCCCAGAACCACCAGCCACCCCAGCCAAGTTCGTAATATGCCCACCAGCTACCCAGCGCAATGCCCAGTGTCAAAAACAGCCAGGCCACATTGGTCCAGGGCCTGGCCCAACGCGCCCAGGCCGAATCGACCTGGCCCGATATCAGCGCAGCAATAGAAAACGCAAAGGCTACCGAAAAGCCCACGTAACCGATATACAGCATCGGCGGATGTATCGCGAGTCCGATATCCTGGAGTAAGGGATTGAGATCCCTGCCTTCCAACGCCCCCGGCAACAACCGATCGAAAGGATTTGAAGTGGCAATAATGAAGAGCAGGAAACCAATGCTCACCAGTCCGAGCACCGCCAGCACGCGAGCGCGCATTACCCGGGGCACGCTGGGGGTGAATAACGCCACTGCACCGGTCCACACCGCGAGCACCAGCGACCACAGCAGTAATGAGCCTTCATGCCCTCCCCAGACACCGGAAACAAGGTATAACAACGGCAGTTTGGTATTCGAATTCTGTACCACATACAGTACCGAGAAATCGTGGCTCAGGAATGCCCAGGTCAGACAGCCATAGGCAATGGCGACGAATAGCAGTTGCGCCAGCGCCGCCGGAATCGCCAACGCAACCCAGCGCTGAATACCGAGACTGGCACCGGCGAGCGGCACCAGCGCCTGGATAACGGCGATGCACAACGCCACAATTAGGGCGAACTGTCCAATTTCAGGTATCACTGCTAATTCTCCGTTTTGCTTTGCATGCCCGCAAGCTCAGGCGGCATATAGGTTTCATCGTGCTTGGCGAGAACTTCCTCGGCGACGAATTCACCCGACTGATTTAATTTTCCATTAGCGATAATGCCCTGCCCCTCACGGAACAGATCCGGCAATATTCCAGCAAATTTTACGGTAACGTTTTGCTCGTTGTCGGTTAGATCGAACTGCACGGTGAGGCCGTCACCAGGACGCTTTACCGTGCCTGCCACCACCATACCGCCCATACGAAACAACTTGTCGGCGGGCGCCTTGCCGCCGACCACTTCAGTCGGCGTAAAGAAAAACATGATGTTTTGATCCAGCGACTTGAGCGCAAAACCGACGCCGGTGGCTACACCGGCGACCATTAACAGGATCAGTCCAAGTCGCTTCTTTCTTGCAGGAGTCATTTCTTTTCCGCCTTTACGCGCCGCCTGAGCTGACGCAATTCCGTTTCATGTTGTTTACGCGGTAAATACCAGTTCAACCATAGCCCCAGGGCAACCAGCCCATAACTCGGCCAGACGAACATGGCATAACCACCCATTTGGAAAAAATCTGCCACTTAAAGTTCCTCGATCCATTTACTATTTCGCTCACGACGTAATATTTCTGCCCGACAGCGGTGAAATAACGCCAGCACGTAATATACCTGGAATGCCAACGCCATCAATAACAGCGGCAACAGCATGCTCCAGTGAATCGAGGGTTTGTCAAACTTGGTTACCGTCGCCCCCTGGTGCAGCGAGTGCCACCACTCGACCGAGTAGTGAATAATCGGAATATTCACCACCCCTACCAGTGCCAGAATAGCGACCGCGCGCGCGGCCGTACGCTTGTCGTCGATAGCGTTATGCAGGCCGATAACGCCCAGGTACAAAAACAACAAAATCAATTCCGAGGTCAGGCGCGCATCCCACACCCAGTAGGTGCCCCACATCGGCTTGCCCCACAGCGAGCCCGTGACCAGCGCCAGAAAGGTAAAACTGGCACCGATGGGCGCACTGCTGATGAGCACGATCTCAGCGAGCTTCATGCGCCAGATGATGATGATCGCGCCACACACCGCCATCGCCACGTAGATAAATAACGACATCCAGGCAGCCGGCACATGGACAAAAATAATGCGGTAACTTTCACCCTGCTGATAATCCGGTGGCGCCAGGACCAGGCCACCATAGAGACCCGCTACCAGCAACACCAGAAACATCCAGTTCAACCACGGAATCCATTTACCGGCTATACGATAAAAATGTGGCGGTGAGCCTAACTTGTGAAACCAGAGAAACATGTGCACCTGCTCAACTAACCGACATTCGCAAGGCTGCGGCCGTAGCCCAGGGCGACAGCGAAGTCGACAAAAAAAGAAAAGCCACCAGCATATAGATCTGCGCAGACGAATCAAAACCGGTCGCGGCATTTTCGGTTGCACTGGCGGCGAATATCAATACCGGCACGTATAACGGCAGCACCAGTAAAGATAGTATTATACCACCTTTTCTGAGACCCACAGTAAGTGCAACTCCGATCGCGCCAATCATGCTCAGAATCGGTGTGCCGAGCAATATCGTCAGTAATAAGGTCGGTTGCGCCGCGGCTGGCATCCCCAGCATCTCTGCGAGCAATGGCGCCACCAACAACAAGGGTAAACCGGTAACCAGCCAGTGGGCACAGACCTTGGCGAGCACCAGCACCGCCACCGGATGGGCGCTCAGCAGGATTTGCTCGAGCGATCCGTCGTCGAAGTCGGAGCGAAAAATACTGTCCAGTGACAGCATCGCGGCGAGTAGCGCGGCAACCCAGATGATGCCGGGTGCGATGCGTGCCAGCAACTCGGGCGCCGCGCCGAGCGCCAGTGGAAACAAGGTAATGACGAGGACGAAAAACAGCAGCGGCATCGCGTATTCGGCACGGTTACGCAGCGCCAGCAGTAAGTCACGCCGCAGCAGGAACGCGAAGGCCTGCGACAATGACAGCCGATGGCTCACTCTGCACCCCCCATTTTCAAACGTTGCAGCGATTGCGTGGGTAACGATATATCATGATGCGAGGTCATCACGATCACGCCTTGCTGCTGCAAATGTTGTTCGAACAGCCCGGAAAATAGTGCCATGCTGGCCTTGTCGAGCGAGGTAAACGGCTCGTCCAGAATCCACAGCAGCGCATCGGTCGCCAACAACCGCGCCAACGCCAGCCGTCTCTTCTGCCCGGCGGACAGACTGCCGACCTCGGTTTCGCCGTAGGCATAGAGATTGACCATGTCGAGCACAGCGTCGAGATCATGCGCCGACGGCACTCCCATGGCCCTCGCCAGGCGCAGATTTTCAAGGCAGGACAGTTCGTGCTTGACGCCATCGTGATGTCCGACGTAATTAACCTGTTCGAAATAATCGCCGGCGAGCCGATCGATCGGCTCACCGCGCCACAATACGTCACCGCCATCGGCCAGTCGCAGCCCGGTCAGAATTCGCAGCAGGCTGGTTTTTCCACAGCCGTTGGGGCCTTCCACGACCAGCATCTGCCCCGCTTCCAGCCCGATATCGAGATGCTCGAATAACAGGCGGTCGTTGCGCATGCAGCTGAGGTTGCAGGTCTGGAGTAACACCGTAGAATGCATATCTGGGAGGGAAATTTCTAGAGCCGGAAGATTAGCCTCGCACCCGTTAGCGATCAACCCATTTTTTGACCTGAATCAGGCCAGCCGTTGATATCATGCTGTAATTTTGTCACAAAACTCGACGAGACCGAATGTATGACTAGTAAAGAACAATTGATCGAACAGCATATTCGTGAATACGAATCCCGCATGAAACATATCGATGAACTCTACGAGCGCGCCCACCAGGCAGCCGCAAATCTCGATACTAAAGACGGCGTTCAAGCCAGGCTAAACGAACTCGCGGCGCAGCGGGCATTGTTGCAGGAAACTACCGATTCGATCAAGACCATGCCGCTCGACAAGTGGCGCGAAGCCACAGTACGCAATGCCGGACCTATGGCAGTGTGGGATATCCTCGCGCAAAAGCTCGAGGATTTCGTTGAACGCCATGAATAAGCCCGATTATCGCGGAGGATAACGGTTGCCGCGACTTTCCGCCTCGACGAAAACGCGTTTTACCTCTGGGTAGGCCTGCTTGATACTGCGAGTGATCGCGGCGATGTCGGCTTCAACCTGTTGCGCACTGATTGCATTGTCAAAATCAACACTGATGTTGGCGAGGATGAAATCCGGACCCATATGCATGGTTAATATTTCGTTGACGTGATCGATGTGCGCGCGCCCGCGCAGCGCATCGCGAATCCCGCGCCGCACTGACTGACTGGCGCTTTCACCGATAAGCAGGCCCTTGGTTTCATATGCCAGCCAAATTGACGTGCCAATCAGAATCAGGCCGATGATGATCGATGCAATCCCGTCAAAGATCAGGATGCCGGTAGTCTCGCTCAGCAGCACGCCGACAAAGGCCACCAGCAATCCCAGCATCGCCGCGCTATCTTCGAACAGTACGACGAAGATCGATGGATCTTTGGCGCGCTGAATCGCCTCGAAATAACCCCAACGTCCCTTGACCCGGCTGAACTCGCGAAAAGCGTAGTACCAGGCGGCACCTTCAAACAACAGCGCCAACCCCAGCACAATGTAATTGACCATCGCATTACTGATCGGCTCGGGCTGTTGCAGATGATGGATACCCTGGTATATCGAGATACCGCCACCGAGCGCGAAGATCATGATGGCGACGACAAAGCTCCAGAAATAGATTTCCTTACCATAGCCGAAAGGAAAATCCTCATCGGCAGGCAAGGCGGCTCGCTTGAGTCCGTAGAGCAACAGGATCTGGTTGCCGGTATCGACCAGGGAATGAATACCTTCCGACATCATCGCCGCACTGCCGGTAATCGTGGCAGCGACAAACTTGGTAACCGATATCAACAGGTTTCCAACCAGTGCCGCGATAATAACCATTTTTGAACCCGATGCCATCCTGTATCTCCCCTGCAGTCGCGAGCTACTATAGCCTATCGCAACGGGGTCGCAAACGCGTCTGATTCGAGCGTATCTGGGACTGCCGACAATCCGCCAGGCGACTAGAATTCGCGCATCTCTACTCGACAGACACAGACCTCAGGGACGCCGGCCTAATGTGGAAAAACCTCGCCGCCTGCTGGGCGATATTGCTCGGCATAGGCTTCATGATGCTGGCCAATGGCCTGCAGGGTACGCTGCTTGGCGTGCGCGCCGGAATCGAAGGTTTTTCAACCTTCACCACCGGTATCCTGATGTCGGGTTATTTCATCGGCATGTTCATCGGTTCGCTGCTTACGCCGATACTGGTAAACCGCGTCGGCCATATTCGGGTGTTTTCGGCGCTGGCCTCACTGGCGTCGATTTCCATACTGTTTCACGGCGTCTACATCGAACCATGGGTGTGGATGGCGATGCGTATCCTTACCGGCATCAGCTTCGCCGGTTTTTACGTGGTGACCGAAAGCTGGCTGAACGATCGCGCCGATAACGAAACTCGCGGCAAGGTACTTTCGGTATACATGGTAATTGTCACCGGTGGCATGGGTGCGGGGCAGTTTCTGCTGAACCTTGCCGAACCAGACACGATCGATCTGTTTATATTGATTTCGGTGATTATTTCCTTCGGCCTGATTCCAATCCTGCTGACCGTGAAACCCGCGCCCAATTTCTCCACCTCCTCGAAGATGTCAGTGATCGATCTCTATCGAGCATCACCGCTTGCGCTCATCGGTAACGGCCTTACCGGTATGGCACAGGGCACCCTCATAGGCCTGGGGGCTATCTACGCAAACCAGGTGCTCGTCGACTTCAAGGCCATTTCCTGGTTTATGGCCTGCATTATGATTGGCAGCCTGATACTGCAATGGCCGGTCGGCTATATCTCGGATCGTATCGGTCGCCGTGGCGTCATGGCGGCCCTGTCCATCATGGCAATCGCCTGCTGCCTGCTGGCACCGGAGGTACCCAAGGACAGTATCTGGTTTTACGTCGTAGTAGCTGCGCTCGGTGGAGCCGCGATGCCGATGTACTCGATCTGTATTGCCTATGCCAACGATCGTCTGGAACCGCACCAGATCGTCGGAGCCAGCGGCAGCCTGGTCATGGTGGCAGGTATAGGTGCGATGGTTGGCCCCATCGTCATCGCTTTTTTCATGGATTTCGTTAACATTTCGTTTTATTTCTGGGGTATCGCGATGGTTTTTGCCACTATTTTGTTGTTCACCCTGATTCGTATCGGCGCGCGCCCCGGGATCGCGCTGGAAGACCAGTCACACCTGGTCGCAGGACCGCTGGGGACACCGATTGCAGAGTACCTGTCACCCGATTCGATCGGATACGCCGAGGCCGTGGCGCGGCATGAGTTTAACGAATTTGATGAACGCGAAGACACCACCGAACGACAGCTTTAGCCCGAATATTTCATCAGCCTTTTGCGTGTTGACACAGGACAGATGCTTCGCGGGGACAGGTGAAATACCCGGGTCAGGTCGCTGGCCGGGGTTACAGACTCCAGCGCAAATCCAGCAGAAACACGTCCTCGCTGCCGATACCGTCCTGTAGTTCTCGCAGCGGATGGCCCCAGCTCAGCAAACCATTGAAATTGTCATCCGTGATTCCGATACCCGCGCCGAGTCCATAGATATCACCACATAGGTCGGGATTGTCAGCCTCGCAGCGAATCTCACCGTAATCGATACCCAGCGTCAGCGTTATCGACTTGGTCAGCGTGCTGCCACCGAAAGGACTGGATAACGCCTGCATACGTTTGACAAGGTCGCTGCGCGCATACCAGCCATTGCTCCCAGCGAGTGCCGAGGTATAGCCGCGCACTGTGCCCTCACTGCCCAGAAACAATTTATCGGCATCGAACAAGAGGTCATTGCTGTACTGCCCGTGGAACTTCAGTTGAACTGACCAGCCCGGGCTCACCAGGTAGTAAGACAGCTGGCCTTCCAGGGTATGCTTTTTAAACTGTAACCTGGTCTCATCAGCAATGCTGTCCTCTGCGCTAAAATATTCGTCGTCCCTGGCCCCAAACGCATCCAGGCCCCACTGGTGAGCGTAGCGGGTCAGCAACTGTCCCCAGCTTGCATACCAGTCATGCCGCAGTTCGATTTCAGCCTTGCTGGTCCTGTAGCTGGAAACATCGATGACCTCGCCCTCGAAAAGATTGCGACTATCTTCCAGTTCAATGCCGATTCCGAGGTTGAAACGATAATTCTGTCCGCGACTTAGCAGTTTGCCGAGCCGCAGACGATCACTCACCGAATCGCCCTCCGCCAGCAGGCTACCGCTGATGCCCTGCAGGCGTTGCTTATAGGTGATGTCGCTGTGACTGAGTGATAGCTGGTAGCTACCGAACCCAACCGAATAGGCCAGTTCGCGGCTACGATCACTCTGGTAAGCCTGGAATACATCACCACTGTTGTAGCGAAACTCGACGATATCATTGATATTGAAAGGGTTATCCAGGGTCGCACGAAAACTGAGCTGTGGATCGACATCGGTTCGGGCATTGGCGCCAAGCTCGACACGAAGGGGGCTGCTTTGAACCGTTTTGATGGCGACAATGCTGCCGCCCTGCATGGCCCCGGGCCTGATCTCGAATGTGGCCTGCACCGATTGCGGTCGCTCGATTGCCTCCAGCGAGGTTTCCAGTTCGCGCAGGTTCAACACCTGATCGTTGAACGCGAAAGCACTGGCAATGCTGGCATTGCTTTTGCCGCTATCCGCGTCGACGACGGCCTCGACGGATCCGACCAGCACCTCGATGGCGATTTCACCATCGCTGATATCCTGTTCCAGTAAATAAGGACGGGTGGTCACATAGCCCTGTTCGATAAAGTAGGCGGATATCCTGGAGAGAATAGCGCGAATCAGTTGCGCATCGATGCAGCGACCCTCGAGTGTACTGACCAGGGCAAATGCAGCACTCGAATCAAGCAACGCATTTTCCTTGACATCGATCACCTTGAATTCGATGCAGCCACTCCCTTCGTTGGCGCGGGATGGACCCGCGACGAACAATCCGAGCAGCAGCAGTCCCAGGCTTGCCGGGGTCGACAGCCAGCGCCTAGAACCAGAACGACAGGAAAATCCGCGTAACCCGCGCATCGAAGCTGTAGAGAGGTTCATTGCCGACATCGCCCGACTCGGTCAGGTCCCGGAAGTCGTCGTAATCGAATCGAATCCAGTCCAGTTCGAGATTCAGGCTACCACGTTCGATGGTCGTCCAGGCGCGACCAAAATCATAACTAGCACCAAGGCCAATGGTAGTGCTGGTAAAGCTACTCAATTCCTTGTCACGGGCGAGGTAATTCTGCGCGTCCTGGAACGGAAATAAATCACTGTAAAATTCGGCACTACCCTGATCGTGCAGGCGCAAGCGGGCCTCGAAAATCCAGTCCTGTTCATAGGGTAGCGTATACCCCAATTCATAGGTCATCGCATCGATGCCCCAGCTATCCTCGAAAACACGCAAGCCGGCGTGCAGCGCGGCGCGCTGCTCCAGGTAATAATTGCCGCGCAGTGCGATTGCATTGCTGGTACGGGTCCCCGGATAGACTTCGGGCTGGAAGCTATAGCCGTTGGCGCTACCAGAATCGCGATAGCGCACCGACCGATAAGGATTATTCAGATATCCTTCGTCGGTGATGGTTTCGAGGGTAAATGCCATCACCAGGTTGCGGGTAATGATCTGCGAGAGTCCAACGCGATAACTACGCACCGTTACATCCTCAGCAAACGCATCGTTGCCGTTCTGACCAACGACATTATCGCCGACCGCAAATCCAATGCTCACCGTGGTCAGGTCGCCAAACATATCCTGGGAAACGCCCAGGCTCATCGTGGTGGCCTCGAAATCGCTCTCTACACTTTTGGTATAGCCCAGGCTCATGGTCGATTTTTGAGCCAGATAATCGACGTTAATGCTGTTTTCTTCACGCTTTTCCGTGTATTCACTGGCACTGACCAGCACGTCGATGGATGCACTGGTAACGTTATCCACGTAATGATTCAGACCCACCGAGACACTGTTACCCATGTTTTTTCGCAGCAACAGCGAAGGACCATCGATTTCTGCGCCACCGCCGTCATAACTGTGATACAGCAGATCGGCCCGTTCTTCCGGTAATACGGCCGCAAAAACGTCGCTACAGATAACGAGCAGTAACAGGCCGGGGAATCGCAAGCTTGGGGCAAGGGCGGGCACGGCAATCAGTTACAGCCGCAGCCGCCACCCGTCGCAATTCCGGCACCCCGCGCACCCTCGCGCGAATCGTAAACGTGATGCAGGTAACTTGCCGAAACCGGGTTTCGATTGAAGCTCATGATCGGATCCGCGAGGTTGGCGCGTTCATAAGGTTTGACCCAGGGTTCAGTCGCGCATCCAGAGAGCAATATCAGGGCACATAAAATCGACAACAGGGACGCTGATTTCATGCTCTTACTCACGTACCAGCTTTTTTATCGTCTGCCGATACTTCGCCTCGTCACCAGGCTTATAACCCTGGTGCAAGAAGCGGACATTGCCGTCGCGATCGACGACGACGGTCGTTGGCATCGCGATAACCTTGTATTGCCTGCTGACCCGGTTGGTATTATCCAGCAACACCGGGAAGTCGGCCGGAAAGTTCTTGAGGAAACCTTTCGCCGCGTTCGTATCTTCTTCCACGTTGACGCCAAGCACGGTAAACCCCAGCGGCTCATACTTGTTATGCAACGCATTCAACAGGGGCATTTCCTCACGGCAGGGTCCACACCAGGACGCCCAGAAATTAATCAAAACGACTTTTCCAGCCATTTCACTGAGCTTGAGGTTCTTGCCATCCAGCGATTTCAGGGTGAAATCGGGCGCGCGCTTCCCCATCTCGGCAGCCGTCACCAGGTTGGGTGCCACGAAAGCCATGATAGTGGCCAGAAACAGGCCCGATAGTAAACGCGAAAACTTGCGACTCATATCCATTCTCCTCATAAAAACAAGTTTAGCGACAGGGTGAATTCGAGATTTTGGGTAGATTCCTCGCTGCCAAAAATATCCACGTCAAAAATCAAATCTCGCATTTCAATATCCAGGCTGAAGCCATCTGCAAACAAAGTTCGGTGACCGACCGCGAAGGCGATCGTATGCCGGTCACCGCCGGCAAAATCAGTTGAGCCTACGCCCCCGGAAACATACAGCACCGTATTGAATGTAGTCGAATCGGTAAAGAATGTTTCACCTGGAAACAGGTTATAACCCAGACTCACCAGGTAATACTCGACCTTGCGCTCGTCGTCGGCTAACAGGGGCGCGCCACCGCTCAATATCTCAAAACTGGTTTTGCCAACTTCGCTACTGGCGTATGACGCCTGCACAAAGAAATCCTCGGAAACGTGATACCCAATCTTCAATCCGCTGACGAGATTGGTATCGAAATTCTCCACCGCGAGGAATCCCGCATATAGCGCTAATTCAAAATCGAAGGCGTCGATCAGCGATTCATCGAATTCGACGCGTTCGATCTGGGGCTCGATCAGGTTGCCGGATTCCTCTTCCTCGCTCTGTGCCGCAAGCTCGCTCGAGACCAGAAAACCGGGGGCCAATAACGCTACTAGTAAAATACTGCGAAACCGAATTTCCACTCGTTTACTTCCTCGTTGTTGTTGGTGGTGCTGGTCGTTGAAAAAATAACATATTCATTCACTTCGAATCGAAACAGGAAACTGCGGCTGACGAAACGCTGTATACCGATTCCGACCTGGGCAAAAGTATTGACATCGTCATTGCCCGCGAGCAGTGTGCTGCTGGGGCTCACATCGATCTTGCCAACACCGAGCGTCAGGTAAGGGGAGTACTTAAGGTCCGGTAGCGGTTGCATCACCAGGTTGCCCTTGAAAAAAGTGCTGCTCGATATGCTGCCTACCGATTGTCCGAAATGCCCTTCGGCGACCAGGTTCTCGGTAAGCGAGTAACCGCCAAAAATAGTGAACACCGGCGCCGATGCGAACTCACCCGTGGTAACACCCATTACCCATTTGCGCTCGGCAAAATCGCTGGCATCGAGCTCGACCACCTTGAACGGTTGGCCCGAGGGCTGCAGTGTATGGCGCATCTGCTCACGGCTAACCCAGCCGGTCTTGCCATCGCCGGTTTCGATTTTAAACCAGTTGGTCTTGCGGATTAATATGCTGACCTCGGCCCCTCGATCGACGACGTGGAAAATCGGGTAGCCAGCACTCGGGCCAGTATGCAATTCGACAAACGGGTCGGCGATAGTGACCCGGAAACCCGACTCATCGGGATCCGACGTTTCCCCAGGCGGCTCAGCCTGGGTTGCCGACTGCGCCGACGACACCTGACTGACGCAGACCAGCAACAAAAACAGACCGATAAACAACCCTTCCCTTAATCTGTGCAAACTTGTGATTCCGCTGTCAATTCAGTCAAGCTTAGTACAGTCAAGGTTAGTTTTGTGGCGCGTCAGGATCAAACGGATTATTGAAATTTTGCGCACCGATATCGAGCCACTCGCTGATCAGCTTCAATTCGGCATCGTCCAGCATGCCCGTATGATCGACCAGACCGGTTACGGATCGGCTATTATCGTCCAGCTCGGTACCCGTCATTTTCTCGATAAAATAACTCGCGCGCGCGCCATTGACCGTCATGCTCGGCCTGACCTGCGCCGCAGGATCGATCTGATCGATAAACCCGCCCATGCCATCCGGCACCGAAATGGTAAAATCCACCAGCGCTCCGCCCACCAGTTGCTGGCCATCATCCGCAACAAACAATTCGAGGTAAGAACGCATAAACTGGGCCGGGTTCTGGTTGGGGTCAAGGGTTAAATCGAGTTGCCCATATGCTACCCGCTGCCCATCGTCCGTGGTATGACATTCGATGCAAGTGTCGTCACCCTTCATGTTCGGCGTATTTGTCACCTTGAGCAATGTATTAGTCGGATCACTGGCCGGCGGATTATCGGGTGCTTCCGGGGTCACCAGATCGGCCCCGCGATCCCGTTCCCAGATCGCCTGGATCTGCTGCGGGTAGTTAATGATGCTGCGACAATTGAAAGCCCACGACGGCGAGCAAAACTGATTGGCCGGCGACGGTATCGAAATATCCAGGTCCGCGTAGCGGTAGGCATAAGAAGCATCGGGGGCGCGTGGTCCCGCGGGATCGGTCCAGTAGTCTTCGTATTCCAGGTCCAGACTCAACTGTGGCTCACTACCCGGCGGCACCATCACGCCGACACGGTCAAATCGCACCTCGGCCATGGTTTCCCCCAGGTTACCCCAATAGGCATTGGTTGTGCCGGGTATCACGGTGTTGGCGAACTCGAGCGTACTTGACAATCCGGCATTGATCGACGGCGCCGTCGCATCGCTACGCCCGTGAATTTCAGGCGTCGTAGCCGCGGCGCCCTGGCTATGGCAACCATTGCAGGTCAGCGTATCCCCGGCCCTGACCTGCAGCCAGTTGAGATGCAGCGGACCGATTCGCCGACCCTCACCATCGAGCACTTCGAGCGCCAATGGCAGGTTCGCAGGTACCTTGGTCTTCACCGAGCCATCGGGTTCCACCGGCGCGTAACCGACAATTTCGCGCATGCCGCGGATGCGCTGCAGTCCGAAGGCATTATTGGCAGGATCCGGGGGATTCGTGAGGTCAGGATCCTGCCGATCGGGAAAAGTCACCGGCCGGGTGAAACGTACGAATCGCGCCGGGCGCTGGTCGGCCGTCGCCTTCAGCGGATCGGCGAAATCCTGAACCGTGGTTATTGCGGCAGCACTCGTACACTGATTGAAGAAGCAGCCGTCAAAGCTGGTATCGCCGAGATCATACACACTCTTGATGTTAATCGCCCCGAGCTTGTCATCCTCCCAGGCGGTAACGATTTCACCGGGCCCCTTGTCGAATATGATCGAGGGCAGGTCTCGCTGCTGTATCGTGATGGCCTCGGTGATGATCATGCCCTGCTCCGCCAATACGATCGGTTTTTCGGTATTTTCATTCATGTCGTACAGCCAGATGGAATATGCCGGTGCCGCTTCGGCCGCCGACGGGTCACTCAGGTAGGGTTCCACGCAAGGGCGTATCTGGGCGTTAACGGTGAGTTGGCAGGTCGACTTGCTGACCAGCATTCGGTTGCTGCCATCCCACAGCGGGTAGGCTGACGCGTAGCGCCCAGCGATCGAAATAGACCCGTCGTTGACCACCCCGTTGATGGTTGCCGATTCTTGCGCCGGCCCTGTAAGTCCGGTTCTGGACCACACCGGCTTATCGTTATCGCTAAATTGAGCCGCATCTATAATGACGATGTCGCCACCGTCGAAAGTACCGTTGTAAGGTCGGGTAATAACCATCAGGTCACCGCTTTGCATTTCCCGGGTGTAGCCAAACTGGATCTCGGCGCCATTGCTGCCGGTGTTGTGACTGTTGCGGCCATACAGTAATTCGAGCTCGCTGCCATCGGGATTAACGGTGTAATAATGCATCCCCTTGTCACCAACGGCGTTGTCCCAGCGGCTGAAAATAATTTTCCCGTCGTCCAGCCGTGACAATACCTGTGGATAAAGATCATGGCTCAGGTTGAGGGAGATCTGTCGTATGCTGGTGCCGTCAGAGTTCATCACGTGCAAGGTCATGGCGAGGATGTTTCTGTCCTCGTCCAGCGCCTGGTAGCCAGGTTTGCCTTCGTTGATCAGGTTTTGACTCGCCTGTTTCTGCCGGCTCGAGGTAAACACGATACGGCCATCGGGCAAATAGCTCGGAAACAGGTCGTCACCCAGTTCCGCGGTCCCCACATCGACGATTATGCGGCGCAAACTCTCGGTAACCAGATCATATTCATAAATATTCCAGCTCGGTACGACCTCGTCATTCGGATTTGGATCGAAAAGCCGCAGCGAAAAAATCAGTTTGCTGCCGTCGTAAGAGGAATTAAGGCCCTTGATATCACCACTACCGAGGGTTACCGACCTGGTGATATTGGTAATCGACGCGCTGGCCGCCGTGCTGGTTCGCAGGTACAGGTCGCCACCGGCGCTGAACAGCAGCGGCTCGCGCAGATCGGCCTGTATTTCGACACCCATGTCGTCGACCGGTATCGGACGCTTGATGAAGGCGATCGGGATTTGAATAATGCCCGGATCGATGCCACCACCCTCTGAAGACCCGGGTTGGCAGGCACTTAATGCAGCCACAATGGCGCAAATAATCACCATACCAAGAAATGGTATTCGGCAAAGGTTCCATTGCTGGCTAGTGCCCACTGGCATTAGTTGTATTTCTATCGGCTTCATTAGTTTCGCTATAAATTCCATTTGGCTGACTCTCGCGACACTGGTTGCCAGAGGTTTTCAATTTCCGTGACTGGTTTCAAGATTATCTGCGACTTTGTATGTCTAGCTCCCGCTTTCTGACAAAGGGCCTGTTTTTGCTTACCAACGGTATACGTAACCTCGCTTCACTCTCGTAAACTTGAGTCTGGGGATTTGCTCCGTGGAAACTGCATAGCGAGGAATTTAAAGCTTAACAGCAATCCGAAAATGGTCTGGAATATTTTGCTTATTGTGACTTATTCCCGGGTTTAATTTTCAACCGCTGCTAACACCCTGTGCTAGATTTAATGCAGCGACAGGTATCACATTGGCAAGATTGCCGTAAGGATCAGGCCGCAAAAATCAGGGAGAGAGTTGAAAAGCCTCATGAGAATAACGAAGATTATCTTACTGTCGCTTTGCGCGGTAACCGTGGTGATCAGCCAGGCAGCATGGGCCGGTGACAGGGAACGCAACCAGGCCAAGCGCATCCACGATCGCCTGACCGGCGTCACCGCGAGCAACGCGGTCCTCGACGTGATGGAGGGAATGATTATCACGGACTCCAGTGGCAAGAGTGCCGCTGAGTACGCAATTTCCATAACGCCGAATCCCAGTGTTACCCCCAGCCTGAATTCGAATGCCCGCTACTTCTATAATGTCACTCTGAAAAATTTCGCCGCACCCTGGACCAACGAAGAGCAAACCGTTTTTACCCCGCTGAACGATTACTCGGCAACCGTGGTCGGCGCGATACGCGACGCCATCGATTTCAGGCGAATACTCTACGATGACCTCGTCTACATCGGTAAAGCCGGCGGAATAAGCCCTTATGCAAACAACAATAACGACCACTACGAGGAGCTCGAAAACCTCGGTCCCTTTGCCGGCGACCTGTCTGACAACGCCATCCTGGCCATCGATGCGCAGAGCAATGTCAGCGGGCTGGATAGCGACGCCACCGCCGGGGTAATGACCAGCCGCGCGGGTGCGATGGCCTTTTATTCCGACGGCACCAATCGCGCCATGTTTCGCTTCACCCTGATGAACCATCTGTGCACCGATCTCGAACCACTCAAGGACGTGTCGCGCATTCCCGATCGAGTACGACGTGACGTGTCGCGCAGTCCGGGCGGCGACAGCCGCATATTTCTCAACGGCTGCGTGGGTTGCCATGCCGGCATGGATGGTATGGCCGGCGCCTTCGCTTACTATGAGTGGGATTACAACAACGATAAATCCGATGGCCGCCTCGTGTATCGGGATACCAGTCACCCGAAGTTCGATCCCGCCACCGGCGTATCCCTCAAGCACAATATCAACGAGAACAACTTCGAATATGGCTATATCACCACCGACGACAGCTGGATCAACTACTGGCGCAACGGCCCGAATTCCAAGCTCGGTAACCGGATCAGCGATCCCGGTATCGGCTGGGGGGGCTATAGTGGTGAGCAGCTGGACAGCAAGGATAACGCGATCGGCAATGGCGCCAAGTCGCTCGGTATCGAGCTGGCCAACAGCAAGGCCTTCGCCCAGTGCCAGGTAGACAAGGCATTCAAGGCGATCTGCTTGCGAGATCCGAACGTCTTCGCCGCGGACCGCGTGGCGCGTAACACAATCGTGGACAACTTCAAGGGCGGTGGCTACAACATGCGCGGGGTGTTCACCGATGTCGCTGCTTTCTGCAAGGGGAATTGATCATGAAGCGGACTCCCTCATTGCTCAAATATTTGTTTCTCCTGCTGGTCATCGGCATGCTGGCTGCCTGTGACGGCAGTGTCGGTACTACCAGCAATCCTGATCTGAGAACGGGTGATGGCAGTTATACCGGGCCGCCGGCGAAAACAGCCGACATCCGTTCCTTTCAGCTCAATTTCTGGCAATTCCTGAAAGCGGAAAACCGCTGTGGCCAATGCCATGGTAAAGGCCAGGTGCCGGTATTTGTCAATCTCGACGACGTCAACAAGGCCTATTCGGAAGCTGTCAAGTACGCCAACCTGGAAGATCCGGCCGCCTCCGCACTGGTCGCCAAGGTCGGTGGCGGACACAACTGCTGGCTCGGCTCGCTTTCCGCCTGCGCCACCACGGTCGAGCAGATGATCAGCAACTGGGCGACCGACTCGAATATCACTTCGGCCCGCCTGATTCAGCTGCAGGCGCCGATCCTCCGTGTGCCGGACAATTTCAAATCTTTCCCTGCAGCCGCAGACACGCTGGGCACCAACGGTAGCAGTTTTGAAAATACCGTCTACCCGCTGCTGATCGGCACGACCCCGCTAATCGCCAACGACAACTGCCAGAACTGCCACGAACCAACGGGTCCCCAGTTGCCGCAGGCGCCATTTTTCGCGAGCCCGGACGTCGATATCGCCTATGCCGCTGCCAAATCGAAGATGAACCTGAATTCGCCCGATCAATCCCGATTCGTCGAGCGTCTGCAACAATTGCACAATTGCTGGAGCACCTGTACGGCTGACGCTAGCGCAATGACCGACGTCATCGCGCTGTGGGCTGAAGGCATCGCCAAAACAACAGTTGATAGTACCCTGCTAACCAGCATGGCGCTGACCCTGGGCGATGGTGTCGTCGCTGCGGGTGGTAATCGCCACGAGGGCAACCTGTTCGCGTTGTGGGAATTCAAGACACGCAGCGGGCTCACGGCCTATGATACCAGCGGTATCGATCCGGCGATCAACCTGACACTTATCAGTAACGACGTTTCCGGTGACACGGTTAAATGGCTCGACAGCTACGGCCTGAATTTCAATGGCGGGCGCGCCCAGGCGCTGACCTTCGACAGCGAAAAAATGCATACCTTCATTCAGTCTACCGGCGAGTATGCGCTCGAGGCCTGGGTTGTTCCTGCCAATGTGACCCAGCCGAATGCAAGCATCGCCAGTTACTCCGGAAGTGACAATGCGCGCAATTTCACCCTCACCCAGGACATGTACAATTACGATTTTTATAATCGTATCGCGGTGGATCCGCCACGGCCAAACGGCGACCCGGCACTGTCCAGCGGCGAAGGTGACGAAGAACTCGTGCAGTCCAGCCTGCAGCACGTGGTTGTCAATTACGACCCCGACACGGGTCGCAGCATTTACATCAATGGCGCACTGGTCAACGTGACCGATCCGGTAAGCGGAACGAGTACGGTCAGCAATGCCTGGAACGACGGCTTCACCCTGACGCTCGGCAATGAACTCTCGGGCCAGCGACCCTGGCGGGGACACCTGCGCATGCTGGCCATGCACAGCCGTACCCTGACCCAGGAACAGGTGTTGCAAAATTTTGATGCCGGCGTCGGTGAAAAGTACTTGCTGCTGTTTTATATCGGACACCAGGCCGGCGTACCGGACGACAGCTATATCATGTTCGAAGTATCGCGCTACGACGAATACAGCTATCTGTTCAACAAGCCGACCTTTATCAATCTCAACCCTGACTGGACACCGGTGGCGGTCGAAATCGCCGGTATGCGCATCGGCATCAATGGCAAAGAAGCCTCTGCCGGGCAAGCCTATGCGAATCTCAATACCAGCGTCGATGGCAGCTACGACCCGCAGTTCGGACAGCTGCTATCATCATTGGGCACCATCATTCCGTTGCAGAACGGGGACGAAAGCGATCAGTTTTTCCTGACATTCGAAAAAATCGGCACGCGAACCAGAGACTACCAGGAGGCGCCGGTTACCGTCGCCGCGCCTCCAGGTGACCCTGCTGACCCGGTTTCCGCCGATATCGGGGTGCGTACCTTCGAGGAAATCAACGCGACCATAGCCGCGATCACCGGTGTCGATATCAACAATACGGGCGATCCTGGCGATCCAGACAGTAAAGGTGTGAAAGGCGTGTTCGACGATTATTATCAACAGTTGCCGTCGACCGAGGCAATCGACGCCTTCCTGCCATCGCATCAAATGGCGATTGCCCAGCTCGCGCTGACATCCTGTAGCGAACTGGTCGAAGGCAGGGGCAGTATACCGGCAAGCAGTTTTTTCCCTGGATTCGTTTTCAACCAGTCTTCGCAGGGGGCATTCGGACCGCCGCCACCTTCAGTTGAACTGTATTATCCGCTTCCGGATCCCGCCGATCCAACAGCGACACAGCTTGCCAACCGGAGTTTGATCATCGATCCGTTGCTGACGCGGGCGATGAACGTGATTGCTCCCGCGAGCACCAGTAATTTAACCAGTCAACCCGATGCGGTCATCATCCACGATATGCTGGGCTCAGACCAGCCCCAGGAACTCGATGCGGCGATCACCGCAAACACGGACTATACGAGCCTGATTGATCAAATGCTGAGCTGCAAACCACCAGTGACAATACCACCAACGACCAGCTGTACCCCGATCAATTCGATCCCGAGAACCGCCCAGATCATCAAGGCCGTCTGTGCTGCAGCCGTTGGCAGCGCAGTCATGATGGTACAATAGGACTTAAACATGGCCAGATTCAAAAGAAACCAGTACATCCCGCCCGACGCACCATTACTTTATGAAGATCATGGGCGCCCGATGTCGCGGCGCCAGTTTATCCGCCAGGGATTGATGACTGGATCGGCCTCGATTTTATCCGGCGGTATTTTTGGTCTATTCGCCAATCCTAACGCAGCCTATGCAGCGATAGCGGGTGACCTCGGTGCGCTTGCAACCGAAATCACCAACAAGGGAAATTTCAACTGCAGCGTCGGTCCACTTGCAGCCGGTCAAAAAATCCCGTTCATCTGCTTTGACCTCGCCGGCGGCGCGAACCTGGCCGGATCCAACGTGCTCGTTGGGCAGGGTGGCGGACAAAAGGATTTTCTCTCTACCGCCGGTTACAGCAAACTTGGAATACCTGGCGACATGGTTCCGGGCCTGGATGATACCGGGGTTACCCTGCTCAATCCGAGCGATGGCGACTTCACCAATAGCGAGCTGAACCTGGTGTTTCACGCTGACAGCGCGATGCTGCGTGGCATCCGTGATACCGCGGTTACCGCCTTCGCGGGTGGTAATGTCGACGGCTGCGTCATTCCCGCGCGCTCTGATAACGATACCGCCAACAACCCCCATAACCCGCTTTATGGCCTCGCCATGACCGGGGCGCGTGGCGATGTCGTCGACCTGATCGGATCGCGCACCAGCGTCTCGGGAGGCAACTCGATGGCCCCGGCGTCGCAAATCAATCCCGAATTTCGCCCGACCAAGGTTGACCGTCCGAGCGACGTCACCGGCATGGTCGATATTGGCGACCTGACTGCCATCCTCGGGGCCGACGACGTCACCGCGGTGATGGAATCGATTGCCCGCGTAACCCATCGTAAATTACAACTCGCGAATGTCGACACGCTGCTGGGCCCGAGCCGCGATGAAATCGTCAAGGACATGGTTCGTTGTGGCTATCTCAAGTCTGCGGATATTGCCGATCGCTTTGCCGGGGTACCCGTAGACCCCCTCGCCGATATTAATATCCAGTCGATCTTTTCAACCGTCGGCGGGCTCGCCGACAGTGAATTTCGCAAAGCCGCCTCGGTAATGAAGATGGTGGTCAACGGCTACGCGGCTGGTGGCTGTATTACCATGGGCGGCTACGACTACCATACCGGAGACCGGCGGACCGGGGAAAATCGCGATCTGCGTGCCGGCCGTTGTATCGGCGCCTGTCTTGAATACGCACGCCTGCTCAATACCAAATTGATGATCTACGTGTTCAGCGATGGCTCGGTATTCAGTAACGGTAACCCGGATGACAGCGCGAACGCCGGGACTGGAGCAGGACTGCAGCTAGGTGGGGCGGGCAAGGGTCAGTGGACCGGCGACAATTCCTCTACCGCCTGTTCCTTTTTCCTCGTATTTGATCCTGACGGGCCACCCACGCTGGTCGGTAGCCGCCAGATCGGCCTCATGAATGCCGGTGCATCGGTGGTCACGACGGCAACCCCCGCGGCCAACAATCCCAACCTGCTGGTCAACATGCTGCTGTTGAATTTCATGGCGGTGAACGGCCCTTCAATCGGTTTTCCCGATGTTATTTCCGAATTCAAGTCCATATTCCCGAATCATGGACTGGGTAACGACGCAAGTCTGGCCAGTTACATAGCATTTGCCCCGTTATAAGCTAACATTTGAGCTGTTTCACAATGATGGGTTTTCGGGTGAGCAGTTTTGCCAACTTACGCTGTTGCATTAAATATCTTTTCTTCGTCGCAATGCTCAGCCTGTGCGCCCAGTCGCACGCGCTGGCCGACTGGGCGCGTCAGCAGCGCGACATCATGGGCACCCGCATCTCGGTGGAACTGTGGTATACCGACCCGGGCATAGCCGCAGATTGCAGCAGGCGCGTGTTCACCGAAATGGAGCGTATCGACGCCCTGATGAGCAGCTACCTGGCTAGCAGTGAACTTTCATTTATTAACGAAAATGCCGCCCACAGCTGGGTTGATCTCGGCGACGAACTGAGGCATCTGATCCGGCGCTCGATATACTTTTCGCAGATTTCCGGCGGCGCTTTCGATATCACCTATGCCAGCGTAGGCTACGCCTACGATTACCGCAAACACCAGCAACCCAGCGACCAGCTCATTACACGGAAACTGCAGGCGATAGATTATCGACATATCGAACTCGGCGAGCGCGGAATTCGCTTCAAGAACGATGCGGTGCGCATCGATCTCGGTGGCATCGCCAAGGGCTATGCTGTCGATCGCGCGATCGATCTGTTGCAGAAATGCGGCATTGTCGAGGCCATGGTCAGTGCCGGCGGTGACAGCCGCATCATCGGTGATCGCGAGGGTCGGCCGTGGATGATCGGGATTCAGCATCCCCGCCAGGCGGAGGGCATTGCGCTGCGCCTGCCGCTTAGCGATAGCGCCATTTCCACCTCTGGTGACTACGAGCGATTTTATATCGAAAATGGCCAGCGCATACATCACATCATCAACCCGGACACCGGACGTTCGGCAAAGGCCAGCTGGAGCGCCACGGTGACCGGGCCAGATGCGATGACAACCGACGCCTTATCAACTACTCTTTTTATTCTGGGTGCGCTCGACGGTCTCGCGTTGATCGAAAGCCTCGAAGGGTTCGACGCAATCATTATCGACAGTCATGGCAAGGTTCATTATTCGTCAGGCTTCATGGATCCCGCGTCGAGTGAATAGCCGCTATAAAGACAATCTGAACTATGAAAACTAAAAGCCTTACTACCTCGTTGCTGTTATTGCTGTTTTGCCTGGCGACCCCGCTTGCGGCGCAGGAAGCCGACAGTGAGGACGCTACCGCGGATAATTCACTGGAAACTGATATCGAGGCACTGAAAAAAGAAGTCCTGTCGCTGAACCGCGACCTGTTCATACTCGAAGAAGACCTGTTATTTCCGGCCAATACCCAATTCAGCGTTTTCCTGTCGATGAATTCCGGTGTGTTCTTCAGCCTCGATTCGGTGCAACTCAAGATCGACGACAAGATTATCGCCAACCACCTCTACACTGAACGCGAGCTCGCCGCGCTCAAGCGCGGGGGTGTCCAACGTCTCTATATCGGCAACCTGCCCTCCGGGGAGCATGAAATCGTTGCGATTTTTATCGGCCTCGGCCCCAGTGGGCGCGATTATCGACGCGGCGAATCGATCGTAATCGAAAAATCAAGCGAACCCCAGTTTGTCGAATTTATGATTAGCGATGACACAGCCAAGGAGCAACCCAGTTTCGATGCGCGTATCTGGGAATAAGTTGCCGGGGTATCTCCCCCGAAACTTGCTATGGGGCGCTTGCAGCTGTCTCTGTGCACTGTTGTTGTGCCTGGTTTCAATTGCCCGGGCGGCGACGCCCGCCGCAGAGCATCGGGTACAGGATCTCTACTACGGCCAGGCGCTATACCAGTATTTTCAGCAAAATAAACTGGCCGCAATCACCCGTTTGATGACTGCAGCGACCCGGCCGCCACTTGCCAGCTCACAACCCGATGAGGCTAATCTTCTGCTCGCGGACCTCTACTACAACTATGGCCTGTACGAAGAATCGCGTTCGCTATTTGCGCAATTGCTGGACGCAGAGGTTTCCGACTCGATACAAAATCGCATCTGGTTCAACCTCGCGCGGGTGCGTTACGATCAGGGATACCGCGACGATGCGCTCAACTTGCTGTCACGCATCAACGATCAGCTGCCACAGCGTATCGAGGCCGAACGCAAGTACCTGCTCACCAACCTGTATCTCGGCAGTGGCGAGTATGATCTGGCCGCAAACGAAAGCCTGCAAATCGATTCGAAGTCGATCTGGAAATCCTATGCCCGTTACAATCTGGGGGTTGCCCTGATTGAAAACCAGGACCTGCAGCAGGGTGAGAAAATCCTCAATGAGCTCGGCCAAATGGAAGCCAGCAGCGAGGAACTGCTGGCTTTGCGTGATCAGTCAAACCTGTCGCTCGGTCTCAAGCACTTGCGCCTGGGGCAGCCGCAACCGGCACTGCAAAGCTTGTTGCGCATTCGCCTCGAGGGCCCGCTCAGCAACAAGGCACTGTTGGCATCGGGCTGGGCCTGGTACCGCCTGGATCAGTTTGACAAGGCGTTGCAACCCTGGCGTTTTCTGCTGCAACGCAATGCGATCGACTTGTCGACCCAGGAGGCGATCCTGGCGATTCCCGCCAACTATGTCGAATCAGGCGACGACAGACTTGCGATACGTTACTACAAAATGGCTGCGCAGCAGTTTGATCTGCAGCTCGAATCGCTGGAAGGCGCAATCCGGTCGATTGGCGACGATGCGTTAATTGACGCGCTGCGCGAAACCAACCTGTTGCAGGATCGCGGCAACCTGCAACGCCAGCCACCCGTTTCCGTTGTCACACCGCAACTGCAGCTGTTGCTGGCGTCGGAAGGTTTTCACCGTGAAATCAAACGCTACCAGGACCTGCTGGATATACGTCAATCGCTTGGCGACTGGGGCAACAATCTCCCGGCACTTGAGCTGATGCTCGGCGAGCGCAGCCGGGCATTTGCCGAAAGACTGCCGATGCTGGAGCAATCTGCAAGCTTCGACCAGTACGAACAGTTTACTTTACGTCGTGATGAGCTTGCCGAGCAGCTCAGCGAGATCGAGTCCAGTGAAAATTACCTCGCCCTGGCAGGGGTTGATGAGCTGGACCAACTCGAGCGAATGCAAAGCGCGGCCAGCTCTATCGCCAATATCGGATCACAACGCGATACGGCAGATCAGCAGCAGACGCTGAGACTTCTTTCCGGGCTGCTAAACTATCAACTCGCCACCGATTATCCCAGGCGCATCTGGAAATCGAGGAAACAACTGATACAGCTGGATCGTGCGCTCAACGAAGCCGACGCGCGCGTCGTCGGGCTGCGCGGCATCACCGATCGTACTCAACTCGACCTCGCAGACTTTCGTGGCCGCATCAGCGGTCAGACTGAGAAAATTTCGGCATTGGGCACACGCGTTGCGGGATTACTGCAGCAACAGGAACAGCGCATCAATCAACTGGCCATCGAGGCCATTCGTGTCCAGCAGCAGCACGTCCGCCAGTTACGCCTGAATGCGCGCTATGAGCTGGCACGTATTTCCGACAAGCTGGCGACCCCGCAATGACCCGTCAGCGCCGACAACGCCTGACATTACTGTTGGCAGCGACGCTGCTCAGCGCCTGCGGATCCGGCGGAGTGGATATCGGGCCAACCATCGGCGACCTCGCCAAAATGCCGCCTATTCTGGAAATAGCAGAACTGGAGCCGCAGGCCAACTTCGAGCTCGACCGCCAGCAAGTTATCGACAGTTTGCGTGAACTGGTCGCGATCACCACAGAGGGTGAAGGCACCGGTGCCGAACTGCGCCGCCTGGCCGATCTGGAACTCGAAGCCAGCCTCGACAAGCGGGTGGCGGACGACCCCGACACGCAGCAACTGGGTCAGCAGGAAGCCTTGCATGCCATCAGCATTTACGAAACCTATCTGCAGCAATACCCCGGCCGCGAAAACAATGACAAGATTCTGTACCAGATGTCACGCGCCTACGCGCTCGAATCAGAAATCGATAAGTCGATGGCCGCGCTGGACCGCATCGTTAACGAATACCCTGATTCAATCTATATGGACGAAGTTCAGTTCCGTCGCGGTGAGAACCTGTTCGTGGACCGGGACCACGCGGCCGCAGAGCTCGCCTATGGTCATATCGTGCAGAACACTCCGAATTCCATATTTTTCGAAAAAGCGCTTTACAAGTATGGCTGGGCCCAGTTCAAGCAGGGCCGGTTCGAAGATGCCCAGGCCAGTTTCATTCGCTTGCTGGATATCAACCTCGAGAATAACAGCATTCGCGAAATCGATTTCAACCCGGCCCTGTCGAGGGCTAACCAGGAACTGCTGGAGGACGTCATCCGTGTCGTCGCGCTGTCCTTTACCTACCAGGAAGACACTCGGCAAATCACGCAGTATTTCAGGCAGAACGGCAACCGCGACTACGAACCCCTGCTCTACCGCAAGCTCGGCGATCTTTATCTCGAGAAAGAACGCGTGTTTGATGGTGCAAACCTTTTCCTCAGCTACAGCAGCGAATATCCCTATTCGCAGCACTCACCTTATTTCCATCAGCGCGCTATCGAAACTTATCAGCATGCTGGCTATTCCGACCTGGTACTGAAAGAAAAAATCGCCTTTGTGAATCGCTATGACGTCAACACCGAGTACTGGTCGCGACAGGTTCCACAAACACAGCAGGCCCTGACCCCCACTCTGGTGCTGCATATGACCGACCTGGCCACGCATTTTCACGCACTAGCTCGCCAGAGTAAAAAACTTCCTGACTACGCGATCGCGGCGAGTTGGTATCGACGCTATCTGACATCATTTCCAAACGATCCGGGTGCGCCAAAAATGAACTTTCTGCTCGCAGAAATTCTCTATGATGCGGGCCAGTATGCGCAGGCCATCGACGAATTCCAGATAACTGCTTACGACTACGAAAAACACGAGGATAGCGCCGAGGCGGGATACGCAGCGTTGACCGCCTACGACGCGTTGTTCAAGGCAGGTGCTGGCAGCAATACGCAGGTGCTGCGCGAGCAACGCATGCAATCGGCGGTGCGTTTTACCACTCACTTTGGCGGCGATTCTCGAGTGCAGGCTGTCGAGCTGCAAAGCGCGACGCAATTCCTTGCCTGGAAACAATATCCCGCGGCGATTGCGTCGGCGACACGGCTGCTCGAGAACTCGAGCGCTGACAAGTCCAGCCGCCAGAACGCACGCGGTATCCTCGCCGATGCCGAGTTTTCCAGCGGCGATTTCGCCGCCGCCGAGAAATCCTACCTCGCACTGCTGCAGGATCAGCCAAAACAGGGTAGCCAGCGTCAGGCGGTGCGCGAACAGGTCGCGGCAAGCATTTACAAGCAGGGCGAACTGGCGCGTGATGCCGGCGATCAACTGCTCGCCATCCAGCATTTCACGCGCCTCGGCGACGTCATACCCGAGTCGTCCAAGCGCATCGTCGCCGAATACGACGCCGCCACCGCCTACGTGCAACTTGAAGACTGGCCGGCCACGATCGCGCAACTGGAGTCATTCCGCAAACGTTATCCCGACGATAAGAAATTCAACAGCGGCGTGACCGAGAAACTGGCGCTGGCCTATAGCAAAAACGGCAACCGGTCCGGGGCAGCCCGTGAAATGCTGATTCTGTCTAGCCTGCCCGGGTCAGCCGAGCGCAAGCGCGACCTGATGTGGCGTGCGGCCGAACTTTACGAGCAGGATGGCCAGGCGGATCGCACCATCACTATTTACAAGGACTACGTCAGGCTATATCCCTATCCGCTGGAACGCTCCATGGAATTACGCCACAAGATCGCCGAGTCCTATCGCGCCGCCAACAACAGCAAAAATCTGAACTTCTGGCTAAACGACATCGTCCGCGCAGATGCCCAGGCCGGCGCACAGCGTAACGCGCGTAGCCGTTACCTGGCGGCCAACGCCAGCCTGGAACTGATCGAGCCGCTGCGCCGCTCTTACAGCCAGGTGAAATTGACCGTGCCACTCAAAGCCAGCCTGAGCAAAAAGAAGAAACTGATGCAGCAATCCGTCGACGCCTACAGCAAGGCAATGAAATACCAGGTGCAGGATGTTACCACCGCCGCGACATTTCAGATTGCCGAGATCTATCACGAATTTGCGAACTCGCTGATGAGCTCGCAGCGACCGCCCGGACTGGATCAGGAGCAACGGGAGGAATATGACCTGTTGCTCGAAGAACAGGCTTTCCCGTTTGAAGAAAAGGCCATCGAGATTCACCTCGCCAATTTCCGCCGCATCCCCGATGGCACTTACGACGATTCCACGCAGAACAGCCTGCGGGTACTGGGCGAGATGATGCCCTTCCGTTACGCACGTGCCGAAAGCAACGATACCTATGTTGAAATTCAGTAGCCTTATCATCCCATTAATCGCGGCTTTGCTGCTGACGGCCTGCCAGGGCGTTCCGCAACCAGCGCCGCAGCCGCAGGCCGAGGCCGCGGAGACACCACCGCCCGCAGCGCCAGTAGCCGCGGTGGCGGTGCCTGCCGAACCGGTGCCGATCGAATTTCATGAGCAGCTCTACGGGCAAGCGCTGGCGGCACTGAAAAGTGGTGATACCGAGGAGGCACTGGTGCTGCTGACTCAGCTTAGCCGGGATACGCCTGATAAGCCCTACCTGTTTACCAACCTCGGCCTCGCCTACTTTCAGCTGCAGCAATCGGAGCTTGCCGAACAGGCATTCGGACAGGCAATCGCGCGTAACCCCGAAGACGCCGTAGCCTATAATCACCTCGGCATTCTGCAACGCCGCAAGGGGCTGTTTCAGGAAGCGCTGGTTCAATATCAGCGCGCCATCGAGATCGATTCTGAATACGCACGCGCACATTTCAATCTAGGCATTCTTTTTGATCTATACTTACAGGATCTGGAAAAAGCACTGCAGCAATATCGCAAATACCTGGACTTGACCAGTGAAGAAAATGCCCAGGTCGCCGGCTGGATTGTTGACATTGAACGGCGTCTGAAATCAGCAACTACTCAGGAACAGGGATGATCATGAAACCACTATCGTTCGCATTACTACTGACGCTGACGCTCTCCAGCAGCCCCGATCTCGTGGCCCAGGATAGCTTGCAGCTGGAAGGCACCTCGATAACCGGCAACAAGGAATTACCCAGGGTGTTATACATCCTGCCGTGGAAAACGGTGGAACGTTTCGAAATCGAATCCCCCCCGATTACCAGCATCATGGATCAGGAACTGCAGCCTCTGGATCGGGCGACGTTTAAACGGACCATTCACTATCACCAGGCTATTAACGCAAAGGCCGAGCCGGTTAGACCGGTTACCGAATAAAGACAGCGGAGACTCTCGCGATGAACGAAATGCTAACTACTTTAATCCGATTTTTCCAGGACGGTGGCCCCTTCATGTACCCCATCCTCGTGGTGCTGGCCATCGGTCTCGCAATCACCCTGGAGCGCTGGCTGCACCTGAGTTACGCCAGGTCGAGCAATCGTCGTATGATTGCCCGACTGATGCCACTGATGGAGAAAGGCGAAGTCGCTAGTGCTGGCAAGCTGGCGCGCGAATCCAAGGCCACGGTGAGCCGGATCCTGATACAGGGTATGGAGCACTACAAGTCGGCGCGGCGGCGCGATGACTTCGAGGCGGCGATGGATGAAAGCATGATGGAGGCGATTCCGCGGCTGGAAAAACGTACGCACTACCTCGCCATGTTTGCCAATATTGCCACCTTGCTCGGCTTGCTCGGCACCATCATCGGCCTGATCAAGGCGTTTACCGCTGTTGCCCAGGTCGACCCATCGATGAAGGCTGAAATCCTTTCGACCAGCATTTCGGTGGCGATGAATACCACTGCCTTCGGCTTGATCGTTGCGATTCCATTGCTGTTCTTTTACACGGTGTTGCAAACCAAGACCACGGAGATTGTCGACAGCCTGGAAATGACCGTTGTCAAGTTCGTCAATCATCTGGCACGCGTTAAAAACAACGCCGAGTAAACCCTCATGTCACGACGGATCCACCGACGCAAGCATCCCGCTGTGGAGTTGAACATTACTGCCTTCATGAACTTGATGGTGGTACTGGTACCATTCCTGCTGATGACGGCGGTATTCACTCATATCGCTATTATCGATCTGAATTTGCCGCCGCCAGGCGCCGCGGACAAGCAGCAACCGAAGCAACCACCCTATGAACTGCGCGTCACCATTCGCAGCAACATGCTGGTGATTTCGGACAATCGTATTGGAGGGATCAAGCGCATACCGACAAAAGCCGGTAAGCATGATTTTGCCAGCCTCAGGCAAACACTGAAGCAGGTAAAGGCGCGTATTCCCGAGCACAGTAACGTCACTATTCTGGCCGAACAGCAAACCCCCTACGACGACCTGATACGCACCATGGACAGTTCGCGATCCTATCGAGCCCAGGTGAACGGCGAGTGGGTGTTCGCTGAACTGTTTCCCGAAATCTCGATTGGCGATGCCGCCAAATGATTACGCCAGAGATCCAGGGAGCTTGACACCATGAGATTATCCAAGCGCGCAAAGCGCATGTCCAAACACCACGAGCGCACGCTCAAACGCCATGCCATGCTGAACATGGTGTCGTTGATGGACATTTTCACCATCCTGGTTTTCTTCCTGCTGGTCAACGCTGCCAGCACCGAAGTCTTGCCATCGCCCAAGAACATCGTGCTGCCCGAGGCGGCGGCGGAAAAACTGCCGGCACTCAACCTGGTCATCGCCGTCGATGATCGTGTGATCCGTTTGCAGGGAAAGGCAATCATCCTGGTCAAGGACGCGCTCAACAGCAATCAAAAAACCATCAGGCCGCTGTTTGATGCACTGCGCCGCGCATCGGCGTCGGTCAAGGAGATTACCGATAAAAACGGCGTGACCATCATGGGGGACCGGGAAATTCCCTATGGCCTGTTGAAAAAAATAATGCTGACCTGTGCGGGAGCACAGTACACCAATATTTCCTTTGCAGTCACCCAGAAGGCACCCGATAGCTGATGGCGAAGCGCGCGACCATAACAGAGCCAAACATGCCCTGGCTCGACGACGGCGAAGATCGTTTCTTCCGCCGGCTGTCGATTGTCATGTTGTTGCTTTTTATCGGCGCAGGCGTGGTGCTGAACGGGATCAAGCTGCCCGAAATACTGCAAAAGAATCTCGTCGACGTATCACCGCGACTGGCGAAGCTGATACTGGAGAAACAGAAGGTGAAGCCGGAGCCAAAGCCAGCGCCACCACCTCCAAAAAAGGAGAAACAGGCTGAGAAAAAACCGGAACCGCCGAAACCGGAAAAGAAGCCGGAAGTTAAACCGGAAGTTAAACCGGAAGTTAAACCCGAAGTTAAACCGGAAAGCGCACGCGATGTCGCCAAAAAGAGTGGTTTGATCGCGCTCAGCGATGATCTCGACGACCTGCGTGAAATGTTTGACCCGGCCGATGTCCCGGCCTTACCCCAGCAGAAATCGGGCAACAAGGCGGTCGAGATCGCCGCTGCCAGCGACCTGCTCAGCTCCAGCGCTGCACAATCGAGTGGAGGTATCCAGACGGATACGCTCAATCGAAATCTGCAAACCAGTGAACTCGCACAACGCAAGACCACCAGTGTGCAGAGCAAGATAGGAACCGACAAAGTGGCCAGCGCAGCGACCACGCAGCAGTCGCAGGGCAAGGGCACTTCTTCGAGCAGGCGCAGTGCCGATGAAATCGAGCGCGTGTTTCAGAAAAACAGGGGTGCGATTTTCAGTATCTATAATCGCGCCTTGCGCACTAACCCGGCTCTGGAAGGAAAGGTCGTGGTCGAGCTGACGATCGCCCCGGGCGGCGAGGTGACCCGGGTGAACATCCTGTCGAGCGAACTCGGCGACGAGGAGCTGGAGCGCAAGCTGGCATTGAGGATCAAGCGCTTCAAGTTCAGCAAGGCTAACGTGTCCGAAATTACCGTAACCTACCCCATCGATTTCCTGCCCTCCTAGCCCCGTCGAGCTCAGGTGGATATCCCGTTGGCCATCGAAACCAGCCGCCTGAAGCTGCGCTGGCTTGAGCTCAGGGATGCCGACTTTATCTATCAGCTGGTCCATGACCCCCACTGGTTGCGCTTCATCGGCGACAAACAGGTCGCCTCCCTGGAAGGGGCGCAAGGTTATATCGAAGATGGACCGCGCGCCATGTATCGGCAGTTCGGACTCGGCCTGAATCGAGTCGCGCTAAAGAACAGCGATACGCCGATCGGAATCTGTGGTTTGCTGCAGCGGGATTCACTACCGCTCCCTGATCTCGGCTTTGCCTTCCTGCCCGAATATCGTGGCCGGGGCTACGCGCAGGAAGCAGCCGATGCCGTATTGCAGCATGCCTGTTTGATACTCAAACAAACGCGGGACCTGGCAATTGTGAATCCCGATAACCACGCGTCGATCCATTTGCTGGATAAGCTGGATTTTCGCCTCGACGGACAAATCCGCATTGCGCCGGGACTGAAACCTGTCGATCTGTATGTTATTGATGCGGAGCCCCGATAGACGTGCTGTCGAGGATTCATCGTCGTCTTGCTGCCGGGTCGGGCATCCCCAGCCGGCAGCGCCGATGGACAACCTGGCAATTCATTGCATGATCTGGCCGACATGGACCCTGACCTGTTCAGCGACTGACAAGGCCTGTGCACACGACGTTCGTATCCACTTTTGCTGGAGTTAAACCCCTCAGGAAACACTGGCTATATCAGGCGCCTTCCGTTTCACTGATTAAGGTTAAGCCCTATTTCAGCTCTGAAATTAACCTGGCGAAATTTGATACCAGTCAATTGAAAGTAATGGTCACAATGTACTATCGGGCAGCCAGAGCGGAGGATTATTGTGGGGACTGAAAGGGTTTTGTTCGTATCACCGGCGCTAACAAACGCGCCTGTTGCCTATGCCGAATACGATCCTCGACGACCTGGAAAAACGACTGAACCAAAATCCTTCGCGAAATCTTCAAATCCAGCCTCATTCAATCCACGGAGAAGTCAGAAGTTGCATGACAAGATCCCGGTCTCATGTCCTGTTGGAGTTCCCTTACCCGGAGAGAGCTAGCTCATGATCAAGAATTCAATCGTTCCATACACCGCTTTACTTTGTACCTTGCTGGTCTCCTCTGCCCTGGCGACCGATAACCTCCTCGGAGATGCCAGTTTCGAGCTTCGACTGCCGCCCGATCAAGGTGGCTGGATTCCGTTTGACGAAAGTTGGTTTTCACCGGATGAAGCGCGCACCGGCCGCCAGTCCATGTTCAACTGGGGCTTCAGCAGGAGCGTGCCGTATCCCCCTTTCTTGGTTGGTACGGTGTCCGGCAGCTACCAGGAATTTGCGGCCAACCCAGGCTCGCGGTGGCGGTTGACCGGGTTTGGTAAAACATCCTCCAAGCTCAAGGGGGCGCCGGCATTCGGAATCGTTCAAGTGTCGTTTTTCGACGCTCTCGGCAAAGACCTGGGAGCACTAGAGACAGCCGGCAGCAGCACCGCCCCGCGGGCAAAGACTTCGAACGAGGTGAACGCTCAGACGCCCGCCGGCGAATGGATTCTCCTGGATACCGGTATCGCGACCGCGCCCCCGGGCACCAAGACAGTTCAAGCGTTTACACTTTACGTCGACTACTCCGGGTCCAACACCACCCAGGGCGTTTATTTTGACGACCTGAGCCTGTGCACCCTCGACGATGGATCGGTCTGCAATTAACCTGGGAGTGCAGCACTGATAAAGAAAGCCCCGTGAAAACGGGGCTTTCTTATTGCTTCGACGAAACTATCATTTCGCCGTCGCGAGCGAAGGGAGAGCAAGGCATATTTTACCGCGAAGGCGCGGGCGTACTTCAATACGCGATCGTCTCAATGATTAGGCGTGTGTCCCGTAGCTACACCGTAGCTACAGTAGCTACACGCCGTAGCTACACGAGCGCGCAGTCGCCAGCGGAACGCGCATGAATCAGTAGCTAGCCTCGAGACCTCAATCATCATCATCGCCGTAACCTTCGGGTAACTTGTGCGCGATACCTTTGTGACATTCGATGCAGGTTTCACCGGTCTTGTTGTCGACTACTTTTTGCATTTTTTCAGCCGCACGCCGCTCCTGCTTGTGAAAATCCATCGCCTCGAATGAATGGCAATTGCGGCACTCCCGGGAATCAGTTGCACGCATTGATTCCCAGACATGTTCCGCCATTTCCAGTCGCCGGGCCTCAAATTTCTCCGGCGTATCGATAGTGCCAATCATTTTATGGTAAAGCTCGTTGCTCGCCTGCGCTTTACGCACCATCTTCGGTAACCATTCCCTGGGCACGTGACAGTCGGAGCAGATAGCACGCACTCCAGACGCATTTTTATAGTGGCTACTCTCCCTGTATTCTTCGTACACATAACTCATTTCATGGCAGGACGTACAAAAGGCGAGACTGTTGGTTTGTTCGACGACAGTATTAAAACCACCCCAGAAGATAATACCGGACAGAGCACCGCCAAGTAACACAACCAGTGTTGCTCTACTTATTCGCCTACCCATGGTCTAAACCGTCTGTAGCAAAGCCCCTTACGAGGGTAAGAGGCCTCACCAATCGATACGAGTGGTGATAACTAATCCGATTATTCCCTGGGTAGGGTTTGCAGGTAGGAAAGAATATCTACCGAAACCTGGAGATCGAATGCACGCATTGCGGGCATCTTTTCATCCGGCTGACCATTTTGTATTTTCTGAATGATCTCCCAGGGGTTTTTGTTAGCGAGCTCGCCCAGTGCCGCCATATCTTCTGGCTCCTTGCCGGATTTTGCATGGCAACCTGCGCATACGGTGTTGTAATAGCGTTCACCCTGCGCGATGTCGCCTTTGGCCTTTTTCGATTTCCTGTCGATTACGGCATCCATATCGAATTGCCCCCTGGTGATAAAATTAGCCAGATCGGTGAAATCCTGGTCGTCCATCTTGCCGGCAAAGCCATGGGTTGAATCCTGCATTGCCGCAATGACCGTTGAATTCGAAGCACCCTGCAAATGCTTCAGACCCTTGATGCCGGTTTTATATGATCCGGATGCGTAGGCGCCGTCCTTACCCATCAAGTCCCAACCATGACAGGCCTTACAACGATGCGTCGCGTTGCCCTTTTTCTTGGTGTTGGAGGCAGGCCATGCCGGGTGTGTTTCCGAAGGCTTCTGGGCCCCTATCACCGCGAACCATTTGTCGTATAACTTACCACCGCGTGCCATCGAGGAATCCTCCTCCGCGGCGAAAGTAAACTGTGAAAAAGCTAAAATTGATACCGCGATTAAAATACTAATTACATTCTTCATTTGCTCTTCTCGTCAGTGGAATTGAATACAACAATCTCAAAATTGATCAATATCTAGATTCTGACCCTTATTGTGGAGTAGTTGTTAACTTATGGTGGTTGAGGCGCATCTAAGTTACATCGCATTGATATGGATCAACTGCTACCGGGCTTGTAAGGTGCTTATCGAGACACACACTCGATTCCTACGAACGATACATCCCGGATAAATCGACACTGCTTCAAGACGCCCGCCGGTGCGGGACCAACGGAAGGTACCCGGGAAGCTGGCGATCCATAAAAAAAGCCCCGTGAAAACGGAGCTTTCTTCGTGCTTCAGCGAAACCCAACGCCGCTATCGCGAGCGCAGCACCCATAAAAAAAGCCCCGCGAGAGCGGGGCTTTCTTATTGCTACAGCGAAATCATTTCGCCGTCGCGAGCGAAGCGAGAGCAAGGCGGGTTTCAGCGAGAAGGCGTGAGCGTACCCCAGGTACGCGATCGTCTCGAGCCGAAACCCAACGCCGCTATCGCGAGCGCAGCAGGCGAAATTACATCATGCCGCCCATTCCGCCCATTCCGCCGCCCATACCACCCATATCAGGCATACCACCATGAGCGTCATCCTTCGGTAAGTCGGCGATCATCGCTTCGGTGGTGATCAGCAGACCAGCGACTGAAGCCGCGTTCTGCAGGGCTGAACGAGCCACCTTGGTCGGATCCAGAATACCCATCTCGATCATGTCACCGTATTCACCGGTAGCCGCGTTGTAACCGTAGTTACCTTTGCCGGCTTCGACCTTGTTAGTGACCACTGAAGCCTCGGCGCCGGCATTGGCGACGATTTGACGGATCGGCTCTTCGAGTGCACGACGTAAAATATTGACACCAATATCCTGGTCGTGATTATCGCCCTTCAGCTTTTCGATCGCACCACGTGCACGTATCAGTGCAACACCGCCACCGGGAACCACGCCTTCTTCAACCGCAGCACGAGTCGAGTGCAGCGCGTCTTCTACGCGAGCCTTCTTCTCTTTCATTTCGATTTCAGTCGCAGCACCAACCTTGATTACGGCAACACCACCGGCCAGCTTGGCCAGACGTTCCTGCATTTTCTCGGTGTCGTAGTCAGAAGTTGACTCGCCGATTTGCGCCTTGATCTGACCGATACGGTCCTGGATTTCTTCCGCCGAACCAGCACCATCAACGATGGTGGTATTTTCCTTGGTGATGGAAACTTTCTTGGCAGAACCCAGGTCTTCCAGGGTCGTCTTTTCCAGGCTCAGGCCGACTTCTTCAGAAATCACCTGGCCACCCGTCAGTACAGCGATGTCCTGCAGCATGGCTTTACGACGATCGCCGAAACCAGGTGCTTTAACCGCACAGACTTTAACGATACCACGCATGCTGTTGACCACCAGAGTCGCCAGAGCTTCTCCTTCGATGTCTTCGGCGACGATCAGTAACGGCTTGCTTGCCTTGGCGACGGCTTCAAGTACCGGCAGCAGTTCACGGATGTTGGAAATCTTCTTGTCGAACAGCAGGATCAGCGGCTCTTCGAGTTCGGCCGACATGGTGGACTGGTCGTTGACGAAGTAAGGTGACAGGTAACCACGGTCAAACTGCATACCTTCA
>JAJDOF010000035.1 GCA_022340305.1 Gammaproteobacteria bacterium
AGGATTTACACCTGAATCGCCAGTATGCGAGCGCTTGACAAAGCTTGTGCCCCGTCAATGCGCCGCCGTCAATTCATGGAGTAACCGGATCATCAGGCGTTGATTGAAATAGGCTCATAACCCGCCTTCAGCACATTGGAGTTATGCAGGTATTCGAGCAGCTGGTTTACCGATTCAGCCACGCTCTGGGTTCCACCCTCCAGCCGCACCTCGGCTGCCTCGGGCGTCTCGTAAGGGCTGTCAATACCGGTGAACTGCTTGATTTCGCCACGTCCTGCTTTCTCGTAAAGTCCCTTGGGATCGCGCTGCTGACAAACCTTTAACGAGGTGTCGACGAATACCTCGACGAACTGGGATTGAGGCAACATGTCGCGCACGATGCGCCGGTCGCTGCGAAAGGGTGAAATAAACGCAGTCAGCACGATCAAGCCGGCATCGGCGGCCAGTTTTGCGACTTCACCAACGCGGCGAATATTTTCCTTGCGATCGTCATCGCTGAATCCCAGATCCTTACACAGCCCGTGACGCACGTTATCGCCGTCGAGCAGATAGGTGTGATAGCCTTGCCGGGTCAGAATTTGTTCTAGCGCCCCAGCGATGGTTGATTTTCCCGAAGCGCTCAATCCGGTAAACCAGATTACCAGGGGTTCCTGTGACTTCTGTGCGGCGCGGGTTTGCTGATCAACTGGGTGGCTATGCCAAACGACGTTACTAGACATTATGGTTTCCTTGTATGAGAGGTAACTTGTATGGAGGCAAGTGTCTCGGCTCTTCGCTAAAAACTCATACCCCAGACAGGGTAAATTGAGGATTTATTTCGAGGTAATGTGATTGGCTTCACAAGGCTTTCCAGAGGCAATTCACTGTCTCCCCGGACCTCGAAACGAGGGTTCCATTTTCGAGTTGGCGCAGCTTGTTGCGAGTTCAATGGCGATTGGCCGCTGGTGCCAGTTTTGGGTGCTTTGCGGCGCGCGCGCTCCGGCGCACCTGGATCCTTGAGGCCTGGTTGCTGTGATGGGGCATATCGATTTGAGGGGCTTCAGTGATAGGCTTGCGGATTGTGGTGTTGTGATATCTGGAAGAAGATGAAGTTTCCCCTGTTGTTCAAGCGTCAGAGTGTGGTTTTGCCTACATGGTCAGGATGGCTGGTGATTTTGCTGACCATTATCGTGCTGGTTGTATTCCTGTTCCGGAATATGGCGCTTTTTCTGACGGTGAATGAACCGGTTGGGGCGGAATACCTGGTAATCGAAGGCTGGTTGGAAAAGGAGGAACTCGACCAGGGGCTTGCGTATTTTGCCGAGCACAAGTTCGTCAAGGCTGTCATCGTTGGTGGCCCTATCAGTAACTGCTTCGATGGAACCGATACCAGTTATGCCGAACGCGCCGCTGGCTATTTGCAGCGGCAGGGCCTGGCGGAGGAGCAGGCGGTCATTGTCAGGGTTCCGTACTCGGCGCAGGAGCGGACTTTTTTGAACGCTGTGATGGTGCGTGAGTGGTTCGAGCAGCAGGGTATTCGCCTGGCTCGGCTCGACGTTTTCAGCAGTGGCGTGCATACGCGCCGGTCTCGAGAACTGTATCGACGTGCTTTTGGTGAGCAGGTGGCCATCGGTATTATTGATGCGAAACCGCACAACTTCGATCCAGCATACTGGTGGCGAACGAGTGAAAGCGGTAAGTCTGTCGCCGTCGAATTTGCGGGCTGGATTTTAGTCAAATGCTGCTTCAGTCCGGGGGCGCCTGGGTCGCACCTGGAAAAATGGGGCGTCGACAGGACTGGGAATAGTGGTAATTAAAATGTCGAGTTTCCGGCAACCATTGTCTCCGCTAGCGACCTATCCGGACTTCGTTAGCGACCTCGGTGTTGCCAGGCGGCCCATAGTGAGCGCACATCGGTGCGTTCGCGGCGCAGCACCAGGGTAATCAGGATTTCTTCGGCGCCGGCGATCACGCACAGCCAGCTCGCGAGCACAAACGGCCATGCCGCGATCCCGGCATAGAGCAAGATATAGCCGGCAAAGGTGACCAGCACTGCGAGCTTCACGCTCCAGGTGTGATACCCCGTCAACCTGCCGAATTTAACCAGTCCGATCCCGGCCGGAAGCAGGATGCTGAACAGGATCAGCGTGTAGTGAAATAGCACTTCAGTCGTCAGTTCAGGCCACAGGATCCAGGCGCAGGCCGCCATGGTGAGGTAAATGATGAAGTCGCCCCAGCTATCGAGATGCGCGCCGAGCGCCGAGGTCAATTTCAGGCGGCGCGCGAGGAATCCGTCGATCACATCGGTCAGTCCGGAGAAAATCAATGCCCCGAGAAACCAGGCTTCCATCTGCTGAATGGCGAAGGCAAACAAAAGTGGCGCGATCAGGATGCGCGTGGCACTGATCAGGTTGGGGAGGCCGAAGAGTTCCTGCCTGAAGCTCATGGTCGGGTCGACTGGGTTGCGATAATTTTCAATCTGCAGAATATACCCGCTTATAAAATACCGTGCGCTGATTTATGCTTCGTTGTTCGTACGCACTCTACTCGGAAGAAACCATGCGCTATCAACTCGTTCTGGGCAACCAGGCCTACTCCAGCTGGTCGCTGCGCGGCTGGCTATTGCTTGAGCCATTCGGCATCGATTTTGCGCTCGAAGTCGTTCCGCTTTACGTGCCCGAGTACCAGCAGTTCGTCGACGCGAATTTCCCTGCCACCACGGTACCGACCCTGCTGGCCTTCGAGGGCGATGAAAAACTGACCATCTGGGATAGTCTCGCGATCGCCGAATTCGTGCACGAACACCACCCCGATGCGGGCATCTGGCCTGCCGACAGTCATGCCCGCGCCGCGGCGCGCTGTCTGTGTGCCGAGATGCATTCGAGCTATGCGGCGCTGCGTTCGACCATGCCGGTCAACGTTCGACGAGAATATAGCAGCTTCAAGCCGAGTCCCGAGGCGCAGGCGGATATCGATCGCATCGAGAGTCTGTGGCACTGGGCCGGAACCCGCTGGGGCGGGGCGGGGCCTTATTTGTTTGGTGAGGACTTCTGCGCAGTGGATGCTTTTTACGCCCCGGTGGCTAGCCGGTTGCGCACTTACGGCGTATCGCTGGGAGCGGAATCGCAGGCCTATGCAGATGCCTTGCTGGCACACCCGGCAACCGAGGCGTTTTATCGCGCCGGGCAGCGCGAAAGCTGGGTACTCCAATTCAATGAGTTCGATATGGCATAGGCTCTCCCGCTACCGTCATGGTCAATTCGTGGAGAGCAACCGCGAAGGACGCGGTTTTATCTGCGGCAACCGCCTCGACTGGCAAACCTGGGGCGCGGCGCATGGCCGGTCGGCGAAGCGCCAGGAGTCGTCCGCCGCTACTCCGCTGCCTTGTTGGCGAAATTCCCAAGCGCCATGGCGACTTTCTGCAACACTGCATCGCAACCCTGGGTGTTATGCCGCAGCTTCAGAAACTGCGGGTCGTTATAGGAAATCCAGGTGTCGCCAGCGGCGTCCTGCCAGATCAGCGCTTTCTGCGGCAGGTCGATGGCGATGCTGCGGCTACAGAGCATCAACGGGGTGCCTACCTTAGGATTGCCAAACACGAGTAATTCAGTCGGCAGCAAGGTCTTGCCGGCTTTCTGCGCGCCGGCCGCGTGGTCGATACGCGCGAACACGGTCATACCCTTTGCACCAAGGATGGATTCCAGTCGATCAGCAGTAACATTGACCGAATGCGCGCTTTTGACACTGATCATGCCTTCACCTGCCGCGACTGACGCGGTGAACAGGCAGGCAAGAATGAAACCGGAAATAATTTTATTCATGCTGAATGATCTCTATTGGGGAGCCGACATGTTATCGCGAATCGATTTCTTTTGGGTAAGAATTCTGCCGGTTCACCTTGCGCTATCAATGAAAATTGATGCTGCCGGAGAAATACAACACCTCGATTGGGGCGCCCCCGGGGACAAAGTCATCGCCCAGGTCGTTGAGGCGTTCGAATTCGATGCGGAAATCGTAATCCGGGCTGAAGGTGAAGGCGAAACCGGCGCCATAGGTAAAATCCGAGCCGTCTTCATCGCTCGCGCTGTTGCTGGTGCCATTGCGGGTATAGTCGGCATGCCACGCCATGTAGCCCGCTTTGCCGTAGAAATAACCAAGTTCGGAAACCGGTATGATGCCGAGCAGCGACAGGTTGATCCCCTGTGATGTTGCGGTCGTAGATTCCGTGAAACCCTCGTTGCGCAGTTTTCCCAGGTCGTGAAATGCAATCTCCAGGCCCAGGTTTCGATGTACCCGTTTGCCGGCGTACATTTTGAAGGTGGTATCGGTGCCATCACAGTTATAGCCATAGTAATCGCAATTCGAATCGGCACTGGCAAAACCCAGGCCAAAACCGCCGTAGAAGGGGTATTCCGCGGCATGCTCCGCGCGTAGCGGCAGCGCCGTTAGCAGCAGGAATACGGCCGCAATGGTGCAACAGTTTCGGGGTGACATCGTGATCTCCGGGGCAAAGCCTGTAGTCTGATCGGCCTGATGGGTTGATACAAGCCGCCATTATGAAGTATCGGATAGCGGCACTGAAGGTTCGAATATCAGCTACTTTGGTCCCGGTAGCGCGCCACGAAACGGCGCAGGATTTCGCGTGCGTATGGCGTATCCTCGCGATTGACCGCCTGAATCAGGGAATCGGCTTCCCCGGCGGGAAAATAGCCGTGATGTTTATAGGCGTGGATTCTGACGGTAAACCCTGCGCCGTCTCCCTCGGGATGGAACTGTGTCGCATAAACGTTTCTGCCCACGCGGAACATCTGCACCGGGCAGGCTGCATTGCTGAGCAGCAGCGCGGCACCCGGCGGCAGGCTGTCGCAAGCTTCCTTGTGCCCGCACAGCACCGCGATCTGTGCAGGAAAGTCCGCCAGCAGATCGTCTTTCCTGCCGTCCTCGGTCACGTTGACGATGGCGCCGCCGACGGGTTCACCATACCGCTTCGAAATCGGCGTTCCCAGGTAGGAGCCGAGCAGGCCGCAACCGGAGCAGGCCCCAAGGAACGGAATGTCGCGCTCGACGACGATATCGAACAGGCGCTCGAAGTCGCCTTCGATCCTGACCTGGATGGGCTGCTTCTGATGTTGTGGTGTGCTGATGTCGAACGGGCTGCCACCGACAATAATCGCCGCATAGTCGTCCAGCGCTAACTCGGGAATGCCGCTGTTCTCGATGCGCAGGCGCCGCGTGTCAGCCGGATCGAGTTCGCCGTATTTGAGTATGGCCTCGAATTCGCTATCCGACGTGTCGTCTTCGGGGCGCAGTTGCAGGATCAGGAAAGGCTTTGATGGAGTCATGTCGATGGTTTCAATACGCGCTGATTAAAATTCGGGCACTCTGTGATTCAGGGCGTTCTCTGCCAGCCTATCGGTACCCGGCGGATTTGCCGCCAAATCCGCCGTAAGTATCGCTGTACTGGCCGCAGTGGGCAAGCGCCAGTGCCCGGTGGTAGCGGTAATTTTTGCTCCACGACTCGCGACCATCCTGTGGCACTGGATTTTTGGCGGCCTGCGCTTTTTTATCAAAGACTGTTTTCGAGCATTCTGCTAAGGTGCCTTGCTTTATCCACGGAGCGCTTTAGCAATAGCCACCCATCCCGCCTTCAGTCGTACCGAGAAAGAGCATTCAAACCGCGAAGACTGGCGCAATATTCGCGCCATGGCGCCGTATATCTGGGACTATCGTGGACGCGTGCTGGTCGCTGTGCTGTGCCTGGTCATTTCAAAACTGGCGATGGTTGGCGTGCCAGTGGTGTTAAAGCATATTGTCGACGGTCTCAATGTCGGCACGCAGCAGGCCGTCGCCCTGCCGGTTTTGCTGCTGCTCGTCTACGGCCTGTTACGATTCATCAATTCGGGCTTCAACGAATTGCGCGATGCGATCTTCGCGCGCGTACGTTATCACGCGATGAACAGCCTGTCGGTTTCGGTGCTGTCTCACTTGCATCGCCTGTCGTTGCGCTACCACCTGGAGCGTAATACCGGCGCCATCTCGCGTGACCTGGAGCGCGGCACCCAGAGCATCAGCTCGATCCTGAACTACCTGGTGTTCAATATCGTGCCGACGATCGCCGAGTTTGTGCTGGTGGCGCTGATTCTGTTCAGCCAGTATGACAGCCTGTTCGCGGGTATTATCTTTTTCTCGGTGATCATCTACATCGGCTTCACCCTTTCGGTGACCGAGTGGCGCATGCACTTCCGCCACGAGATGAACGCCCTGGATTCGACAGCCAACGGTCGCGCGATGGACAGCCTGATGAACTACGAAACGGTCAAATACTTCAATAACGACGACCACGAGATCAATCGCTATCGCAACACCATGGGCGAATGGGAAGAGGCCGCGGTGAAAAGCCAGACCACCATGTCGATGCTGAATTTTGGCCAGTCCGCGATCATCGCGATCGGTGTTACCGGCATCATGTTTCTGGCAGCGCGGGGGGTGATCGAGCAGGAGTTGACACTGGGTGACCTGGTGCTGATCAATACCATGATGCTACAGCTGTTCCTGCCGCTCAATTTCCTCGGCATCATATATCGCTCGCTCAAGTACGCGCTGGCCGACATGGACATGGTGCTCAAGCTGCTGCAACGACCCGTGGAGATTACCGATAGCAGCGATGCTCGACCGCTTGACATTACGCGCGCCAGCATCGAGTTTCGCGATGTCGGTTTTCACTACAATGCTGATCGCCGCATCCTCGAGCATGTCAGTTTTAAACTCGAAGACGGCGAAAAACTGGCCATCGTCGGGCCCTCGGGTGCCGGCAAGTCAACCATTGCGCGCCTGTTGTTCCGCTTCTACGATATCGACCAGGGGCAGATACTGATCAGTGGCCAGGATATCGCCGGGGTCACCCAGCAGAGTTTGCGCGAGGCGATCGGCATCGTGCCGCAGGACACCGTGCTGTTTAACGATTCGATTCTCTACAACATTCAATATGCACGACCGCAGGCATCGTTCGAAGAGGTGCGCGAAGTCGCGCGCCTGGCCGACATCGATGACTTCATTCACCAGCTGCCACAGGGCTACGACACGATCGTCGGTGAGCGTGGGCTAAAACTCTCCGGTGGCGAGAAACAACGCGTTGCGATTGCGCGCGTGCTGCTGAAGAACCCGGCCATCCTGGTATTTGACGAGGCAACATCCAGCCTCGACAGCCAGTCCGAGAAGAATATCCTCGGTGCCTTGACGCGCATTTCGCACAACAAGACTACCCTGGTTATTGCACATCGACTCTCCACCGTGATCGATGCCGACCGCATCATCGTGCTCGAGCAGGGGCGGGTGCGTGAGCAGGGCGATCATGAATCGCTGATCGCAGCCGGGGGGTTGTATGCAAATCTCTGGCGCCTGCAGCAGAGAAAGGCTGAGGTCGAATGAGCGAATCCCCTGATCTCGGCCATTGCAGCGCGAGTGAACCGTTTGCGTTGCGTGTTATCGGTGACGAGATGCTGCCTGAATTCCACGACGGACACATCATCATCATCGATCCGGGTGGTCGTGTCGTTTCGGGATGCTTCGTAATTGCGAAGTACCAGGGTGAAATGATTTTCCGTCAGTTGATTGCTGAACAGGGCTGTTGGCGATTGCACGCGCTCGATACGCGTATTGCCGACATTCCGCTTGCCAATGGTCTTGCTGATATCGTCGGTGTCATCAGTCAGCGCTCGGGTAAACGCCGCAGCGAACATAAACGTTACGACGTAGCCGAGTAACCAATCATCCGTGATCGCCGTGCAAATGCCGTTCCGATTCGCTGGAATAACGATTTTCCCGGTCATCCCCGCGCCAGCGGGGATCTTGCAAAGCCACTAAGATTCGCGCTTGCGCGGGAAGGACGGTTGTCCCTCGACCCAAGGGGTCAGCGGTCCTCGAAGTGGTGGTCCGAATGGTGGAATGATCCTTAGAAAGTAGACCCGATTCCCCGTATACTGCGACGATAATTTCGGGAGGAAACCCATGTCAGACGAAAAACGCGAAAAAGCACTGAATTATCACAGTAAACCCACTCCCGGCAAGTTGCGCATCGAAGCGACCAAGCCGATGACTTCGCATCACGATCTGACCCTGGCTTACTCCCCTGGCGTAGCCTACCCCTGTCTCGAAATCCAGAAAAACCCGCTTGCCGCCGCCGAGTACACCTCGCGCGCTAACCTCGTCGGCGTGATCACCAACGGCTCCGCAGTGCTCGGGCTCGGCAATATCGGCGCCCTCGCGGCCAAACCGGTAATGGAAGGCAAGGCAGTATTGTTCAAGCGCTTTGCCGGAATCGACGTTTTCGATATCGAAATCGATGAAGCGGATCCACACAAACTGGCTGAGACCATCGAACGGCTGGAACCCACATTCTGTGGCATCAATCTCGAAGACATCAAGGCACCGGACTGTTTCTATGTCGAAAAATACCTGCACGAGCGTATGTCGATTCCGGTGTTCCACGACGACCAACACGGCACCGCCATCGTGGTAGCTGCAGCGATGAAATCTGCGCTCGAAGTGGTCGGCAAGGATATCGGCAAAGTCAAACTGGTTGCTTCGGGCGCGGGCGCCGCGGCGCTATCCTGTCTCAAACTGCTGGTCACCATGGGGCTCGACAAAAACAATATCCTGGTTTGCGATTCCCGGGGCGTCATTTATAGCGGGCGCACCGAGTCCATGGACGAGTACAAATCGTCTTTCGCGGTGGATACCGGGCTGCGTACGCTTAGCGAGGCCATGGTCGGTGCCGATGTGTTTCTCGGGCTGTCGGCGGGCAATCTGGTGACAGCCGAAATGGTCGATTCAATGAGTGAAAAGCCGATCGTGTTCGCACTGGCCAACCCGACGCCGGAAATCGATCCGGCAGAAGCAAAGCGAGTTCGCCCTGACGTGGTGATGGCAACCGGGCGCACCGATTATCCCAACCAGGTGAATAACGTGCTGTGCTTTCCATTTCTGTTCCGCGGCGCGCTCGACGCCGGCGCAACCGAGATCAACCAGGCGATGAAAGTCGCCTGTGTCGATGCCATTTCCAGATTGGCGCGCGCTGGCACCAGCGATGTAGTTGCCAGCGCCTATCACGGCGAGTCGTTGACCTTCGGCCCTGAATATTTGATTCCCAAACCGTTTGATCAACGCCTGATTCTCGAAATCGCTCCTGCGGTCGCGCAGGCGGCGATGGATTCCGGAGTGGCCGTACGCCCGATCGATGACATGAAAGCCTATCGGCAAAAACTCAGCGCATTCGTGTTCCGATCCGGATTATTCATGAAGCCGGTGTTCGACCTGGCGCGTGCTTCGAATATTCGCGTTGCATTTGCCGAGGGTGAGACCCCCAAGGTACTGCAGGCAATCGAAAGCATCCTCCAGGAACAATTGTGCGCGCCGATCGCCATCGGTCGTGAAGAGGTGATGCGAGCGAATATCAAGGAATATGGACTTACCATCGTGCCGGGCCGTGATTTCGAAGTCATGGAGTACCAGGACAACGAGGACTGGGTCAAGACTTTCCACGAAAGCACCGAACGACGTGGCACGAGCCTGTTGGAAGCACGCGAAATTTTGCGCAACAGCAAAACCACGCAGGCCGCAATGATGGTTAAAATGGGTCTGGCCGATACCATGATTTGTGGAACCATTGGCCGCTTTCATCGGCATCTCAGTCGCATCTTGAGCGTCGCTCAACAGGACGATGGATTCGATGAAATTTCGGCGCTCAGTATTATCATCACCGGTAAGCATACCCTGTTCATCGCCGACACCCATATCACCACCGACCCGACCGCCGAGGCCATCGCCGAGATGACGGTTCTCGCCGCCACCGAGGTGGCCCGTTTCGGCCTGAAACCGAAAGCAGCCCTGCTGTCGCATTCCAGCTTCGGTAGTCGCGATTCGGGGTCGTCACGGAAAATGCGCAAGGTATTGTCGTTGCTGCGCGAGTCACATCCCGAGCTGATGGTCGAAGGCGAGATGCAGGCCGAACTGGCATTGTCGCCCGCGGCCATGGCGAAACAATTTCCCAACTCGAAATTGACCGGTGTCGCGAACCTGCTGGTAATGCCCAATCTCGACGCGGCGCACATCGCGATGAACCTGATCAAGTCGGGAGCCGATGGTGTACCGATCGGCCCGATTTTGCTGGGCTGTGATATAGCTGCGAACATAGTAACCCCCGGGACTACGGTACGCGGCCTGGTCAACATGACGGCGATCGCGGCAGCGCGCAGCGCGACGGGGTCGCATTAGTCCATGCACCTGGTCATCCTGCTGCTCGCCGCGTTGGCGTTTTTCATTTACCTGACGTTGGGCGTTCGCGGTGATCCCGAGCGCCGCAAGTTGCTGGTGCTTTATAGCCTGATCGACATCTGGCTCGCCGCCGTGTTTCTCTATTTGCTGGTCACCGCGCTGATGCACTAGTTGGAAGCCTGATTACCATGTCGGGCTTATGGCTTGAGCATTAACTGCCGTTGCGACAGGTAGTCGTTCCTGAAATTCCCCATGTCGACTGAACGATAGCCGACGGCCTTTATTAAGATTTAAACTTACGTTATAGATTTTTTATATATAGGTCTCCGGGTTGTTGCGGCAGCCTTTGTTAATGTTTGGGGTACAACATGAGTCATACACAATATCTGCCGGCGCGCCAGCGCCTGCAGCGCAGTGAGCTGGCAGTTCCCGGTTCCAATCCCGCGTTGTTCGAAAAGGCAGCCAACAGCAACGCCGATTATGTCTTCCTCGATCTCGAGGATGCCGTCTCACCGGGCGACAAGCTGCAGGCGCGCAAGAACATTATCGAGGCGCTCAACGACATCGACTGGCGCGCGCAGGGCAAAACTATTTCGTTACGCATCAATAGTCTCGACACGCACTATATGTACCGTGACGTCGTCGATGTCGTCGAGCAGGCCGGTGATCGTCTGGATACGATTCTGATTCCCAAGGTCGGAGTCGCGGCGGACGTCTACATGGTGGACGCGATGTTGACACAGATCGAAACTGCCAAAGGTTTTACCAACAGGATCGGTATCGAAGCGCTGATCGAAATCACGCTGGGTATGGCTAATGTGGACGCGATCGCAACTTCGAGCCCACGTATGGAGGCGATGCATTTCGGCGTCGCTGACTATGCCGCGAGCTGCCGTGCGCGCACCACCAACATCGGTGGCCTTAATCCTGACTATCCCGGCGATCAATGGCATCACGGCTTGTCGCGCATGCTGGTAGCCTGCCGCGCCTATGGTTTACGTGCAATCGACGGACCGTTCGGTGATTTCAACGATCCGGATGGATATCTCGACGCGGCACACCGTGGCGCGGCGCTGGGCTACGAGGGCAAATGGGCGATACATCCGTCGCAAATCGAGCTTGCCAACCAGGTATTTTCACCGCCGCCGGAAGAAGTTGACCGTGCCCGGCGGATACTCGCGGCGCTCGAACAGGCGGCGGCGCAAGGCAAGGGTGCCGCCCAGCTGGACGGGCGCATGATCGATGCGGCTTCGGCGCGGATGGCGGAAAACGTCGTCAATACCGACGCGGCCATTCACCACAAACAGTAAGGCAGCCCGCAGGAGGAAAGCGATGGATATCCACGAATACCAGGCAAAGACCCTGCTCGCCGGTTTCGGTATGCCGATTGCCAGGGGTGGCATCGCCTACAGCCCCGAACAGGCTGCTTATCGAGCCAAGGAGCTTGGCGGTGAAAAGTGGGTAGTGAAAGCGCAGATACATTCCGGTGCGCGCGGCAAGGCCGGCGGCATCAAGGTTTGCGCCACTGAAAACGAAGTCATGGAGGCGGCCAATACCTTGCTGGGACGTCGGCTGGTTACCACCCAGACTGGCCCCCGGGGCAAGCTTGTCGGGCGCTTGTACATTGAAGAAGCAACCAACATCGCGCGCGAGATATACCTGGCGTTTGTGCTCGACCGCGCCTCCGAGCGCATTGTCTGCGTCGCTTCGTCGTCGGGTGGAATGGATATCGAAGAGATTGCCGCAACCGATCCCGGGGCCATTGTGCGCGTGCCCATCGAACCTGCAGTCGGCATGCAGGACTTCCAGGCTCGTGAAATTGCCTTTGCACTTGGCCTTGGCGCGGCTCAACTTGCGGAAGCGGTGAAAGCGTTGAAGGCCTGTTATCGCGCCTTCCGCGATCTGGATGCGACCATGGTTGAAGTCAATCCGCTGGTGGTGACCGTCGATGGCCGTATTATTGCACTCGATGCCAAGATGGGCTTTGACGATAACGCGCTGTTTCGTCGCCCGCAGATTTCGGAACTGCGCGACAAGTCACAGGAAGATTCACGGGAAATGAATGCCGCCGACCGTGGTCTCAGTTACGTTGGTCTCGACGGTAATATCGGCTGCATTATCAATGGCGCCGGGCTTGCCATGGCGACCATGGATGAGATAAAGCACGTTGGCGGTGAACCCGCTAATTTCCTCGATATTGGCGGCGGTGCCTCTCCGGAGCGAGTGGCAAAGGCCTTTAGCCTGGTGCTGTCGGACGAAGGCGTCGATGCCATCCTGGTAAATATTTTCGCCGGCATCAACCGTTGTGACTGGGTGGCCGAGGGTGTCATCCAGGCGATGCAGAAGCTGACTGTGCCGGTACCCGTGGTGGTGCGCCTGTCCGGCACCAATGTCGAACTCGGCCGGCAGATCCTGGCCGCCAGCAATGTCGACCTGATTACCGCCGATACGCTGGCCGAGGCCGCGGAAAAGGCGGTAGCCGCGGCAAAGTTCCATCAATCGGTCAAAGCCGAAGCGGGGGAGAGGCCGAGATGAGTATTTTTCTGGACGAGAAAACCCCGGTCATCGTGCAGGGATACACCGGACGCATCGGCAGTTTCCATGCGCAGGAAATGATCGATTATGGCACCAATGTTGTGGGTGGTGTCACGCCGGGCAAGGGTGGTGTGCATCATCTCGAACGCCCGGTGTTCAACACGGTCAAGGATGCGGTGCGGGCAACCGCCGCCGAGGCGAGTGTGGTTTTTGTACCCCCTCCATTTGCGGCCGATGCGATCATGGAGGCGGCGGACGCGGGTATTCGCTTTTGCGTTTGCGTCACCGACGGCATTCCCGCGCAGGACATGATGCGCGTCAAACGCTATATGCGACGTTACCGGCGTGACGAGCGTATGACGCTGACCGGCCCTAATTGTGCCGGCACCATCAGTCCGGGCAAGGCGATGATGGGAATTATGCCCGGGCATATTTACCGGCAGGGTAATGTTGGCCTGATCGGTCGCTCCGGTACGCTCGGTTACGAGGCAGCATCGCAGATGAAAGCCATGGAAATCGGCATTTCCACCAGTGTCGGTATTGGTGGTGATCCCATCAATGGCAGTGCGTTTCGCGATCACCTGGAACGTTTTGAACAGGACCCGGACACGCATCTGGTTGTCATGATTGGTGAAATCGGCGGTCCACAGGAAGCCGAAGCCGCTGCTTACGTGCGCGATCATATGACCAAGCCCGTGCTCGCCTACATCGCGGGATTGACCGCACCGCGCGGTCGCACCATGGGTCATGCGGGCGCCATTGTTACCAGCGCCGGGGAATCCGCCGCGGAAAAGGTCGAAATTTTACGTGCCGCCGGGGTTGGTATCGTTCCGCGGCCATCTGCATTTGGAAGCGCCGTGGCCGAGGCGCTGGCGGGGCTTTAATCGAGGCTCTGGAAAACCAGAGCCGGTAGCTATATTTTTATTGACACGAAATAGCGTGACGATCCGTTATAGCTCGATCCTGCGGTACTGCTATCAGTGCCGTCCATGAGTGGCGCGCTCAGGTCGCTCTGAATCCTGCCCCGCGAGGGATTGCCATCATCGTTGCGGGATTCCAGGATAGCAGCCTCGAGGCCGTCGAGCATTCCGAAGACGACGACGCGTCCGTTGATTTGCAGCGATCCATCCCTGACACCGATATTGCCGCCAAAGGCGAGTTCCGGTTGCGTGTCATCATCACCGCTACCCTGGATCAGCCCGGCGGCGCGCAAATGCTTCCACAGGTTAGCCGTTTCGCTGTTGGCAGCACCGAGCCAGTTGCCCTCGATCCAGCCGTCGCCGTTGCCGTTGATATCGTTCGCCAGCGGGTCGTTGATGCCATCGACATACATCGAAAATCGGGTGCTAACCTTGCTGTCATCACCGGGAAGTGCAGCATAACGATCCTGGTAGGCATTGATCGCGGCATTTAAATTGGTGCTGATGTTCTCGATTTTCTTCAACCGTGCGTTGGAGATCAATTCCTGGCCTTTGACAACGCCACCGATCAACAGGCCGATGATACTCAGTGTCATTGCAATCTCGATCAGGGTGAAGCCGCCTTGACGCCTGGCCAAAGGTATTTCATGCATGATCCCGATCCTGCAAGCCGGCCTGGCGCGCTTTTCAGGGTTCAAACTGGCGCGAGTACGGATTTCGATCTTTCGGCGGGCCTGGAATATCCGGGCCTCTGGAGATGTGTGGTACATTGTCTGGCCTCCCACTCTTTCCTTTCGTTCATTTGGTTACATCTTTTTTTGGCGCTGGTCAGCAAGTGCAAATGAGACTCGCGTCACAAAACTACGCCTTTCGAGCATGATAATGGATTTTCAAACAAAAAACTCCTGAACAAAAGTACAGGGAATAACCCAGACGTTCGGGCAGCGCTGAAGTGAAGAAAGACTTGTGAAGCGTTTCCGGGGGAGACGTGCGCTCGAGTGGCTCGCGTTAAGCCGGAATTTCACGGTCAAATGGACGGGTCCAGTGTGCCAGTTCAGTTTCAAATTCGCTGCGGCTGATTTCGCCGGCGCCGAGTGAGTGCAGGTGCTCGGTTGGCAGTTGGCAATCGATCAATTTATAACGATCGCAGTCGACCAGGTGCTTGATGCACAGTTTTGATGCATTGGCGACGCGGCTGAACATGGATTCGCCGAAGAATACCCTGCCAATCACGACACCATACAGGCCGCCAACCAGCTCGACCCCATCGCGACATTCGATTGAATGGACGTATCCTGCCAGGTGCATGGCGCAATAGGCGTCGATCATCTGGCGATTGATCCAGGTGCCTTGCTGGCCCGGACGATTCGCGGCGCAGGCTGCGACCACTGCGTTGAAATCGCAATTTTCGGTGATCTGGTAGCGCCCTTGCCGTGCCAGCTTGCGCAGGCTTTTACTCTGGTGAAAATTCTGCGGATAGAGCACTGTGCGCGGCGCTGGCGACCACCACAGGATGGGCTCACCGTGGTTGAACCACGGAAAAATTCCGTGCCGGTAGGCGAGCAATAGCCAGTCTGTGCTCAGCCGGCCGCCGGCGGCGAGCAGGCCCGCCGGCTCCTCGAGTGCATGAGAGGTACTCGGAAAATAGGGTGATGAATCTGGGTCAAGCCATGGAATCATATATGAAACAATATATTAGGAAGTTAAGTTAATGTAAATTGTAACTACTGCGTCGACTTGAATGGCGAGTGATCCAGCAAGTCATCACGATAACTGTCTACGTAGCTGCGTTCCTGTTGCAGAAACTGCTCGATGGCCTGGCGAAATTGAGGGTGCGCGATCCAGTGCGCAGACCAGGTCTGCGTCGGCAGAAAGCCCCGGGCAAGTTTGTGTTCACCCTGAGCGCCAGGGTCGAAACAGGTTAATTTCTCGGCGATGCAGTAGTCGATTCCCTGGTAATAACAGCATTCGAAATGCAGGTGACGAAAGTACTGATCGCAGCCCCAGACGCGGCCATAGAGGTGTGTAGCACTGCGGAAGAACAGCGAAGCCGCAACGATTTGGCCCTGGTTGCGGGCGCAAGCAACCAGCACCTGTTCGGGCATATGCTCACCGAGATGCTTGAAGAAGGCGGCAGTCAGGGTCGCGGTGCCGTGCTTGCGAGCGTAGATGCCGGCGTATAAATCGTGAACCTGTTGCCACTCGCCCGCATCGAGTTCGCCGCCGTTTTGCATGCTGATGTCGAGACCCTCGGCTGCCACACTACGGCGTTCACGCTTGATATTCTTGCGCTTGCGTGAACTCAGGCGGGCAAGAAAGTCATCGAAATCGCGGTAATTGTCGTTGTTCCAGTGAAATTGAACGTCATTGCGCAACAACAGCTGCTGCGCGGATAGCTGGTCAAGCACCGACTTCTCGGCAAACAGGATGTGCCAGGAGCTCATATTTTGCTCTTCACAAAAGCCCTTGATAGCGCGGCACAGCAACTCGCGCAGCTCTAGCTGCTGCTTCGCGTCACCGGTACTGGTGAGATCGATCAGGAAGCGATCGCCGGTGGCCGGTGTATAGGGTATCGCCGTGACCAGCTTGGGATAGTAGTCGAGACCGCTGCGCTGGTAGGCGTTGACCCAGGCATGATCGAACACCAGTTCGCCGTAGGAATTGGTTTTGATGTAGCAGGCGGTGGCGGCGATCAGTTGCTGCTCACGATGCACCAGGAAGTAGACCGGATACCAGCCGAATGGCTCGAGACAAGCGTGCTGCTCGAGGCCGTAGAGAAAGCTGTGTCGCGTAAACGGGTAGCTGGTGTTGCCCAGTCTGTCCCAGGCTGCCGCCGGGACGTCACTCAGGCTGTGAGTGACACTGACGCGCAGCCCGGCATTATTCAAGTTCCCTGGCATCGAGGTATTTCTCGGCGTCAAGCGCCGCCATACAGCCGCTACCGGCCGAAGTGACCGCCTGGCGGTAAACGTGGTCCATGACATCGCCACAGGCAAACACGCCGTCAACGCTGGTGGCGGTGGCATTACCGTCGGCGCCGCCATGCACCTGGATATAGCCGTTGTTCATTTTCAGCTGGTCCGCAAAAATATCGGTATTGGGCTTGTGGCCGATGGCGATAAAGATACCCGTCAAATCCAGCTCGCGGGTGGTATTGTCATTGACATTGCGGATGCGCAAACCGGTGACGCCGGACTCGTCGCCGAGCGCTTCATCGAAGGTATTGAACCATTCGATTTTGACATTACCGGTTTTCACTTTTTCGAACAGTTGATCCTGCAGAATTTTCTCGGAGCGCAAGCTGTCGCGGCGATGCACCAGGGTCACTTCAGAGGCGATATTAGATAGATACAGGGCCTCTTCGACGGCGGTGTTGCCGCCGCCGATGACCGCAACCTTCTGGCCGCGGAAAAAGAAACCATCGCAGGTGGCGCAGGCTGAAATCCCCTTGCCGTGGAATTTCTCTTCCGACGGTTCGCCGAGGTACATGGCGCTGGCGCCGGTGGCGATGATCAGGGCGTCGCAGCTGTACTCGCCGCTATCACCGACGAGCCGCCGGGGACTTTCGTTGAGGTAAACGGTATGTATGTGATCGAATACGACTTCAGTTTCGAAGCGTTCTGCGTGCTGTTGCATACGCTGCATTAAAGCGGGGCCCTGCAGGCCTTCGATATCCCCGGGCCAGTTATCGACATCGGTAGTGGTCATCAACTGTCCACCAGCCTCCAGCCCGGTAATAACCATGGGTTTCAGGTTGGCACGGGCAGCGTAAATCGCCGCCGTATAACCGGCGGGGCCGGAACCGAGGATTATCACGCGACGGTGTTTGATATCGGACATAGTGAGTCTCCGGAGAAAAGCAACCGGGTTAGCGGGCTAAAAAAGACGCCAATAGTAATGCGTATTCGAATAAATGACTACATGGTGATTATGTCGATTAATTCAACAGGATTAATTCTGGTTCACCGTCCGCTGGATCATGTAAAATACCGCGCTTTACTTCAGGCACAGATGTGGCGCAAGCAAAACCTAACTCCCGGAACGACACCGAAGAAAGCCGCCTGATGATCACCGCGCAGATCAATCAGCGCCTGCGCGAGGCAGGAATGTTGCTGTCATTTGCATTGGCGGGTTATTTCCTGGTGGCGATGGTCAGTTACGACGCGCTGGACCCTTCGTGGTCGCACAGCGGTAGCAATGCTGAAATCAGTAACTTTGGTGGCACCGCCGGTGCCTGGATCGCCGATCTCAGCTTTTACCTGTTCGGCTACCTCGCTTTCCTGATCCCGACCATGTTGATCTATAACGGTATGATCCTGGTCAAGACACGCGAGCTGAGCCCCGAAGTACGCTACCAGATGCTGCTGATCCGCTGGAGTGGATTTGTGCTCACGTTGATATCGGGTTGCGCGTTGGCGAGCCTGCATTTTTCGGTTGAAACCGAGGCCATGCCGCTCGATGCCGGCGGTATACTCGGCCAGGTTGCCGGCAATTATTTTTCCCAGGGGCTTGGCTTTGTAGGTGCCACGGTTATGCACCTGGCCCTGTTCCTCTCCGGACTGACCCTGTTTACCGGAATATCCTGGCTGGCGCTGGTCGATAATCTCGGCAAGTACACCTTGCTGGCGATCGATAAGTTGATCGACCAATATTACCTGCTGCGCGACCGCGTCGAAGGTAAACGCAATCGCAGCGAGCGCAAACAGGTTTTCCAGGTTCAGCAGCAGAAACAGGTAACCCGCAAACCGGTCAAGATCGAGCCCGTGGTGGAGCAGATCGAAACCAGTCCCCGTGTCGAAAAAGAAAAGCAGATTCCGTTATTCAAACCGAGCAGCAGGGGTGGCAGTACGATTCCGCCCATGGCCTTGCTGGACAAGCCGCGTGCCAAGGTGGCTGGGTACAGCAAGGCGGCACTGGAGGCCATGTCGCAGCAACTGGAATCGAAACTGCGCGATTTCGGTATCGAGGTACAGGTTGAATCGGTGCATCCTGGACCGGTCATCACGCGTTTTGAAATACTGCCGGCGCCCGGGGTCAAGGTCAGCCAGATATCCAATCTGGCCAAGGACCTGGCGCGTTCGTTGTCGGTGATCGGGGTACGCGTGGTTGAGATCATTCCGGGTAAATCGGTGATGGGTCTCGAGATCCCGAATGAAAACCGTGAAGTGGTGGCGCTCTCTGAAATCATCCAGTCGCGGGCCTTCGATGAGTCTTCATCGCCGTTGACGCTGGCGCTAGGCAAAGATATCAGCGGCGAAGCCATGGTCGCCGATCTGGCCAAGATGCCTCATCTGCTGGTGGCCGGCACTACCGGTTCGGGAAAATCTGTGGCGCTGAACGTGATGTTGCTGAGCATTTTGTTCAAGTCTACGCCGAGCGATGTGCGCATGATCCTGATCGACCCGAAGATGCTCGAACTCAATGTTTACGAGGATATTCCTCACCTGATCGCACCGGTCGTGACCGACATGAAAGAAGCTGCCAATGCGTTACGCTGGTGTGTTGCTGAAATGGAGCGTCGTTACCGCTTGATGGCATCGCTCGGCGTGCGCAACATTTCCGGATATAACCGGAAAGTGCGCGAGGCGGCGGCTGCCGGTACGCCGATCAAGGACCCGCTGTTCGACCGCAAGCGCCTGTTGCTGGAGCCGGAAGCGACGCCGGACGATCTCGAATCCTTACCCTATATCGTAGTGGTGGTGGATGAATTCGCCGACATGATCATGGTAGTCGGCAAAAAGGTAGAAGAGTTGATTGCCCGCCTGGCGCAGAAAGCACGTGCCTCGGGGATACATTTGCTACTGGCAACCCAACGTCCCTCGGTGGACGTTATTACCGGCCTGATCAAGTCCAATATCCCGACCCGCATCGCTTTCCAGGTGTCATCCAAGATCGATTCGCGCACCATACTCGATCAAATGGGAGCGGAAACCCTGCTGGGTAACGGTGACATGCTCTACCTGCCGCCCGGCACCAGCGTGCCGGAACGCGTCCATGGCGCCTTCGTCGACGATCACGAGGTTCACGCGGTGGTCAACGAAATAAAAAAACTGGGGGCACCTAATTACATTCCCGATGTCCTGGAAGAGTCTGCTGCACCGGTTTTGCCGGGCGAAGCACCACGCGATTCCAATGGCGAAGAGATTGATCCACTGTACGATGAAGCCGTCGCTGTGGTTACCGAAACCCGCAAGGCGTCGATTTCCTATGTGCAACGTCGACTCAAGATCGGTTACAACCGCGCAGCGCGCATGATCGAGGAAATGGAATCCTCGGGCGTGGTGTCCATGGTGCAGTCCAACGGCAGCCGCGAAGTGCTGGCGCCGCCACCGCCAACGGATTAATTATGAAATATCTGATGATCGTGCTGTTAATGCTGTCCCATCCAGCCTGGGCTGACGACGCCGGGCAGCGACTCAAGCTGGCGCTGAAACAGATGGATAATCTGACTACTGATTTCAAGCAAACCCTGCTCGACGAAGATAAGAATATCGTGCAGCAAAGCCGAGGAACGCTGGCCCTGCAACGCCCGGGCAAGTTTGCCTGGCACTATACCCATCCATTCGAGCAGCGCATCATCGCCGATGGCAGTGAATTGTGGATATACGATGTCGAACTGGACCAGGTTACGGTGAAACCGATGGACCAGGGGCTAGCCAATGCGCCCATCATGATTCTGATGAAACAGGCCGACATCAGTGAGCAATTCGATGTGAACGAGGTGGGGCAGCGCAAGTTCCTTTACTGGGTCGAACTGGTGCCACACGGCAGCGATCTCGAGTATACCCACATCTATATCGGCATCGACGGCGACCAGGTGCGAGCGATGGAATTGCAGGACCAGTTCGGTCAGAGTACACAGATCGTCTTCGAAAACCTGCGCCTCGGCGTGGTGCACAACCCAGCGACGTTTCGCTTCGTACCGCCGCCTGGAGTCGATGTCTATGGTGTCGGCGGTTAGCGCTATACCCGCTCCATGAACGATCTATTTCTGGCGGAAAAAGCGTTTCAACCCCTGGCTGACCGCATGCGGCCGCGTCAGCTGGATCAGGTCTACGGCCAATCACACCTGCTCGCTCCCGGCAAACCGCTACGCCAGGCAATCGAATCCAATCGACTGCATTCGATGATTTTCTGGGGCCCCCCGGGAACTGGAAAAACGACTATCGCCCGCCTGCTCGCGGAATATTCCGATGCGCGCTTCCTCACCCTGTCGGCGGTGCTGTCGGGCGTCAAAGATATCCGCGAGGCGATCGAGCAGGCGCGCCAGTTTCAGGGGAAGACAGTATTGTTCGTGGACGAAGTGCATCGCTTCAACAAGGCCCAACAGGATGCTTTTCTGCCACACATCGAAGACGGCACCATTCTGTTTGTCGGCGCTACCACCGAAAACCCTTCCTTCGAACTCAACAACGCGCTGTTATCGCGCACGCGCACCTACGTATTAAAACCAATACAGGCCGAGGATATCGAACAGGTGATTACGCGCGCCCTGCAGGATCGCGAGCATGGTCTCGGACAACTCGATCTGCAAATCGATGAGGATGCCAGGCGGATGCTGGCGCTGGCTGCCGATGGTGATGCGCGGCGTGCGCTCACTTATCTTGAAATTGTTAGTGACCTGGTGGAGGACGGACGTATCAATGCGGCACTGGTTGGCGAAATTGCGCAACAGGGTCCACGACGATTCGACAAGGGCGGTGATGTTTTTTACGAGCAGATCTCGGCGCTGCATAAATCGGTGCGGGGCTCCGATCCGGATGCGGCGCTCTACTGGTTTTGTCGTATGATCGACGGCGGTTGTGACCCGACCTATATCGCGCGGCGGGTGGTACGCATGGCGGTTGAGGATATCGGTATCGCCGATCCACGTGCGCTGGAGCTGTGCCTGCAGGGCTGGCAGACATTTGAACGCCTGGGTAGCCCGGAGGGTGAACTGGCGATTGCACAGGGAATCGTTTACCTGGCCTGTGCCGCCAAGAGTAACGCCGTTTACAGTGCCTACCAGCAGGCCATGGAGGATGCGCGCAGTTCGGGCAGCCTGGAAGTACCCTTGCATTTGCGCAATGCCCCGACCCGTTTCATGGCAGAGCAGGGCTACGGTGATGGTTACCGTTATGCGCATGATGAAAACGATGCCTTCGCTGCCGGCGTCGACTATTTTCCGCAAGCGCTGGCAGGGCGAGTGTATTACCACCCGGTCGCGCGTGGGCTCGAGATCAAGATCGCCGAAAAGCTGGCCCGTCTAAGGCAACTGAACTGCGATGCGCAAAGGGAAGCCGTTGAATCAAAGACCCCGAAATAACCGACAAGGCTGGCAGGGCAGGGTATGAATCTGCCATATGCCCAGGCCGCCGAACAAAATAAGGCAGCCATATTGCAGGCAATCCGGCCTTACCTGCGCGGCAAGGTACTGGAGATCGGTAGCGGCACCGGCCAGCACGCGGTGTATTTCGCCAGCCTGTTGCCGGAACTTTACTGGCAAACTTCTGATCTTGAGCCGAATCTGGACGGTATTCGCGCCTGGATAGACGATGCGGGGCTCGCTAATCTGCCGCCACCGTTGCTGCTTGACGCGATGGGCGCATGGCCCGAGAGCGAATTCGACACGATTTACACCGCCAATAGTTTCCACATCATGGATAACAACGCGGTGGCCGAGTGCATTGCGGGTTGTGGTGTCTGCCTGTCTGCCGGCGGCCATCTCATCGTCTACGGCCCCTTCAATTACGCGGGTGATTTCACCTCGGCGAGCAATGCGCGCTTCGACGCGATGTTGAAAGCCAATGATCCGGGCAGCGGTATCAAGGATTTCGAATGGCTGGATGAGCTAGCTCAATCAGCCGGTATGGCGCTTGCGATCGATATCGAAATGCCTGCCAACAATCGCAGTTTGATCTGGAAAAAACGAACTTTATAGTGCAAAGTTGGACTAAGCTTCTGGATTCAAAAACAACATAAAATCATGATGAAATATTTTACAAAGGCTCTTGTTGCCAGCCTGATATGCCTGTTTGCTATGCCTTATGCCGGCGCCAGCGAGGATTCGGTAGAAGACATGACGCGCCTGCTCAAACTGCGCCTCGGTACCGACGAGGTCGACACCCCGGTGGCGACTGGTGTCGAGGGTGTTTATCAAACTCGTTTCGGCAACAAGTTCGCCTACCTGATCGAGGGTGGGCGTTACGTGTTTATCGGTGACCTGGTCGACCTCAAGACGGCGCTCAATATGACCGAAATGAGTCGACGCGAAATGGTTGTCGATGCGCTGGCGAATTTCGCAGTTGCCAAACAGATTGTTTATCCTGCCGCCGATAAAGAACTCGCGGTGCTGAACGTGTTTACCGACACCAGTTGCGGCTACTGTCAGCAGCTGCACAAGGAAGTGAAATTCCTGCAGGAGGCCGGTATATCGGTACATTACTACCCCTATCCACGCGGCGGTAGCCGGGGGCCTGGTTATAGCGATATGCGCAAGGTCTGGTGTGCCGATGACAAACTAGCGGCGCTGAGTATTGCCAAAGGCGCGCAGGCCGGTACTTTGCAATCGACTTCGGATTGCGAATTGGCCCAGGCTGTCGACGAAGGATTTATACTGGGTAACCAGATTGGCGTTACCGGAACACCCTCGCTTTTTACCAGCGATGGCACCCGCTTCAACGGCTACGTCCCCTACCGCGAATTGATCCCACAGTTGATAAAACAGTAAGGTTTCCAATTAAAATCGTACAAAATTCGTATCGCCAGTGTCGAGCATGCATTTGTGCGCGTCGAATAAATTTACTGTGTTAACATTCCGTTTATTTTCAACAATGAGATCAGCCTGAATGCCTGATACGCAATCACCGACCGAGCCGACAACCGATGAAGTAGTCGAGGATCAGCCTGGCGACAGCGAACCCGAGGCCGTGGAGTACGGTGGCCCGAAGGGCAGGGATCCCACTCGCTACGGTGACTGGGAGAAAAACGGTCGCTGCATCGATTTCTGATAAATGCCGCCTTCGGCTCCTGGCGCAACCGCTAACCTGGGAATAGACGATGTCCAATCACAATCAACCTGTTTCACCACATCTGCAAATTTATCGTTTGCCGCTCACCGCGATACTGTCGATTACTCACCGCCTCACCGGGGTTTTCCTGGCGTTTGGCTGCATGCTGCTGGTGTGGTTGCTGGCGGCTGCCGCACAGGGTGCCGAGTCATACGAAGCGTTGGCACCACATTTTCAAGCCTGGTATGGGCAGATTTTCATGCTCGGCTTCCTCTTTTCCCTGTACCTGCATTTCTGTAACGGCATTCGCCATTTGTTCTGGGATGTCGGCTACGGCTTTGAACTCGAGACAGTCGATCTGACCGCGAAGCTGGCGATTGTGATGACGCTGGTGCTCACCTTTGTAACCTGGCTGGTCGGGGGGGCTGGTTGATCATGCGCGATTTGAGATCTCCTTTATCCCGGGTCAAGGGATTGGGTTCGGCGCGAGAGGGCACCGGCCATTTCTGGCATCAACGCCTTACCGCGTTATTATTGATCCCACTGGCACTGTGGATCGGTTTCTGTATAGCGGCCTTGCCGGCTGACTACGCCACCCTGGCTGCCTGGGTGAGACAGCCGTTGGTGACGGTCGCGCTGGTGTTGCTGATCATCGCCGTGTTTTACCATGCGCAACTCGGTCTGCAGATTGTCATTGAAGATTACGTTGCCTCACATGCAGGCCGCACGCTGGTTTTGTTGATATCGAACCTACTGTGTTTACTGTTCGGTACCGTCGGTGTGATTTCGGTGCTGAAAATTTCCTTTGGGGCCTGACATGTCCAACGACTATAAATTAATCGATCACAGCTACGACGTGGTCATCGTCGGCGCCGGTGGTGCCGGCTTGCGTGCCACCCTGGGCATGGCCGCGGCAGGATTGTCCACCGCCTGTATCACCAAGGTGTTTCCGACTCGTAGTCATACGGTAGCGGCACAGGGCGGCATGAGTGCCTCGCTCGGCAACATGGGCCCGGATACCTGGCAATGGCACATGTATGACACCATCAAGGGTTCCGACTGGTTAGGCGATCAGGATGCGATCGAATACATGTGCCGTGAAGCGGTTCCTGCGGTCATCGAACTCGAACACTACGGGGTGCCGTTTTCGCGTACCGAGGAAGGCAAGATTTATCAACGCCCCTTCGGTGGCATGACGACCAATTTCGGAGAAGGCACTGCGCAGCGCACCTGTGCAGCTGCAGATCGTACCGGGCACGCAATATTGCATACCCTTTACCAGCAATCGTTGAAGCATCGTGCCGAGTTTTTCATCGAGTACTTCGCCATCGATCTGATCATGGAAGACGGCGTCTGTCGCGGCGTAGTGGCCTGGGACCTGGCCACGGGTGAACTGCATCGTTTTCGCGCGCACACCGTGGTGCTGGCTACCGGCGGCTGCGGCCGCGCCTATTTTTCGGCGACTTCGGCACATACCTGTACCGGTGATGGTGGTGGTATGGTAGTGCGTGCGGGCCTGCCGTTGCAGGATATGGAATTCGTACAGTTTCATCCGACCGGCATATATGGCGCCGGTGTGCTGATTACCGAGGGTGTTCGCGGCGAGGGTGGCTATTTGACCAACTCGGAAGGCGAGCGCTTTATGGAACGCTACGCGCCCAATGCCAAGGACCTGGCCTCGCGCGATGTGGTCAGCCGCTCGATGACGATCGAAATCAATGAAGGCCGGGGCGTGGGTGCGAACAAGGATCACATCCATTTGCACCTTGAGCACCTCGGGCCCGAGGTCATCAATGAGCGCCTGCCGGGTATCTCTGAATCAGCTGAAATATTTGCCGGGGTCGACGTCACCAGGGAACCGATTCCCGTGTTACCGACCGTGCATTACAACATGGGCGGTATTCCTACTAACTATCACGGCGAGGTCGTCACCCTGAAAGACGGGGATCCGGATTCGATCGTGCCCGGATTGATGTCAATCGGCGAAGCGGCCTGTGTCTCGGTGCACGGCGCTAACCGGCTCGGTTCCAATTCATTGCTCGATATCGTGGTTTTTGGTCGCGCTGCTGCGCTACGCGCAGCGGAGAAAATAAAGCCTGGTATGGCGCACAAACCGCTGGCTGCGGATGCCTGCGATGGAATTCTGCAACGCTTCGATCGTTTGCGTAACGCTTCGGGGGCGACGCCGACGGCGAAAATCAGGGATCAGATGCAGCGCGACATGCAACAGCATGCTGCGGTGTTTCGCACCGGCGATTCGATGAGCGAGGGTGTCGAAAAGCTGAATGCAGTGTTCGCCAGTTTTGCCGATGTCGGTGTCAGCGACCGAGGACTGGTGTGGAACACTGACCTGGTTGAAACACTGGAACTTGAGAATTTGTTGTTGCAGGCACAGGCCACGATACACAGCGCGGCCAACCGAACCGAGAGTCGCGGTGGACACGCGCGCGAAGACTATCCGGAACGCGATGACGAAAACTGGATGAAGCACACGCTCTCCTGGGTTGACGACAAAGGACAGGTCAGCTTCGACTATCGTCCGGTGCACATGTACACGCTCAGTGATGAGTGTGAAGTCATTCCGCCGAAGAAACGGGTTTACTGAGGAAGCAGACAAGATGGCAGAATTTACCTTACCCGCCAACTCCGTGATCAAGCCGGGCAAGTTGTTCAAGGCCGCCGCGGGCGTTACCAACATCAAACGCTTCGTGGTTTATCGCTACGATCCGGGCAGCGGAGAAAATCCGTACACCGATACTTACGAAGTCGATATGGACAGCTGCGGACCGATGGTGCTGGATGCACTGCTGAAGATCAAGGATGAAATGGATGCGACATTGTCGCTGCGGCGCTCCTGTCGCGAAGGTATCTGTGGCTCCTGCTCGATGAATATCGATGGCGGCAATACGCTGGCCTGCACCCAGTCGATTGCCTCCATCAAAGGTGACGTCAAGGTATATCCACTCCCCCATCAACCGGTGGTCAAGGACCTGGTATCCGATCTCACCAATTTTTACGCCCAGTATGCATCGGTGGAACCGTGGATGAAAACCGATACGGCAACGCCCCCAGATCGGGAGCGCCTGCAATCGCGTGAAGACCGCGAAAAACTCGACGGCCTCTACGAGTGTATCCTGTGCGCCTGTTGCTCAACCAGTTGCCCCAGTTACTGGTGGAACAGCGACCGCTACCTGGGCCCGGCGGCACTGCTAAATGCCTACCGCTGGATCGTCGACAGCCGCGACGAGGCTGCTGGCGAGCGGCTCGACGAGCTCGAAGATCCATTCAAGCTCTATCGCTGCCACACCATCATGAACTGCACCAAGGTCTGTCCGAAGGGCCTGAACCCTGCGAAAGCTATTGCTGAAACCAAGAAGTTGATGGTGCAGCGCAAGATATAATTTTGCGACGCTACCCGCCAGATGTCTGAAATGTCACGCTTGAGATGGTTGTGCCGGCGTGGCATGAAAGAACTCGATGTCGTTCTCAATCGCTACCTCGATTACGGATACCAGGCGGCCAGCGACGCTGATCAGGCCCAGTTTCGGGCCCTGTTGGAAATGCCCGATCCGGATCTGTACAATCTATTGCTCAGACGCGATGCGACATCCGATCCCGAGCGCCAACGTCTGTTGCAGGAATTACGCAGACGCTAAGGCGGTAAATTTTCCGGCAAAATATTTCGGGTCAAGCATGACAGGGAAAGTCACTTGCAGGAATACTACGAAGTCAGCCCTTCAAGAACGCAATTGATTCTGCTGCTTTCAGCCTACCTGGCTGGGGGGCTCACAATATATTTTTATCTCAGCCCTGTATTTTTCAAATGGACAGCACTGGCCGCATTAGCGATAGCTGCGTTCATCGAATCCAGGCGTTTGATTCAACACGATATTATTCGTTTAAGTATCAATTTGAGCCGCGCCTCGATCGAGATTCAACAGCACGGGCAACCATATTTCTATTGTAAATACAAGGTTTACGAGACTCGTTGGTTTGCTATTCTTAAGCTCATGGATCAACACACCGACAGGACCCTGATATTGAATTCTGATTGCTTCACCTCGATTGAGAAATACCGGCGGCTACGCTTCGATCTACGTTGCCTGGAGCGCTCCGATGCTACTTGATCTGAATCCGGTTCGAGCGGGTCGCTTCGCCAATGCGCGCAGCTTTGCCGGATTGATGGAACTCTATGAGCAAAACTACATGCGCCTGCGTAGCATTGCACCGGATCTCAAGGTCGCTGACGAAATGATATCAACGGTACCCGGGCATGAGGATCTGTACCTGTCAATTACCCAGCGCTGCCGTTACACCACCATGCTGCGCATGACGTATCAGTTTGCCGATCAGGGCAATTTGATTTTCGAACCCGACTTGCACTTAAAGGTTTACCACGATGCTCGCGTGGTTGAAGTGCAGCAATTGACCTCCCGCGCTCACGGCCCAATGTATATCGCCGAGCTAATCGATCAAAAGTGGAGAATGAACCGGTTTTTATACAAATGGCTGGGGTACTGTTTGCACCAGGGTCATTATTTTCAGCCAATGCAACATTTGAGGGTTAGTAATACTTAACATTAAATAATAAAAATAAGTTTATGATTTATATCGATATTATTATTTCAACAATCGCTGCTCGCAATTTCCCGGCCGCTCGATTCAAATACATCTTGACCTGACTCTGGTCATCGATATAATTCCTGACTAAATTAGTCGGGAATTATGGAATTTAGACATGCGCTTATCTACCAAAGGCCGTTACGCAGTAACCGCGATGATGGATATTGCATTGCACGAGAGAGTCGGGCCAGTCACCCTGGCAGATATATCTCAATGCCAGGGCATATCGCTTTCTTACCTCGAACAGTTATTCGCCAAGCTACGCAAGGGCGGTCTGGTCGAGGGCGTGCGTGGTCCGGGCGGGGGTTATCGACTGGCTCGACCGGCCGATCAGATTTCCGTCGCTGACATCATCCAGTCAGTGGACGAAAAACTGGATATGACCAAGTGCGGCGGCAAGGGTAATTGTTCGCAGGGTGAAAAATGCCTGACGCATCAACTCTGGTTCGAGTTGTCCTGCAATCTTTATCGCTTCCTGAGCGGTATCAAGCTTGATCAATACGTCAATCGCCCCGATATAAGTGAATTAGTGAAGAAACAGGACATTCAGTACGGGCGCTTTCTAAATCGTCCGCAAGCAATAGCCTGAATTGGAGAAATGAAGTGAGTAATGCCCATGAGTAACATCAAATTACCTATATACCTTGATTACAGTGCCACCACGCCTATCGATCCCCGGGTCGCGGCGAAAATGGCCGAATGTCTGACGATCGAAGGCAATTTTGGTAACCCCGCGTCGCGCAGTCACTCGTTTGGCTGGACCGCGGAAGCCGCGGTTGATCTGGCCCGTCAACAGGTTGCTGACCTGGTGAATGCCGATCATCGTGAAATCGTCTGGACCAGTGGTGCGACCGAATCGGATAATCTGGCGATCAAGGGTGCTGCGCATTTTTATCGCAAGAAAGGCAATCACATCATCACTCTCAAAACCGAGCACAAGGCGGTACTCGATACCTGCCGTCAACTCGAACGTGAAGGTTTTACCGTCACTTACCTGGATCCGCAGGAAAATGGCCTGCTGGATATGGAAGCGCTTAAAGCAGCTACCACCGATCAGACTATTCTTATTTCGATAATGCACGTCAATAACGAGATCGGTGTTATTCAGGATATCGCGGCGATCGGTGAATTCGCGCGCGCAAATCGAATCATTTTCCACGTTGATGCGGCGCAGTCTACCGGCAAGGTCGAGATAGACCTGCAGACGCTGCAAGTCGACCTGATGTCCTTCTGTGCGCACAAGACATACGGACCCAAGGGTGTTGGCGCGCTTTACGTACGTCGCAAGCCGCGCGTTCGTCTCGAGGCACAGATGCACGGTGGCGGTCATGAACGCGGAATGCGTTCCGGAACCCTGGCCACGCATCAAATTGTTGGCATGGGTGAAGCTTTCCGCATTGCTAAAGAAGAAATGGCGACTGAAAACGAACGTATTCGCATGATGCGAGATCGACTCTATAACGGTCTTAAAGATATGGAAGAAGTCTACGTCAACGGTGACCTCGAGCATCGTATTGCCGGGAACCTGAACATCAGTTTCAATTTTGTCGAAGGTGAGTCGTTAATCATGGCCCTGCGTGATCTGGCCGTGTCGTCTGGCTCGGCCTGTACCTCCGCAAGCCTTGAACCTTCCTACGTGCTGCGAGCATTGGGACGCAACGACGAGCTGGCGCATAGCTCCATCCGCTTTACCATCGGCCGCTTTACCACTGTCGAGGAAATCGATTATACGGTTGACCTGGTGCGTGCTGCGGTTGAAAAATTACGTGGTTTGTCGCCGCTTTGGGATATGTACAAGGACGGTGTTGATTTGAATTCTGTTGAATGGGTAGCGCATTAGCCGCTACGACTTAGAGGTGAAACATGGCATATAGTGAAAAAGTACTCGATCATTACGAAAATCCACGCAACGTCGGCGTCATTGACGATGACCTGTCGGTTGGAACCGGCATGGTCGGTGCGCCCGCCTGTGGCGATGTGATGAGATTGCAAATCAAGGTAAACAGCGACGGTATTATTGAAGATGCCAAGTTCAAAACCTACGGTTGTGGCTCGGCGATCGCGTCGAGTTCGCTGGTGACCGAGTGGGTCAAAGGTAAGAGCCTGGACGAAGCGGCCGGAATCAAGAATACGCATATTGCCGAAGAACTGGCATTGCCCCCGGTCAAGATCCACTGTTCGGTGCTGGCCGAGGACGCGATTGCCGCGGCCATCGACAACTATCGTAGCAAGCATCAATAAACGTGCCGAAGTGTTAATATTAAAGCCCGCAACAGCGGGCTTTTTTTATGCAGTATGGCGACAGGAAACAGGGAGCGGTAATTGGTCGTTACAGGTAATCGGGGGACATTTATTTGTATCGGGTGAAAGATTGCTGCAGGTTCATGTCGCCTGACGATATAAGTACACTATGCCCGATTACCTGTCATTTTATATTTCCGCCGTGAGGTCATGAAGCGATGAAATTTCTACCGGTTTTTTGGGCTATTGTGGGCAAGAAGTGCCTGGTGGTCGGCGCCGGGTCGATTGCCGCGCGCAAAGCCGAGCTATTGCATAAGGCTGGCGGCAAGCTGTGCGTCGTTGCGCCCGAAATCGGTGTCGCGTTAAGTGATCTCGCGTTCTTCGAGGAGATTGAGCTGTCGCAGCGCGCATTTGTCGAATCCGACCTGGATGATGCTGTCTGTGTGATTGCGGCGACCGATGACCAGGATCTCAATCGAGACATTTCCAGGCTTGCGCAAGCACGAGGAATTGCAGTCAACGTGGTGGACAATCCTGAACTGTGCAGCTTTATCATGCCGTCGATGATTGAGCGTGGCCCGATACAGATCGCGATTTCTAGCGGGGGCGTATCGCCGGTACTCGCGCGTATGTTGCGCTCCAGACTCGAGAGCACGATTCCTGGCGCCTATGGCGAACTGGCAACCCTGGCCGATGAGTTTCGCCTGACCGTCAAGCAGGCCCTGCCAAACGTGGGTGCACGCCGTCGATTCTGGGAATCGATTCTCGATGGACAGGTCGCCGAACTGGTTTTTTCCGGCAAGATGGAAGTCGCGCGCGAGCGCCTGCAACAGCAACTGCGCGATTTCGACCACGCGCAGGTTAATGGCGAGGTTTACCTGGTAGGTGCCGGACCTGGAGACCCTGATTTGCTGACGTTCAAAGCGCTGCGCCTGATGCACAGGGCGGACGTGGTGGTTTATGATCGCCTGGTATCGCAACCGATCCTGGACATGGTGCGCCGTGACGCAGAGAGGATCTACGCCGGCAAGGCCAGTGCAAATCATGCTATCCCTCAGGAAAACATAAACCAGCTGTTGGTGCGACTCGCGCGTGAGGGTAAACGGGTGTTGCGGCTCAAAGGTGGTGATCCGTTTATATTCGGGCGTGGTGGGGAGGAACTCGGTGAGCTGATCGACGAGAATATCGAGTTTCAGGTAGTGCCTGGCATTACCGCAGCATCAGGCTGCGCAAGTTACGCGGGTATTCCACTGACACATCGCGACTATTCGCAAGCCTGTATCTTCGTCACCGGACATCGGCGCAAGGGTGCCGAGGATCTGAACTGGAAAATGCTGAGTCATGCCAATCAGACCGTGGTGTTTTACATGGGTCTCGAAAACGTATCACGTATTTGCGAGTCATTGAAAGCGCACGGCCGTGCAGCGAATACACCCGCTGCCCTGGTGGAAAAGGGGACGACGGCGATGCAGCGGGTATTCGTTGGTGACCTGGATAGCCTGCCAGCTATCATCGCCGATCAACAGGTTCGTGCGCCTACCTTGATCATGGTTGGTGAAGTCGTCGCATTGCACAACAAGCTGAACTGGTACCGGCCTGGAGAGGAAATAGGACAAATTTAACAAACGCGGTCTATTTCCTGCAGTAAGCTATCACTCAACGTGTTGTTTGCCAGTCATATCGGGTGTAAATCCTATTATCGGTTTACAGGGCGTTACGGGAGACCTGCCGCCTCTGTTGAGACGAGATTGTGATGCGCAACAAACATTACAGTTTTTTAGAGTGTTAAAGTCAGGAATAACGCGGCAAGGTCAGCTAGGCTCAGTAATACCAACGTTAAATTTTCGCTGGAATTATTGACGCTACGCTCAAAAAGAAGACGTCGCTCAGGATATATTTAGTATATAAAATAAATATTTAGATGACATTCTTAAAGTAATAACTCACTAAATATCCTGGTTTAAATGGAGTAAAATGCGCGTATTTTTTACCATCCTGGGAATCAGCCTGTTGCTGAGTAACCCCTTCACCTTTGGACAAGCGCAGGAACTGCGTTTTTTTCGCATCGGGACGGGTGGAATTGCTGGGACCTATTATCCGATCGGTGGCATGATAGCCCACGCCATCAGCAATCCTCCGGGTTCCATTCCCTGTGACGCCGGTGGTAGTTGTGGTCCTCCCGGATTGATTCTAATTGCCCAATCTGCCAACGGATCAGTGGCTAACGTCAACGGCATCCAGCAGGGTAAACTGGAGTCCGGCTTCGTGCAGTCAGACATCGCCTACTGGGCTTATAGCGGTAGCGGTACTTTCGCTGGCGAGCCACCCAAACTGAAGTTGCGCGCCATTGCTAATCTTTATCCCGAGAGCATCCATATCGTGGCCCATAAAGATGCCGGGATCAGACGCGTCAAAGACCTGATCGGCAAGCGAGTCTCTATCGATGAACTCGGCTCGGGTACGCTGATTGATGCTGAACTGGTGTTGGAGGCGTACGGAATATCCAAGGACGATCTGGATATCGAATACATAAAGCCGACCAATGCGATCAAGCGCATACGCAACCGGCAACTCGATGCTTTTTTCGTGGTAGCCGGTTATCCGGCGCGGTCGATATCCGAGCTCGCGAATGACACCGAGATCGTGCTAGTCCCGATCAATGGTCCCGAGGCGGACAACCTGGTGTCGCAATATCGTTTTTTTACCCGCGATAGTATCCCCGCAAATATCTACGGGGGAATCGCAGAAGTCGAAACTGTCAGTGTAGGAGCCCAGTGGCTGGTCGCCTCTTCGGTAGACGACGAAACGGTGTACCAGATTACCCGTTCACTGTGGAGCCAGAATTCTCGCCGGTTGCTGGATAGTGGTCACGTCAAGGGTAAGCACATATCGCTGCAAACTGCGCTGGATGGTGTCGCCGTTCCTCTGCATCCCGGCTCCAGCCGCTATTATGCTGAAATGGGTATGACAAGCGAATGATAGAGTCTGTCCACGATTGTATCCAACTCGTGCTTGCCAGGACCAGAAGCCTTCGCGGACGCGGGATGTTGACCCGACCCACAGTTTCGATATCACTGGTATTGCTGCTGCTGATTTCGACATCGGGCGTAATTTACTATGTCCAGCGAACCTTGCTGGAAATCGAAGAAGCCTTGCCGATTGCTCTGTCGAAGCAGGAACGGGATATCCGCGTACTGGTTTATGAGATGGGCCGCCTGGTCCAGGACATTGAATTTGCACGCGCCAACACCGGGCTGACCTCTTTTGGAGTCGTTCTGCGGCAAACCGATACGGTCGAACTTTTTCTCGACAAAATGAGCCGCGAATATCGGTTTAATGACATGCTGGGGATTTCCATGATTCATGCCAGGATCAATCCCGCCGTGTACGATATCAAAAACTGGTTAACCAATGGTATTTTCAATTTTGAGCCGACCTCGGCCCATACTCTGGAGCTGGTGGAAGAAAGAGCGAAGCAGGCTTATGAAGAGGCCGAGCTACTGTTGCAGGAGGTGGCGCAAACCGCAGTGGATCGCTTGACGGTGCAGGCCGGCAGAATCAAGAGTTTTCGTAGCGTCATGGTGATAACCCTGGCTGTGCTCACGCTGATGTCGATTGGCCTGGTGATACTCGGTCTGCGCCTGCAGCGCATTGTGATCGCGTTAAAGGACAGTGAAGAGCAGATTCGCTACCGGGCTAATTATGACTCGTTGACACAGCTCCCCAACCGCGCGAACTTTGTCGAACACCTGCATGAAGCGATTACCCGTGATCGACGTAATAACGGACTTACTGCATTGCTGTTTATCGATCTCGACCGTTTCAAGACGATAAACGATACCCTGGGTCACGATTATGGCGACGAACTGATCAAACAGGTGGCTGACAGAATCAGGCGGGCGACACGTGAAACCGACGTGGTATCGCGTCTTGGAGGCGATGAGTTTACGGTGATGCTGACCAACGTCTCCGACGAGATACACGCTTCGATCATCGCTAAACATATACTGGCGCGTTTGTCACAGCCTTACATGCTGGATGGGCATGAAGTCTATTCCAGCGCGAGTATTGGCATAACCCTCAGCCCGATCGATGGCAGGGATGTTAATACCCTGTTGAAAAATGCCGACATGGCCATGTACGAGGCCAAAGACCAGGGGCGTAACACCTTCCGCTTTTTCACCTCGGAGATGACGGATCGGGCAAGACAATTCCTCGAGGTCGATAAAGATATGCGGCTGGCGCTTAGTCAGGACGAACTGGAAGTCCATTACCAACCCATCTATGACACACAGAATCACAAGCTGGTCGGGGTCGAGGCCTTGTTGCGATGGCAGCATCCGCAGCGCGGCCTGGTGCTGCCGACCGACTTCATCAGGGTCGCCGAGGAAACCGGCCTGATCGAAGAAATCGGACAGTGGGTAATGCGCCGAGCCTGTAGCGAAGTCAGGGAGTGGCTAAAACATGATCTGCATCCCGAGTTTTACCTCGCGGTAAACATTTCCATGCGCCAGTTCAAAGGTGGGTTCGATAAAGCGCAGCTGCAACGTATTCTCTACGAAACCGGATTCCCCGCGGACAAGTTGTTGCTGGAAATCACCGAGACATTGTTGATGGATCACGATACCCGGACCAGCGAGGTGCTGGCCGAGTTTCGCGAGATGGGTGTACGGCTTGCGGTTGACGATTTTGGCACGGGCTACTCGGCATTGAGTTACCTGCGTGAGTTTCCGGTCAGTACACTGAAAATAGATCGTTCCTTTATTCGTGACATCACCCAGAGCAAAAGCCACCTGGGCCTGGTCCAGGCCATCATTGCGATGGCCCGGGGATTGCACCTGAAAACCATCGCCGAGGGTGTCGAGACCGCCGAACAAGGCGAGTTACTGGCAGAACTCAACTGCGACATGGTACAGGGCTATTTTTATTCCAAGGCGGTGTCTGCCAGTGAGGTCGAGAAGCTACTGTTCAGCGATCGGCCACATGTTGTGGCGGTGCGTTCAGTCTAGGAAGCCGATTGCGCCTTGAGGTAGTCGATAATCTGGCTGCGCTGTGCTAACACCAGGAACAGGCCAAGATCGTCTGTCTGCATTTCCGCCAGCGCCAACTTGACGCCGGCAAATGGTGAGTCGACCAGGTGGATGCGCTGTTCGGGGATTCCGCTTTCCAGGCAGGCCTGTTTCATGATCATACTGACCTCACCGGGATTGCGTCCACGCAGGTAGTCTGCCAACTCGGCGATCACCACATGATCCGGCTTGATCGAACAAACGCCACGCGCAATCGCCGCGATATGCTCGTCAGAGCGATCACCGGCAGATCCAAACAACGCCCATTTTTTTCTGGCCGGCATACGCCCGACGGTATCGACTATTGCGCTTACACCATGTTCGTTGTGTGCGAAATCTACAATGACCCGTGCCGAATTCCCTAACCTGAAATGGTTCATGCGCCCAGGATTGTCGCGGGCGTCACTGTGAAATCGGCGCAGGCCGGCACCGATCTGCGCCGCCGTGTATCCCATGGCTCGAGCAACGCCTATGGCACCCAGCGCATTACTAACATTATGCAATGCCGCTCCCTGCAGGGTCATGGGGACTTCATTTATGGTACAGATTTCAGTGGTGCCGCTGTCGTCAAAATAGACCAGCTTTCCCCTGTCGCAAAAACAACAGGCCTGTCGCCGGCTGATTTGTCGTTGAATTTGTAAATTTGACTTGTCCAGGCTGAACCAGCAGAGCTTACGCTGGGGCCTGCTTGCCAGAAAAGTGACGATTTCGCTATCGTCGGCATTGGCGATGAGGGTGCCATCGTCGGCCAAGGTTCTGGCCACCGCAAATTTGGTTTCGGCCAACGCAGCAAGTGTATTGACGCCGTATTGCCCCAGGTGGTCGCTGGCGATATTGGTTACCAATGCGGCGCGGACGCGGCGCACTGGCAGGCCGCGACGCAAAATGCCGCCACGCGCAACTTCGAGAAAGGCGACCTCGAGGCGGGGATCGCGCAATAACAGCCTGGCGCCCCCAGGTCCTGAATAGTCGCCATGGTCGAGCACTTCATCACCGACGCGCACGAAATCGGTTGAGGTGACGCCCGAGACCTGGCCGGCGGATCGCGCGATACCATCGAGCAGGCGCACACTGGTCGACTTGCCGTTGGTGCCCGTGATCATGGCGACCGGCAGGTTGTGTATGTGTGACCAGTCCACCGCGTCGGGTGACGGCAGCTGCTCGATGGGATAACTGCGACTGCCGTTGCCGTGGCCCAGCGAGACGGTATCATCATCGACCAGGAAGTCGATATCGTGCCGTGCAGCGGCGTTTTCGATTTCAATCAGTGCCGGGTTTCGTTCTTCAAGCATTTGCTTGCGCAGTTCCGCGAGCAGGGCACCACGGGATTCAATCGGTTGCTCGAGTAATTCACAGCTGCAGAAATACCAGGCCGTCTCCAGTGCGAGCACGGCACTGAAGAGCTGGTCGATCGGGGCTGCAAGCAGCAGGTTGTAGCCGTTTTCAAAACGCCGATGGGTGAGCTCTGGTTCGCCCCAGTCAACGTCTGCGAGCAGTTGTGTGATCTCGCGGTACCAGCAGTCCAGAACCGCTGCCATGTCCATGTCGTGAATCAGGACATCGAGGATTGCACCCGGTTTACTCCACACCAGCGAAGGGCCGGTGAGGCGCCGGCAGCTATCGACGATCAAATGCTCTGATTTTAGTTCAGGTATCTCCATGAAAGGTCACTAATCGGCATCCTCGGGTTCATGGCGCGCAAGTCGAACACCGCGTTCGTCGATAATCAGTTCTTCGTCCTGATCGAGTACATAGCGTTTGGCTTTTTCCGGCAGATATACCTTGGTGCCGGGAACCGTGGCCTTATCAACGACCGCTTCATTGTTGAAGTGAATGATCTGTTTCCAGGTGCGCGTCAGATCGTCCGCGGTGATGACCAGCAGATCACCGGCCTCGGCAGCATTAAGTGCGTAATCAACTGCCGGTTCTTCGTCTGCGATGACGGTGATGTTGGCATCATCCACGCCGAACTCCATCAGGTACTTGCGCATCAGCTGAGGAATCTCGTCGTGGCTGCGCCCACGACGGTTGTTATCCGCCTTGCAGATGAAATGCGTAAACTGCGGCAGGCAGGCCTTCACCGAGTTGCGGATGTCTTCGTCGCGGCGATCGCCGGGAACCGAAAGCACGATTGTGCGCCGGCCCGCGGGTTCCAGCCTGCCAGCCAGTACCGCCATCGCGGCAAAACTGGCCGGGTTGTGGGCGTAATCAAGAATGACCTTGAAGGGGTGTTCGTTATAGACGTTGGTGCGTCCCGGGCTCTGGAAGAACGAGGTATCGAAGGTGCGCAAGCCGTTGCGAATGTGGTCGAGGTCCTTGCCGAAACTATAAGCCATGGCCGCCGCGAACATCGCGTTTTGTACGTTATGCAGTGCCTTGCCTTCGATCGTCGCTGGTATCAGGTGGGTCCACAGCAAGGGGATGTGTGCACCGTTATCGTAGATGGTGATCATTTCGCCGTTCATACCTTTTTCGAGCACGACGGCACGACCATTGGCGCGGATGTGCTCACGCACCAGTCCGTGAGTCGAATCCATGGTCACATAGCAAATGTGCTTGGCGCGGGTGTTATCGGCCATTTTCAGGCACAACTTGTCGTCGGCATTCAGTACGGCGGTGTCGTTGGCAATGCGTACCACGGTTTCCTTGACCTGCGCCAGCTGCTCCAGGGTTTCGATACCGCCGAGGCCCATGTGGTCTGCGGTAATATTGATGCAGGCGGCGACATCGCATTCGCGATAGCCGAGCCCGGCACGCAGGATGCCACCGCGGGCCGTTTCAAGTACGGCAAAATCAATGGTCGGGTCGCGCAGAACGATCTGTGCCGATTGCGGTCCGGTCATGTCTCCCTTCACCGTAACGCGCCCGTCTACCTGGATGCCGCCGGTCGAAGTCATGCCGACGATATGACCGCAGGTTTGCATGATGTGCGCGAGCATGCGCGTGGTGGTCGTCTTGCCATTGGTGCCGGTAATCGCGGCAACCGGTATGCGGCTCGGAGTTCCCGGCGGGTACAGCATGTCGAGCACCTTGCCGGAAACGTCGCGCGACTGCCCCTCGCTCGGTGCGACGTGCATACGAAATCCGGGGCCGGCATTGACTTCGACGATGGCACCACCGACGTCTTTATAGGAAGAGGTGATGTCGTCGGTGATAAAGTCGACGCCACCGATGTCAAGCCCGATCGCGCGAATCGCGCGTACCGCCATTTCACGGTTATCCGGGTGCACTACATCGGTCAAATCGATCGAGGTGCCACCGGTGGACAGGTTGGCGGTGGCGCGCAGGAAAAAGACTTCATCCTTCTTCAGCACCGTGTTTTCATCGTAGCCGGCTTCTTCCAGCAATTCTTCAGCCTGTCCGTCAATATCGATACGAGTGAGTACTTTTTCGTGGCCGATGCCGCGGCGTGGATCGGAATTGACGATATCGACAAGCTGCGCGATGGTCGATTTACCGTCGCCGACGACATGACCCGGCACGCGCTTGGCGACGGCGACCAGCTCATTGTTGACTACCAGCATGCGATGATCGAATCCGCTAATGAAACTCTCGGCAATCACGTGACGCGAACGACTTTGCGCCTTGGCAATATGATAAGCCTCGCGTACTTCCTCCTCGCTGTTCAGATTAATACAGACACCACGCCCGTGGTTGGCGTCCAGCGGCTTGATGACCACCGGATAACCCATGCGCTTAACCGCACTCACCGCGTCGTCTTCGCTGGCGAACATGGTTTGCTTGGGAACCGGCAAGCCCATATCACGCAACACGCTATGCGTGCCTTCCTTGTCGCTGGCAAGCGAAGTGGCAATGGTACCCGTGTCGCTGGTGACCGTCGCCTGAATACGTTTTTGATACTTGCCGTGGCCGAACTGCACCAGGCTGTATTCGTTCAGGCGTAACCAGGGTATGTTGCGTGCGACCGCTGCATCGACCAGCGACTGCGTGCTTGGCCCAAACTCGCGTTGTTGCGCACGCCTTACAAAGGCTTCGAGTTCTTGCTCAAAGTTGAATTCGGGATCGATGGGAAACTCGATTTGCTGTTGCAGCGGATCCGGTAACAAATGCATTAACAGGCGCAACGCCAGATTTCCAGCCTCGATGCCCGCATCGCGCTGTTTGTAGGCATAAATCATGTTGTACATGCCCGGCTCCCCCGTGGTTCGAGTTTTGCCGAAGCTGACGCCGGAGCCGGCAATGTTTTGAATTTCGATCGCCACATGTTCCATGATGTGCCCCATCCAGGTGCCATCGTCTTCGGTCAGACGGCGGATGAAACCGCCCGGTTCCCCATAGGAACAGCCGTGTTCGGCCAGGCTCGGCAAGGCCTGTTGCAGGCCATCAGTAAACTCCCGACCACATTTCACCGAAGGCCATTCCACCAGGAGGCCGATATCGAGCACCATGCGAATGACCGGAAAATTTGCGTAAATGTTTGGGCCTACATAGACATTGGTTGCGGTAATTTTCATTTAATGCCTCGCTTTTTCGGTGGATAGGGTTTGCGCTCGTGTATGTCGAAATGGCAGCCCCGGGAAAGGATGTGCAATTTCAGATCGAGGAGACTGAGTGATTCGTTTTTCTTGGCGCGATCCATCGATGAATAACTCAGGTTCTCCGGATCGATAATTGTGACCGAACCGCTACCCTCGACTTCGAATACCTGGTCGGGTCCGATAAAGATGGCAGTATCTTCGTCGATGCCGACTCCCATCATAAAAGGGTTATAGGAAACGGCGGTGAGCAATCGACCCAGGCGATCGCGCTGGCTGAAGTGTTGATCGATGATGACCGCGTTGGTAAGACCCAGGCCCGGCGCCAGGTTGACGCCATCGGCCTGCGGTGAAAGCCCCATGGAACCACCGGCAATCATGTGCTCCGGCATGATGGCGGCACCGGCCGAGGTGCCGGCCACGTGAACACCGGCGGCATTGAGCCGACGTACCTTCTGTGCCACCAGGGTGCCGCCGAGTATCGTCGACAGGCGCAGTTGATTGCCACCGGTTATAAAGATACCGGTGGCTTTGTCGAGTTGCTCGATGTACTCGGCACGATCGGCATCGGAACGTTCGCTTATCGGCAGGGAAACGGCATCCTTGACCCCGATCCTGGCAAATATGTCGATGTAACGATCGCCGGTGTCGGGTAGATTTGAGGCGGTTGGAATGATAACGATGCGGGCGCGGCGACCGCCACACAGGCGCACGAAACGCCTCAGTACCCGCATCGAGCCGGTGCGTTCTTCGGCGCCACCGATAGGAATGACGTAACCGCGAAGCTGATCGCCATTTTTTGGAGAAGGACTCATAAAACTCTCTGTGAGGTTACGGTTCGAACAGACCGCTTACCAATTGCTTGTTATTTTTTACCTGCCAGACGCCCCGGGCCATGACGGAATCGACGCGGTTGGCCTGGTCCAGTACCACCAGATCGGCATCGAAACCAGTCGCGATCCGGCCTTTATTAACCAGTTTGAGCAGTTGAGCGACGTTGCTGGTCATCAAGGGTAACACCGTCTGCTCGGGCAGACCACGATCGAGCAGGGATTTGATACAGTGCGCCATAGCCGAGCAACTGGCAAAGCCCATTCTCAGTAATTCGCCCTGTTCATTGAAGTGTGGCAGGCAACCACCTCCATCAGAACTGATGGTTAATTTACTCGGGTCACAACCCTTATCGAAGTAGCGCTCGACGGCATCCTCGGCCGACCAGCCCTCGTCGCCCGAATCTGAAGGGAACGCGGTCAGATCGACATTGCAGCCCTGCGCTGTTAGTTCGCAGGCCTCTTCGAACAGAGGTTTGTTTCGATTGACGTGGGTGGGATTAAATACGCGCGCCGGTATTTCGCTGCAAGCGAGACTGTCGCGTATCAATTCCAGGCCGCGTTTGCCGTCGCCGAGATGAAAATGAACAATCCCGGCCTTTCCGGTCATCAAACCGGCGACGTGTGCTTCGCTTGCCAGGCGTAGAATCTCATCGAGAGTAGGCTGGCTGGAGCGATGGTCGCTGATGGCAACCTCGCCAACGCCGATAACAGGTTCCAGATTGACAATGTCACCGCGCACCGATCCGGTTAAGGTCGCGACCGGGATGTGATAGCCACCGGTATAGCACCAGGCGGACAAGCCTTCTTCGCGCAAGCCCATGACCTGGCTGAGCAGATTTTGCGGTGAACGGGTCAAATCGTCGGTGCCGAGCAATCCGATCACCGAGGTAACGCCCGCGCTGGTAATCTGGCTCAGCGCCAGCGGCGGTACGCGTGTTGACGGGCCGGCTTCGCCACCACCGCCGGTAAGATGCGTGTGCGCATCGATCAGGCCCGGGACCAGGCGCGCACCACTGAGGTCGGTTTCATTGATCTCAAGCGCATCGTCCAGCCGAGGCAGCTGTTCACCGATAAAGACGATCTTGCCGGCACAAACCAGCAGATGGCGAATACCCAGCGGCGCCGGGCTAAACAGGTTAGCGTTGGTAATCAGTTCGAACATCGGCTCGGGAACCTGCGCACAGGCACTGGGAATGAAGCGCAGTATTCTAACAAGCCCGCTGAAAATACCCCAGAGATTTCATTTCAGCCGTGGCCAATCATCTATAGCTGCCACGCCTTGAGGCGCGTATCGAGCCAGGCCGACCCGGCGCGCGCGTAGTGCGGCTCAGTCGAGGTCCTTGAGTAGCGAATCGCGGGTCGCGCCAACGAGCGCAAGATCGTAGGTATAAACCGGGTGCTGCACACCGATATGCCAGTCGGCGCCGGCTTTCAGCTCTGCGGCCAATGCCTCCGTCAGTTCAAAACGCATGAAGTGCACTGCCGAAGTCTTGGTCGCGGTGGAACGCCCCAGGTCTTCATCGGCAATCGACCAGATCTTGTCGTGCTCGGCGATCTGCATCCACAGCAGATCCTCGATCCCAACCATCTTTTCGAGCTGTGCGGCACGTATTATGGGATCTGCGTATTCGATCATGAAGGTAGCTTTGAAATTACAGCCATCGGGAATCAACGGGTTATAGGCTTCGAGTTCCTCGTTGATGCCATCGGCTTCGAACACCTTCTCGATGCGCAGCATTTCCTGGATCTGGTACAGCAGGGTTAAGCGATCTTCGAAATAAAGCGTGGTGTTAGGGCCAAGCGCGACCTGGCGGTTTTTCTTGTGCGCCAGCACCTGCTGACGAAAACTGTCACGTTTCTCGGCGTACTGCTCGAGGCTCATCAGATCGCCGCGGGTTATCAGGCGCGTATTGGGTTGGGTATTGGGACCTGTCATCGTTGACTCCATCGTTCAGACTCCGTAAGCCTGGCGCAACAGGCTGATCGGGTGTTGGGTTTTACTGCCGTCGTTGAGGCCTGCCGAGATATGCTGCCCGGCCATGGGGCAATCGCTGGCATAGGCATCGGGCTCAGCCTTGCGTACGCGGTTGACCACCGGCTTGCAGATTTTCATCGAGGTATCGTGGAACTCCTGCTTGATGGCATACGTGCCATCGTGACCGGAGCAACGCTCGATGACCTCGATTTCGGTTTCTGGAATCAACGCCAGGATATCACGCGTCTTCAGACCGATTCGCTGTACCCGCTGGTGGCAGGCAACGTGGTAGGCGATCTTGCCGATAGTACCGCTGAAATCAAGATTCATCAGTCCGGCCTTGTGGCGCAGGGCAAGATACTCGAAGGGATCGAAGAAGGCTTGCCGGACTTTTTCAACGTCTGCGTCTGCGGGGAACATCAATGGCAATTCCTGTTTGAATTGCAGCGTGCAGGATGGTACCGGAGAGATAATATCCCAGCCATCGTCCACCAGCCCGGCCAGCAACGGGATGTTGTGGTTTTTCAATTTCTCGACCGAGTCCAAATCTCCCAGCTCAAGCTTGGGCATGCCACAACAAACGGTGTTCTTCACAATCATGGTCTGGATTTGATTGTGTTCGAACACCGCCAGCAAATCCTCACCGATCAACGGTTCATTGTATTGACCATAGCAGGTGGCAAAGATCGCCACCTTGCCGCTGGTGCGCTCGGTTGCAGTAATTTCGATATCGGCTGGCTGGTGTTGCGCACTGCGTCTGCTCAGGGTATTGCTGTGGTACTCGGGCAGGCGCGCCTCGGCATGAATCTCCAGCGCAGATTCCAGCAGTGCACGAGTGTGTTCGTTTCTGTTGACAGCATTGACGACGTTGACAACGATCGGAATGCTGGCGAGCTTGCCGATGGCGTCGGTCGAAGTGATAATCTTGTCGCGCAGCTTGCTGCGCCCCTGTTTGTATCCGAGTGCTTTGGCGCGCAGCATCAGGTGCGGGAAGTCAACGTTCCATTCGTGCGGTGGGACATATGGACACTTGGTCAGATAGCAGAGATCGCACAGGTAACAGTGATCTACGACCTTCCAGTAGTCCTTACGCTCTACACCGTCGACTTCCATGGTTGTAGACTCGTCCACCAGGTCAAACAGCGTCGGGAACGAGTTGCACAGGCTGACGCAACGCCGACAGCCGTGACAGATGTCAAAAACGCGTTCGAGTTCGTCAAATATCGCAGTTTCGTTATAAAAATCCGGCTCATTTTGACCGAGCGGATGGCGCGTGGGCGCATCGAGACTGCCTTCACGGGATGCAGTGGACATGTGTATTGCCGGTGTTGATTGCCGGACCCGAGGGTCCGGCAATCAGGTTGAGTTAAACGTCGAGGTTGTCGAGCGCCTTCTGGAACCGGTTTGCGTGTGAGCGCTCGGCTTTCGCCAGCGTTTCAAACCAGTCCGCGATCTCATCAAAGCTCTCATCACGAGCAGTTTTCGCCATGCCCGGATACATGTCGGTGTATTCGTGGGTTTCACCGGCAATTGAAGCCTTGAGGTTCAGCTCGGTACTGCCGATCGGCAGTCCCGTCGCCGGATCACCGACTTCTTCGAGGTATTCGAGGTGACCGTGTGCGTGACCGGTTTCACCTTCTGCAGTGGAGCGGAATACCGCTGATACGTCGTTGAAACCTTCAACGTCTGCCTTGGCGGCAAAATACAGGTAACGGCGATTAGCCTGGGACTCGCCAGCGAATGCGTCTTTCAGATTTTGCTCGGTTTTCGATCCTTTAAGGGACATGATGCCTCCAGTTGTTGACAGGGTTGTCTTGTTCGAGGGGCGTATGGTAGCAAGACCGGAGCATAAATGAAGTTAATTTTATTTATATTATTGATTGGGATTTGCTATTTATGACTTAAAACATAATGCCTCTTGCCGGCGGTCGAAAAATTTCCGAGCGGTTAGTTTTGGGACAAATGCCCATAGTGCTGGAGTCGGTGTCTGGTCGGGTCCTGCAGGTAAAGATCGCGATTGCGCTCGGACTCGAAATAGATGACCAGGCTATCATCGTCGACATTTGCGATGACATAGGGCATATCGACCAGTTGGGTCAGTGATTTACCGGTAATCGGGTCAATAGTTTCAATGCGATACATCTTCAATACCCCCGTGTTGAATTGCATGAACCTCCTATATATAGATGCTTAACGCCGATAATTGAAGCGGAATCGGATGTTTTGAATGAGTTAATTTTTTTTCGCAAACGAATCAAAAGATTACCCTGTGTTGCTGAGAATACGGTTAAAATGCGCGAATTAAGCCACTGAAACAAGGACTTTTATGAAAAAGTATGACGTCTATGGGATCGGTAATGCGCTGGTCGATATCGAATATCACGCGACCCCGCAGCGGCTCGCCGAGCTGGACATCGAAAAGGGTGTGATGACGCTCATCGACGAGCAGCGTCAGAACAGCCTGGTGGCTCAGCTGAAAGATTCGCACGAAAGCATGACCTGTGGTGGTTCGGCTGCCAACAGCATCATTGCGCTGGCCCAAATGGGCGCTAAAACCCATTTCGACGGCCGGGTCTCCCACGACATGACGGGGCAGATATTCGCGCGTGATCTGCATGACTCCGGCGTTCATTCAAGTCTCGACAGCAAAATCCTGCCAAACGGTATCACCGGAAAATGCCTGGTGTTTGTCACCCCGGACGCCGATCGCACCATGAATACTTTCCTCGGTGTCAGCGGTCAGCTCGATAGCACTGACATCGATATCGAGGCGATCAAGCATTCAAACGCGGTCTATATCGAGGGCTACCTGGCGAGCGCCGACAACGCTCGCGACAGCGCCATCGAGGTCAGGCGTATTGCCGAAAGGCGCAAAATCATGACTTGCTTGACGCTATCGGATCCGAACATGGTCAAGTTTTTTCGCGGCTCAATTGAAGCCATGATAGGCGACGGTGTCGATCTGCTATTCGCCAATGAGGATGAAGCCATGGAACTGGCAGCTAGCGATAATCTCGCCGACGCGGTGAGCCTGTTCAAGAAGCTTGCTGGCAAGTTCGCAATCACCCGCGGCAGTCAAGGGGCATTGCTGTTCGATGGCATCTCGGAGATTGAGATCAAACCCCGCCCAGTCGAGGCGATCGATACCCTCGGCGCGGGCGACATGTTTGCCGGCGCGATGTTGTACGGCTTGTCGCAGGGCATGAATTTCCAACGTGCGGGCGATTTGGCATCGCTGGCATCGGCGAAGATTGTTACCCAGTTCGGTCCGCGTCTGCGTGCTGAACAGACGCAGGAATTGCTGTCCTCATTTCACCGGGACAATGCATAAATCATGCAGCTTTGCGCAGATTGATAAATTTTCCAGCTAAGCTCTGGCAATTAATCGCACGATAGTTAAGAATACCCGGCCCTTTACACCGGCAACAGCGGCCCACAAGACCTAATGACTATGCACCAGACCAAAGACCTACGCATCACTGGCACCCAGGAAATTCAGACGCCTGAAGCGTTGATGCAGGAATTGCCGCTGTCTGAACAGGCAGCAAACACGGTGACCGAAGGTCGCCAGCAAATCTACGATGTGCTGGATGGCAAGGACGATCGCCTGGTGGTAATAATCGGTCCCTGTTCAATACACGACACCAGCGCCGCGCTGGAATACGCCGATCGGCTGAAAAAAATAAAGGATGAGCTCGAGCAGGAACTGGTGATCGTGATGCGCGTCTATTTCGAGAAACCGCGCACCACCGTAGGCTGGAAAGGCTTGATCAACGATCCCGACCTGGATGGCAGCTTCCATATCAACAAGGGAGTGCGCAAGGCGCGCGAACTGTTGCTCGGACTTGCCGAAAAAGGCATCCCCGCCGGGCACGAATACCTCGACCTGATCAGTCCGCAGTACATATCTGATCTGGTTTGCTGGGGCGCGATCGGTGCACGCACCACGGAGAGCCAGGGTCATCGTGAACTGGCTTCAGGGCTTTCCTGCCCGGTTGGCTTCAAAAACGGCACCGATGGAGGCGTGCAGGTAGCGCTTGATGCAATGCGAGCGGCGCAGGGATCGCACCATTTCATTTCGATTACACTACAAGGACACTCAGCTATTTTCACTACTGCGGGTAATAATTATACCCATGTCATCCTGCGCGGTGGCAACGATCGGCCCAACTATGATCGCGTCAGTGTTGCAGGAGTTACCGACAGCCTCGAGCGCGCCGGTCTCAACTCGCGCCTGATGATCGATACCAGCCATGCCAATAGCCAGAAAAAATTTCACAAGCAGGTCGAGGTCTGTCGCGACATTATTCACCAGATCAAAACTGGCCAGGACAACATCTTCGGGCTGATGATCGAATCGAATCTGGTCGAAGGGCGCCAGGATTACCAGCAAGGTGAAGCGTTGACCTACGGCCAGAGCATTACTGATGCCTGTATCGGCTGGGAAGATTCGGAAATGTTGCTGCGTGAACTCGCCGATGCGGTCAGGGCCAAGCGCACAACTGTTTAAGCCCGGTTGATCCAGCGGCAGCACGATGCCACGTAAACCAGCCCGTAAAACTTCCGCGAAAAGACCAGCTGCAGTCAGGCGGGCAGCTCGGCGCCCCGGTAAACCAGGGCCCAGCGCCGCCGGGCGCAGAAAATGGCGCTATGCTGGTGCGCTGATCATTTCGCTGTTGCTGTTGTTCGCTGCTTATCTCGTCTACCTCAACCAGATCATCGATTCGCGTTTCGAGGGTGGCGCCTGGGCGTTACCTTCGCGCGTTTACGCGCGCGCCCTGGAACTCTACCCGGGGCTTAAACTGACGCGCGAGCAATTGACCTATGAACTGGAGCTGGCCAGTTATCCGCGCGTCGACCGGCAACCAATGCCCGGGGAATATCGTCAGCTGGGTGCCTCGCTGGAATTTAATAGCCGGCCTTTCGAGTTTGCCGATCAGCCGCAGGCGGCACGCCTGGTGCAGGTATTCTTTGAAGCGGGGCAGGTGGCTGGACTCGTCGATTCGCAAAACGGCAATGATCTGTCCGTATTTCGGCTGCCACCGCTCATCCTCGGCAGTTATTACCCGCAAAGTGGAGAAGATCGACTGTTACTTGCCGAAGATGAAGTCCCCGAGCGCCTGCTGGCTACGCTGATAGCAGTCGAAGATCGTGCTTTCTTTACGCATTCAGGTGTCAGTCCAATGGCGATTCTGCGTGCACTGTGGGCCAATCTGAAAGCGGGTAAGACGGTCCAGGGTGGCAGTACCCTGACGCAGCAACTGGCCAAGAACCTGTTTCTGACGCCGCAGAAGTCCTTGTTGCGCAAAATCAATGAGGCGTTCCTGGCGCTGCTGCTGGAGCTGCGCTTTAGTAAACAGGCGATTGTCACTGCCTACATTAACGAGGTCTTCCTGTTGCAGCAAAATCGCATTGCGATTCATGGTTTCGCACGTGCCAGTCGCATGCTTTTCGGGCGCGCCGTCGATCGACTTGAAGTGCAGCACCTGGCGTTGCTGGTCGGTATGGTCAAGGGGCCGTCGCGCTACAATCCCCAGACCGCTCCAGAGCTTGCCCTCGAGCGTCGTAACCTTGTTTTGAAGATCATGTTCGAGCGGGACTTGATCGATCAGCAGGCGTTTGACCGGGCGCGTGCCGCGCCACTGGGTGTGGCCGGTCAGCTACCGAGTGTTAATCCATTTCCAGCTTATCTGGACCTGGTCAAACACCAGCTGCAGCTGAGTTATTCCGGTGCCGAACTCGCCCGCCGCGGGTTGCGCATATTCACCGCATTTGACCCCTTGCTGCAACAGAACCTCGAGCTTGGCCTGGCGCGTGGCCTGGCCCGTTTCAAGCAACCCGAGTTACAGGCCGCCGTGGTGATCGCTGACTATCTGAACGGGGATATCCAGGCGCTGGTAGGTGATCGGGTAACTGATTATCCCGGTTTCAACCGCGCGCTGATGGCGCAGCGACCGATCGGCTCATTGATCAAGCCGTTGTTACTCTACAGCCTGTTGCAGGGAGAATTGACGCTGGCCAGTGAGGTTCGCGATGAGCCGGTTCGCATCCAGCAATCAAATGGCGAAGTCTGGGAACCGCGCAATTACGATCGCAAACTACACGGCACAATGAGTCTTTACGAGGCGTTTATCCATTCCTACAACCTGCCGTTTATCTGGCTCGGGGTCAATGCAGGCGGCCTCGAGGCATTGACGCAAAACCTGGCCAGGATTCACTTGCTGAAACACGAAGTGGTATTTCCGTCGATACTGCTCGGCACCACCGAGATGTCCGCCTACGAGGTGGCGCAAATGTTTCAGGTCATTGCCAATGACGGTTTCTTTACGCCATTAACGACGATACGCAGCGTCACCGATCAGCACAACCAGGCGCTGTCGCGCATTCCACTGGAGTCCTTCAAGCTGTTTGACCAGGCGACCATGATCCAGGTGCAGCGCGCCATGGTGGGCGTGAGCGAGATGGGTACCGCGCGTTATCTGGCACAACGTTTTGGCGAGCGCAGTCTGGCTGGCAAGACGGGTACCACCGATGACGCGCGCGATTCCTGGTTTGTCGGTTTTTCGGATCGCCTGTTGAGCGTGGTTTGGCTTGGGCGAGACGATAATACGCCGATTCGACTGACAGGATCGTCGGGCGCGCTGCGGGTGTGGGCGGACATCATGGAATTGCAGGGCTTTGAGCCCTTCAAGCTGTCGCGGGATGAAAGTCTTGCCTGGCGTTATATCGATCCGCAAACTGGCGGAATCAGCCAACAAGGCTGTGCAAATAGTGTATTGTTACCGATTCCCAGAGATCGAATTCCGAAACGCCATTCGCGATGCCAGTAACCAAACCCGTACCCAGCTTCCAGCGCCTGACGATCCTTCTGCTGTTATTGTCCAGCAGCGCCTGCCAACTCAACGAACAGCCCACTGACAATCGCTACCAGCGAGTGCTTGAAACCACCGTGCCTGGCAGCCCGCCACCCTCAGGACCGGTTGTCCAGTTGCAAAACCAGGCGCTCGCCGCAATCAACGAGGACCAGTACCAGCTGGCTATCGATTACCTGCAGCGGGCCATCAAGATTCAGCCGCGCGATGCCTGGAGCTGGCACTATCTGGCCGACATCTACTGGCGCCAGGGCCAATACGACCGCTGTCTTGCGATGATCGATCGCTCATCCGGGTACGTCGTCGATGATGCCCGGCTCACCGACGCCAATGCCGCGCTGCGGGCGCAGTGCCAGTAGCGCATGGCGAAGTTGGCGAACGAGATTGACGTGGCGGCCGTACTCGGCCCCGATGGTGTGATCGGCGAGTTCGTCAGCGACTTCGAATCACGCGCCAGTCAACTCGCCATGGCGGAACTGATCGCCGAGGCCGTCGCGCTTGGCGAATCGCGAGTCATCGAAGCCAGCACCGGTATCGGCAAGTCCTTCGCCTACCTGGTGCCCGCGTTCCTGAGTAACTTGCGTGTAGTGATATCTACCGGGACCCGCAATTTGCAGGACCAGCTGTTTCAAAAGGATATACCTTTAATCCGCAAGGCCATTGTCAGTGCCAGGAAAGTCGCCTTGTTGAAGGGGCGCAGTAATTACTGTTGTCCGCATCGGTTGAATATGTACCGTCGCCAGGATCGCTTCAAGAGCCGCGACATGGCGTCTATCTTCAGCGCGCTTGCGGCCTGGGCTGCGAGCAGTGACAGCGGTGACATTGGCGAGTTTGCCGATATTCCGGAAAACGACAGCCTGTGGTACTACGCGACCTCGAATGCGGACAATTGTCTCGGTAGCGAGTGCCCGGAAATCGATCGTTGCTTTGTGTTAAAGGCGCGCAAAAAGGCGATGGATGCGGATATCGTGGTAATTAACCATCACCTCTATTTTTCCGACCTCGCACTGAAACAGGACGGTTTTGGCGAATTGTTACCGGACGCGGACGTGTTGATATTTGACGAGGCGCATCAGCTGCCTGACATCGCAGGTAATTTTTACGGTGAACAGATTACCCTGCGCCAGATCGACATGTTGTGTCGCGAAATTATCGATGCTGAACTTAGCGAAGCGGCTGAGTCACGCTCACTGCAAACACACAGCGACCGCCTCGGCAGGTGCGCTGCCGATTTCCGCCTGGTGCTGCAAACTTTTTCGCCCAAGGGGGAATGGGAGCGCATCCAGCACGCGCCCGCGGTGCAACAGGCCGTGGCGGCACTGCGTGAGTCCATGCAGGAACTGGCGGATCAGCTCGAAACCATGATTGGGCGCGGCAAAGAACTGGCGCTGTGTCATCGGCGCCTGCAGGGCCTGATAGCTGCACTGACAAATTATTTCGAGGCTGACGATAACCAGGTGAGCTGGTATGAATTGAGCGAACGTAGCTTTCGACTGGTGCGCTCGCCGCTGGAAGTGGCGCAGCCGTTTCGTGAACAGTTGAAACTGGCTGATTTCAGCTCGGTATTTTTTACCTCCGCGACGCTGAGTTCACAGCAATCATTTCGCTATTTCAGCGAGCGCCTGGGGCTTGGGGATATCGAGTGCGCGAGCTTTGATAGCCCGTTCGATTACGCGCAACAGGCGCTACTCTATCTGCCGCAAAATCTGCCGGAACCCGCCGATGAACGCTATGCGATGCTGTTCGGTGAACTCTGCCGCGAGATGGTTGAAGCCTGTTCGGGGCACTGCTTTATCCTGTTTACCAGTTACCGCATGCTGAGCTGGACGGCGGAGTATCTGCGCGCGCACTGCAACTACGCATTGCTGGTACAGGGCGAGTTGCAGCGAAACGAGCTGTTGCAGCAGTTCGTGCGCATTGAAAACCCGGTGTTGCTCGGCACCAGCAGCTTCTGGGAGGGCGTTGACGTCAAGGGTGACCAGTTGCGCTGCGTCATTATCGACAAGCTGCCGTTCAAGTCACCACAGGATCCCGTGTATCGCAGGCGCATACAGCGGGTTAACAAGAATGGCGGCAATGCCTTTTTCGAAGTGCAGATTCCCGAAGCGACGATCAGCCTGCGGCAGGGGGTAGGGCGCCTGATTCGCGATGCTGGTGATCGTGGCATCGTAGTACTGTGCGATAACCGCCTCAATACCAAGGGGTATGGCCGTGGCATGCTCGACAGTTTGCCGCCGATGCGCCGCAGCATCGACCTCCACGAAGTGACCTCGTTTGCGCGACAGTTGGGGATAACCAAAGTCCCGGGTTAAAAGCCCTGGTTTTCGCTAAACAGGCGATAATCCGTGTTGATCATTTTGTAAGATTTCACAGCTTCCTGTCCGTGGGTTTGGCGAACTGGTCCCGACCCGATCTTCGATTCGGCTTCATTGATCCGCATCAATATTTGTTAAATGAATTTAAATAGAATTAAGCTATACCCTATCTGGAGGTATGTCATGAACATTTTGAACTTGGCAATAATCGGCGCCCTGTTGATGACCGTTGGTTTGATTGGTACAGGTTTATGGTCAATGGCCCATGGTGGCGAATTTGATCGGAAACACTCAACGCAGATAATGTTTGCCAGGGTAGGTATGCAGGGAATTGCATTCGTGCTCCTGTTATTGGCTATCTATATTGCAAACTGATTGTTATTGAAAATAAGTATCAACAGGGCACACGGTACCTGCAAATTCGCTCTGGAAACCAACCTCCGTTGCAGGATTGGGAAACCGCGCTGGTTACCGTCCCTGCTTCATTGCTGGCGTAAGACCACAAGGTAACTTGATAGCCAGTATCCAATCGCGCGAGTGGAAAGAGCTCCGTTTCCGGGCTATCTATGCTTAAATTCAGGCTCTCGAATAAACTTCCGTTACGCAGCGGTGGTGACTGGTTATGAATCTGTGCGCTTTACCACGATCCAGTCAGTTGGATCTGCCAGAACGCAGGGAACCTGGCTGCATTCCAGCTTACCTGCCGACGAATGCCCTGCTGGTTTTCGAGGCCTGAACAGTGAATATTACTGCGCTCTGCGAGCACCGCTGCCATCTCGGCGAAGGGCCGCTGTGGGACCCCCTCGAAGAAGCCCTTTACTGGGTCGATAGTCTCGCTCCAATGCTTTATCGCCATGATTTTGCCGATGCCTGCACGCGTTCGTGGCGGTTACCGGGGCGTACTGTCGGCAGTCTCGCGCTGCGCGCGACGGGTGGCCTGGTACTGGCGATGGACCAGGGGCTTTATTTATTCGATGCTGCCAGCGGCAAGGCTGAATCCATCGCACAACCACTGGCAGGAAAGCATGGCTTGCGCCTGAACGATGGCAAGGTGGATCCTTTTGGTTTTTTTGTCACGGGTGCGATGAATATCGACTTTCGACAAAACCTCCCCGGCTCGATGTATCGCCTGTCTCCCGATTTCGAGCTAAGTGAAATCCTCGGCGGCTTCACCTGTTTCAACGGTCCCTGTTTCAGCGCCGCGGGCGAACGGCTCTACGTGACCGGGCGTGACGAAGCCGCGATCGAAGAATTCGATTATGGCCGCAACGAATTACCGCGTAATGGTCGTGTATTGCTCGATCATTGCAACCCGGATGGCGCCACGGTCGACGCCGATGGTTACCTGTGGAGCGCGCAGTGGGACGATGCCTGCATCCTGCGCATCTCGCCCGAAGGCGATATTGACAGGCGTATCGATTTCCCCGGTCAGGTGGTCAGTAGCATCACTTTTGGCGGGCCCGGGCTTGACCTGATCTTCGTCACTACCACCGGCGGCGAGGTGCACGGTGTGGCACCGGTTGCTGCGCGGCCGGGCAGGGTACTGGTCGTCAGTGAGACTGGCTTCCACGGACGTGAGGAGCCTCGTTTTCTGGGTTGATGGGGAATGAGTCGCTAGAGGCTGAGGCGGCGAGTATTCTGATCGGGTTCGCTGGCCTCCCAGATTTCCGCGAAACGTTCGAGGTAGGAACGGCATTCGAGTTTGTTGTCGATTTCGTAATAACCCTCGTAGCGGTCCGGATTGCGCAACCTGAGGTAAGCGCTGTCATCCGCCATCAACCAGCTTTCCCGGAAATTCCGATGTGCCGGGGTGACGGTGGTGCGAATCTGTACATAGGTTGGTAGCTTTTGAGCGAGATGAATCAGCTGGTGACCCTGGCTTGCGGCTACGCGGGTGTCCTGGGCGATGATGTGTATCTCGGTATTGCGATTTGACGCCACCAGTGCGCTCAGGTGATCGTAGATTTCGGCGTGATTGTAGAGTTCCGGCTCGAGCTTCTGGGTAATCAGGTAAAGCCGCCCCACACAGCCCAGCACCAGGGTCCTGGCAGCGTCGACACAGTCGCTGCGACCATCTAATAATATACTTGAATAATCATCCATAACGCATTGAAATATATAATTAATTAATCAGTCAATGGTAATATCGCATGGTTTTTCGCGAGCTCGATGAGCAGGTTGCGCAGCGCTTCGATCTCGATCGATTCGCGCATCAGCTCGGTTGACCATTCGTGATTTTCGCACAGTTTCTGTAGTTGTTCGAGAATTTCGGGTTGCAGAGGTAACTCGTGCATGTTGCCATTGTAATAGACTTCGATCGACTGCGCAGAGCGATGGTAAAGGATGCGTGATTCGGGATGGCGGATCCAGCTCGAGGCCTGCAGATCTGACAGATAAACCGGCTGAAGTTCGTTGTCGTCGGGGCTGGCGACCGCGCTGTCGGATAGCAGTTTGCCGATGGCGTCACGCCACAATTCTGGCGATTGTTCGAGCAAGCGAGTTGCCATGTCATGGAACCGCGCGATTTCTTTATCGGTGATCTCGGCATGATGCCGATCGAGCTCGAGGTCGGCGTCGCAGTAGCGCTCGCTCTTTGCTTCAAAAGGCTCGCTTTCCAGCGCGAAGGATTCGAGTGCAGTGACCGCGTTCGGCGCTCTAAAGCCGATTGAATAGGTCATGCAGCGCTCGAGCGCGACGCCGTGATGGGCATGTCCGGGCGGCAGGTAGAGGATGTCACCCGGGTTTAACACGACGTCCTGCTCGGGCTTGAAATCCTGCAATATTGCGAGCTCCAGGCCATCGATAACGGGATCATCCGGTGATGGGGTTTCGCAATACTGCCAGCGGCGCGTGCCGAGCGCCTGCAACAGAAATACGTCGTACTGGTCAATATGAGGTCCGACCGAGCCACCGGCCGGGGCGTAACTGATCATCAGGTCGTCGATGCGCCAATCGGGTATAAAGCGAAACTGCTCGAGCAGCTCGTAGAGCTCGGGCATCCATTTCTCGCATTCCGAGACCAGCAACGAATAATTCGATTCGGGTAAATCGAGAAAATCCCGTTCCTCGAACGGGCCATAACGTACCGTCCAGGGCTTGTCGTCGCTGTCTTCGAGCACCAGGCGGCAGTGCACATCTTCCTCGCAGGCGAGCCCTGCCAGCTCTTCCGGGCTGACAACGGATTCGAAATTCGGCAGGGCATTACGCAGCAGGCAGGGCCTCTTCTGCCAGTATTGCTGCACGAATTCATTGCTGTTGAGATCTAGCATCTGCCGTACCGATCAGATTTTTCGGGCTTGCGCGGCCGCATTGCCGATGTAACTCGCCGGGGTTAGTGCAATCAATTCGCGTCTGGCTGCATCGGGCAAGTCCAGCGTTTCGACAAATTCGCGAATCGCTACCGCGTCGATTTTCTGCCCACGCGTCAAGGCCTTCAATTTTTCATAGGGCTGATCGATACCATAGCGGCGCATCACGGTCTGTATCGGCTCGGCGAGAACTTCCCAGTTATTGTCGAGGTCAGCTGCCATCGCAGCGGCATTGACTTCCAGTTTACCGATGCCGCGTTTTAGTGAATCCAGCGCGATCAACACATGGCCGAAGCCGGTACCGAGGTTGCGCAGCACGGTGGAATCGGTTAGATCGCGCTGCCAGCGGGAAATCGGCAGTTTGCGGGCGAGGTGGGTCAGTATCGCGTTGGCAATACCGAGGTTTCCCTCGGCGTTTTCAAAATCGATCGGATTGACCTTGTGCGGCATAGTCGACGAACCTACTTCCCCGGCAACGGTTTTTTGCTTGAAGTAACCGATCGAAATATAGCTCCAGATATCCCGACTGAAATCGATCAATATGGTGTTCAGACGCAGTTGCGCGTCGAACAGTTCGGCGATGTAATCATGCGGTTCAATCTGGGTGGTATAGGGATTCCATACCAACCCCATCGATTCGACGAACTGCTGCGCAATCGCCGGCCAGTCGCAATCAGGGTAAGCGGACATGTGGGCATTGTAATTGCCCACCGCACCGTTCATTTTGCCCATCAGCTCGATGGCTTCGATTTGCCTTAGCTGACGTTGCAGGCGATGAGCAACATTGGCGAACTCCTTACCGAGCGTCGTTGGCGAGGCAGGCTGGCCATGGGTGCGGCTCATCATCGGTGTCTCCGCCTGGGTATGGGCCAGCGTCGTAATCAGTTCGATTATCTCGTTGACGCGCGGCAGCAACACTTGCTCGCGGGCCGCCTTCAGCATCAGCGCATGTGACAGATTGTTGATGTCTTCCGAGGTGCAGGCGAAGTGAATGAATTCGGAAACCGCGTTCAGTTCGGGATTACCGGCAACCTGTTCCTTGAGAAAATACTCGACCGCCTTGACGTCGTGATTGGTGGTCTTTTCGATTTCCTTGATGCGCCCCGCCTGGGCCGGGTCGAAGTGGGCGACGATGTCATCCAGCGCACGATTAGCAGCCACCGAAAACGCGGGGATCTCGGCGATTTCGGAATATTGTGACAGCGCCTGCAACCAGCGCACTTCGACGCTAAGGCGGTGTCGAATCAGGCCGTATTCGCTGAAAATTGCGCGCAGGGGTTCAGTTTTTGCCGCGTAGCGGCCATCGATCGGCGAGATCGCGGTCAGGGGTTCTAGTTGCATGAAATCGAGTGTTGGTTAAAACAGCTATTTTACACCAATCTTGAACCCGGGTAATGCGAATGCAGACCTGTGGGGCGAGTCTGCCGTATTTATTCACTCGCGTTGAAGGCCGCGTGCCTGAAAATCAGCCGTTTGGCCTTTTCATAAGACTCTTCGGCGACGATGTCCTCGTTCTTCAGGCGACGCAATTCTTTCAGCTCGGCGGCCAGCAACTGGCTCTGGTTCATGCCCTTGGAAGCTTTGCTCTTGTTGATCTGCACCACAATCTGGTTGATGAACTTACGGAATTCATCCTTGTTCGGATCGTTGTTGGCTAATTCAAACAGCCGTATCTTGCCGAATTGACTGCGAAAATAGACCGTATCGTGCGACAGGTAAAAAAAACTCAGCAAGGTCAGCAGCGCGCCGACAATCACGCCGGTGAATATCCCGAGAGACATGACCGAAGAGGGGTCGAACCAGCCACCAATCACCATTGCCGCTGCACTACACCAAAGCGCCAGGCTGAGGCACAGCCATTTCCAGGCGATGTTACGCAAGCGGAACGGACGCGGGTCAAGAAACGCGAGATTGAGACGAAACTTATACTTGCGGCGGTGCTTGTTCTTGATCGACTGGTAACAATGCTCGTCGTTAAAAACAGTCAGTTTCCGATACATGCCGCGTAGCTTGTCGGATTGTTCGAATTCGAAATTAACGCGCTCGACGGGAATTTTTTCGTCGTCGGAGAAACGAGTCGTCTCATCCGCAAGCGGTTGCAGATCGATTTCATCTGATTCGATCGGTTTCAGGTCGATTTCTTCAGGCTCGATTTTAAATTGGGGCATGGACATGTCTTTCCTTGCATTGGTTGGTCACAAAACATTAGGGATTATAGATTAAAACTCGGCCCTTATATGTGAAATCGGGCAATCGAAGTGAAGTGATACGGATTCCTCGCAAGTCAGGCTGGCCGTGGCGCCGCACCGGCAATGGTAGTGCGATAAAGGCAACGTCGCTTGCCATCGTAGTCGTTGACTGCATAGTGCAAGGTCGAACGGTTATCCCAAACTGCAACGCTGCCCGGGGTCCACTTGAAGCGGCAGCTAAACTCGGGTCGGGTGCAATGCTGGTAGAGGCTCGCCAGCAATGTATCGCTATGCGCGGGGGCCAGGCCATCGATGCGGATGGTGTAAGTGGGATTGACAAACAGCAACAGTTCACCGCTGTCAGGGTGCCTGCAGATCGCCGGATGACGGGTTTCCCGATCAGCCTGGGGATTATTGCGCTCGATCTGAATGGACCCCTTGAACCGGGAGCTGTCCTCAGGGGCATGCGTCACCCCATAGGGCGCTCCGCTGTGAATCGCGGTTTTACCCTGTAGCAATGTCTGCTGTTCGCGCGGTAATGCCCGGTAGGCCTGCGCCATATCGATCCACAGCGTATCTCCACCAACGGCTGGTACCTGTTCGGCATAGAGTATCGAAGCTCGAGGCGGTGCTTCGAGGAAGCTGAAGTCCGAATGCCAGTCGCCGCCGAAGACACCCATGTTGACTTCATGTGCCTCTTTGAGGACGCGGATAATGTTGGGATAGCCCTCGAGTGGCTTGATATAGGGTAATTGCGTCAACTCGCCGAAATGGCGACTGAATTGTTGCAGTTCATCGAGATTGATATCCTGTTCGCGCAGGAAGATGACCTTGTAATCCAGCAAGCTGCGGTGCAGCGTGTTGATTGCCGTAGCATCCAGGCGTCGGATATCGACACCATTGATTTCAGCTCCGAGCCCTGGCGTGAGTGGTGAAATTTGCATCGGGTTTTGTTGTGAACGAGACCTAGCGGAACAGGTATATCGGGCTGGACCAGGCATAGTGGCCATCTTCGAAGGTCACGCGTACGTACAACGCGTTGTCACGATCGTCGGCCAGGGAAATCTCTCGCTCGATGTGGATCGCTGCGTGTGGATTGTCATCGGGCAGGCGAAACACCCGGATGCGGCGCTCGATGCCACCGTTTTCGTATATGAGTTCATCGCGCCCGATCGAATCGATTTCGATGCTCTGCTGTATCAGAGCGGTGTCGATCTCGAGTGTTCCCGAGTACGGCTCCTGCAATAACGTTTCAAAGCCACCGAATCCACCGGTCGTCAATGCGCTCCATTCGACCTGTCCAGCCGCAGTCTGCTCAAAGCGCCTGTCAATATTAAATCGGTTGATCGGAGTGAGCGACTGGAAACTATTTTCAGTTACCCTGGCTTGGCCGTCCCAGATGGTTTCCCGCCCACGACCACGATACTCGGAACCTTCCCAGATGACGCGAATACGCCGCCCAAGGTCAGCTTCGCTGTAAGGCCGATAGACCTCCAGCGTTTCGAGGCCGTTGCGGATATCGATGCGTTCTATGGGCGCAGTTCCGTGGACATCGATGCTGAAGCTGACCGTTTCGTCTGCGCAGCGCAGGATATCGCCCATCATCGCACTGCGTACCGGTTGCGAACCGACATCACCGAGACGCGGATCGTCGCTGAACAGTTCGGCGTCTGCCGTGAATTTGACACGGGTATCGAGAATGACACGATTGCCGGTAGTGCCGTAGTGGTGTCGCTGGCGCAGGCCCTGCATGATACCGGCGCGGGTGAAGGCGGGCGCCAGTACACTGGTCAATCCGCCGTAAGCTCCAAACTTGGTCGAACCCGGATGCGAGGCGCCCGGGCGTCCCTTGTGGCCGTCAGAATTTGACACGATACCGACACGGTAGCCCTGTTCGAACGCATCGTGGATCAGCCATTCGAAAGTGCCCCAGGCTGAATGTACTTCGACCGCTTTTTCGAGACGTTGATCGTGCGCCACCCGGATGTCGGCGTAACGTCCGCCGATGTGCGCAAACACCGTACAGTCCTCGTCCTTGAGAGCTTCGAACAGGTCCGCAGCCGAGGTCGCATCGCTGTCGATATCCGATAAATCATCCACCAGCGCATGCGACGAACGATGTATTGTACGGCCCTCGTGCATGTGTAAAACGTTGCGATCACCGCCAAGCCCGGTGTTTCCGGACCATTCCCATCCGGGGAATACGATGAAGCGATCGTCCTCGGTAAACTCTGCCGAAAGTTCGTTCAACCAGTTCCAGAACTCGGTAGTGATCTGGAAGTCGTTACCCTGGTGTACACAGATGTCGAGAAATGCCTTGTCACGTGCAAAGTCATAAAAGTCACGCGCCGAGTTGGTGCCGATAGTTTCCTCGGATTGTCCGTGCAAATCGCCCCAGTAGGGCAGTAACTCGGCGTTCTCAACGATTCGGCAGGGATTCGATTGCGCCACCAGGCCACCATCCTCGCCAACCAGCTCGACGAGCAGATCACCACTTTGCGTGACTTTCAGGCCCTCGAGGATTTGCGCAAACTGACCGCTCTCAAAACAAATCGAGTCAGGCAGGGCGTCTACCGGCAGGTTGGCGCGCAGGCCCAGTTTGCGGTCGCAAAGGTTGGAAGGGTTACCCCAGCGATCTTCACCCTTGATGCACAGGCGGAATGCCTCTCCATGGCGACGGAGCGTGGGCAGAATTGCCTTGTACAGCACGGGCGGGCCGGGGACGATCGAGATTTCGGGTTGCTCCGGCAGTTCGACATAGTTATAGGTGGCGATCGCGTCGACCAGCACCTTGAACTCGAAAGTCGCCTCGCAAAAGGTCTGGATGCGCATGCCGGGTGAACCCTCGCGCCGATCACCGAAGCGCACGACAATCTGGTCGCCCTCGCGCAGAAAGCCGCGCACCACCTTGATGTAAAGTGTCTTGTCCCACGGTCGAATATTGCGTTTCATGTCGTACTCTACGTGCAATACGGCACCGTTACTGGCTTCCACGGTGACGTAGTTGGCTGCGCTCGGGTTATCGAACTGCGGGCGTCCCATATCCGAGGCGAAGCGGTGTACGATTTTAAGCGAACCGGTATCGTCGATGCCGAAATAGCCCGCGGTATAGGTGAGCGTGAACTCCTGGTAAGAGCCCGCTTCGAAACTGCCGCCTGGTTCGACTATGGCCGAACCCATTTTGTGTGGGAGATAAGTGGAGTGGGGCACTGGTGTATCAACCTTGCACTGGCTATGCGCAATCCGGGAAAGCACTAGTTTAACTGCAAATACCCGGGTTGAATCAAGTCCTGCGGTTATATATCGGCAAAACAGCGGGCAATCGCCAGCGATAGCTATGCAACCGCGCAGCGAGCGTTTCCGTGCTGGCGTTTGCCGTCCGGGCGCGTTATTTTAGCGCGCATGAGACGGTCCCACGAGCGTTACGCCACCCTGGGCATGTATGCCTTTACCGAGGCGCAGCAATTTGCCTGGCAGCAGCTGTTTGATCATTTTTGCGAATTTACCGGCGTGGACTCCACACAGATCGCGCTGCGCTTCGAACACGATCCGGCATTGCTGCTCGAGCCCGGATTGTGGTTCGGTCACACCTGTGGTTATCCGTTGATGATGCGTCTGCGACAACATGTCAGCCCCTTCTGTGTGCCCCTGTTCGACGTGCCGGGCACGGACGGCAGGTATTACTCGAGCCGTATCATCGTTGCCGCCGGGTCAGGGATCGAATCCATCGCCGATAGTCGCGGTCGTGTCGCGGCTATGAATAACCCGGATTCCAATAGTGGGATGAATGTCTTGCGCCACGCCGTGGCCACCGTGCACGATGCTGACCGGTTTGGCGACCGTTTCTTTGCCCGTGTCGTGAACACGGGCGGGCATCTGTACAGCTTGCAGGCGGTTACCAACGGTGCTGCCGATATCGCCGCCATCGATTGCGTCAGCTACCAGTTGATCGAGGACTGGCAGCCCGAGTTGTGCACGAGCCTGCGTATTATCGGCGATAGCGTGATGACCTGCGGGCTGCCGCTGGTGATGTCAAATGCGGCCCTCGCCGTTACCGATATTCCTGTGTTGATCGAATGCCTCAACCGGGCACTGGCTACCTGTTGTGACGAAGTACGCGACATCTTGCACCTGACCAGCTTTGCCCCTGTGCAGATGGCTGATTACCAGAGCATTGTTGAGATTGAGGAATATGCCGTTGCGCGCGGTTACCCGGAACTCAATTAGGTTGGTGATTTAAGTCAACACAAGTGTTCATAAATAACCTCTGTGACACTTATAGACCGCCGTTCTTTTCTCACCTATTATCGGCGGCTCTATCAGGGAACCCGTCATGAGCTATCGAACATGAGCCGAAGAAGAGTTCGCAGCCGCAATGCCACATCCGCGCAACTGGTCAAGCCGCAAGCCGGACAGTTGTTCAATCCTTATGAACCAGTGGAGGCGCTCGGTGATGAGGCGCTCGACCTGATTCACGATGGCTCGATGCGCATACTCGAAGAGATCGGTCTGGAGGTACTCAACGAAACCGCGCTCGGACTCTATGAGCAGGATGGTGCGCGCGTCGACTGGGATTTGCAGCGAGTCTTCATCGATCGCGAAAAACTGATGCCACGCCTGGCCACGGTACCACCGCACTTCACCATGCATTCGCGTAATTCTGAACGCAATCGCCTGGTGGGTAAAAACGCGATCAATTTCACCACGGTCGCGAGTGCGCCTAACAGTTCGGATCTGGAAGGCGGGCGGCGTACCGGCAATTTTTCGGACTATTGTAATTTCCTGCGCCTGGCGCAGAGCTTCGACATCATCGATTTTCTGAGTGGCTACCCGGTCGAGCCTGTCGATATTCATCCGGAAACACGGCATCTCGACGCCACCCTGGCTGCATTGACGTTGACCGATCGGGCATTTTCGCTCTATTGCCTGGGTGGTGGACGCGTCAATGATGGTATCGAGATGACCGCGATCGCGCGTGGCGTCGACCGTGAGACGCTTAAGTCCGAGCCCAGTATCATTACCGTGGTGAACACCAACTCACCGCTGCGGGTTGACGGCCCCATGCTCGATGGCTTGATCGAAATGGCCGAAAACGGACAACCTACCATCGTTACCCCGTTCACCCTGGCGGGCGCCATGTGCCCGATCACCATCGCTGGTGCGCTGGCACAGCAAAACGCCGAGGCGCTGGGTGTGATTGCGTTATCGCAGATTGTAAATCCGGGAGCACCCATGGTTTACGGTGGCTTTACTTCCAACGCCGATATGCGCAGTGGTGCCCCGGCCTTCGGCACCCCCGAATACACCCGCGCTGCCTGGGCGACCGGGCAGCTCACGCGACGCTATAACCTGCCGTTTCGTTCGTCCAATACCAATGCGTCGAACTGTGTCGACGCACAGGCGGCCTGGGAGTCGCAAATGTCGCTGTGGGGCGCGGTGATGGGGCATGCGCACATCGTCAAACACGCCGCCGGCTGGCTGGAAGGAGGCCTGTGCGCCTCGTTTGAGAAATTTATTATCGATGTCGACATGCTGCAGATGATGGCAGAGACGCTGAAACCGCTGCGGGTCGATGAATCGACGCTGGCGCTGGATGCGATTGTCGAGGCCGGCCATGGTGGCCATTTCTTTGGCACCGCGCATACGCTGGCCAATTACAGCACCGCGTTTTACGAGCCGCTGGTTGCAGACTGGAGCAATTTCGAAACCTGGCAGGAAAACGGTGAACAAACCGCCTACCAGCGCGCCAACCGGGTTTACCGGAAAACCCTGAAGGACTTTGAAGAACCCGAGATTGAACCCTCCATACGCCAGTCCCTGGAACAGTATGCGCGCGAACGCAGTCGCGAAGTGGAACTTGCCCGATGAGACTGCAGGAACGAGTTACATTGTTCCAGGAACGATTGCAGCGCGTTATCCTGCGCAGTGGTTTGAACCGGTCGTCATTTGCGACTTCAATCCGGGTTGATCGCTCGACGCTGTCGCAGCTACTGTCGACGGAGAATGTACGCCTGCCGCGCGCGGATACAGTGTTGTCCATCGCCGAAGTCTACCAGGTCAGTGTTGACTGGTTGCTCGGGATTACCCAGGAAGGTGACATGGGCGCCAACATAGTGCACGAAGCGCTCGAAGTGGATGATTCCGGTACCAGTATTTTCGAGAAAAATCTCGAATGGCATCGCGAGGCGCGAGGTTACAAGATTCGCTACGTACCGACCACGCTGCCGGACCTGCTCAAGACCGAAGCGGTCGCGGAGTACGAGTTCAATCGCTATGGTTCAGGCAAGATCGACCAGTCGGTGCGCGATAACCAGTTATTACTGCTGCAGCAACGCCATCCGGGTAGTGAGCTGGAAACCTGTATGCCACTGCATCATCTCGAGAGTTTCGCCCTCGGTGAGGGTATCTGGCGTGACCTGCCACTCGCTGGCCGGCGCCAGCAATTGCAGCGCATGATTGAACTGAACGAGGAACTCTACCCGGGCTTCCGCTGGTTTCTTTACGATGGCAAACAAACCTATTCGATATCGATGACCATCTTTGGACCGATGCGCGTCTCCCTGTTCCTCGGCAAGTTGTATATCATCGTCAACAACATCGACCACATTCGCAAAATCACTGACCGCTTCGACGATCTGATTCGCATGGCGGTAGTCCACCCACACGAAATCGGCGACTTTCTGCAACGCTTATTGCAGAGGTGTAAATAACCCACGGGGACCACGCTATGGCAAAATCTTACGACGCAATCATCATCGGGGCCGGCATCATCGGCTGCGCCACCTCGCTCGCGCTCGGCCGCAAAAGCTGGAAAGTGCTTAACCTGGACCGCCTGCCGACGGCGGGCTATGGCTCAACCTCGGGTTCCTGTGCGATTATCCGCCCTTACTACTCGACGCTGGACGGCTCGGCGATGGCCTATGAATCGCATTACTACTGGAAAAACTGGGCCGATTACCTGGGCGCGGCTGATATCGACGAGCGCGGATTGATCGAATACCACAATGTCGGCGCGATGGTCATGAAAACCGAGCTCAACGACTATCTGCGTCCGACCATGGCGCTCATGGACGAGCTCGATTCTCCCTACAGCGAGTTTACACCACAAGAATTGCGGCAAAAGCTGCCGGTGTGGAACACCGAATCCTTTTACCCGGTCAAGTTGCCCGATGATCCGCAGTTCGGTATCGCCAATGACGAGCCCTTGCCGGGCGCGGTGCTGTTTCACGCCGCCGGCTACGTTTCCGACCCACAACTGGCGACGCACAATATCATGCGCGCCGCGGAGAGGGCGGGTGGCCAGTTCAAGTACAATGCCGAAGTGGTTGAGATCCGTCGCGCGGACGGCTGCGTGGCGGGAATTACCCTGGCAGATGGAGAGCGTATCGACGCCCCGGTAGTGCTGAACGCGGCCGGACCGCATTCGTCGAAGATCAACCGCATGGCCGATGTCGAAAAATACATGAAAGTGAAAACGCGCGCGCTGCGCCAGGAAGTCGCGCACGTGCCGCTGCCCGATGGCTATGTGCGCGAGACCGGCTGTGTCACCTCGGATAGCGACATCGGCGTCTATACGCGTCCAGAGCAGGGCGACAGCCTGCTGATCGGTAGCGAGGATCCACCGGTGGATAAGCACGAATGGGTGGATCCGGATGACTACAACCGAAATTTCACCGAGCAGTGGCGTACCCAGGTGTTGCGCGTGTGCCAGCGCGTTCCAAATCTCGGTGTGCCCAGCAAAATGAGTGGCGTGGTTGATCTTTACGATGTCACCGATGACTGGATTCCCATCTATGACCATTCCGATCTGAATGGCTTCTATCTCGCCATCGGCACCAGCGGCAACCAGTTCAAGAATGCGCCGATCGCCGGTGAAATGATGGCTGACATCATCGAGGCCACGCAAAATGGCAACGATCAGGATGCCACGCCGATCGATTTTCATTTAAAGCACATCGATCGCAAGGTCAGCAGTGGGTTTTACTCGCGTTTGCGTGAGATCAATCAAAACAGCAGTTTTTCAGTATTGGGGTAATCGCCATGCGTTCTCATGCCCAAGTCGTCGTGATCGGTGGCGGTGTCGTCGGTTGCAGCGTGATTTACCATTTGACCAAGCTGGGTATGCAGGATGTGGTGCTGCTCGAGCGTTCTGAACTGACCTCAGGCTCGACCTGGCACGCCGCCGGCGGTTTCCACACGCTGAATGCCGATACCAACATGGCAGCATTGCAAGGTTATACGATTCGGCTCTATCGTGAACTCGAGGAGCTTACGGGTCAGTCCTGCAGCCTGCATCATGTCGGCGGACTGACGCTGGCGGAAACGCCCGAACGCCTCGATTTTCTCAAATCAGCGCGGGCCATGCACCGCCATATGGGGCTCGATACGGAACTGGTGACGCCCGAGGAAATTCGCAAACTAAGCCCGATCACCAACACCGATGGCGTGCTTGGTGCGCTCTATGACCCGCTCGATGGTCACCTCGATCCATCGGGTACGACGCACGCCTATGCGAAGGCGGCGCAAATGCAGGGTGCCGAGATAATCCTGCGCAACCCGGTTCTGGAAACCAATCCGCGCACCGACGGCAGCTGGGAAGTGGTGACCGAGCAGGGCACGATCATCGCTGAACACCTGGTCAATGCGGCCGGGTTATGGGCGCGTGAAGTCGGCGCGCTGGCGGGTATCTACCTGCCGCTGCATCCAATGGAGCATCAGTATTTCGCCACCGCCGATATTCCTGAAGTGTTTGAACGTGAAACCGAGCTGCCGCACGTGATGGATCCGGAAGGGGAGAGTTACCTGCGCCAGGAGGGCAAAGGCCTGGTGATCGGCTTTTATGAACAGAACTGCGTGCCCTGGGCGGTCGATGGTACGCGCTGGGATTTCGGTCACGAACTGCTCGATGAAAACCTCGATCGCATCGGCGATTCGATGGAATTCGCCTTCAAACGCTACCCGGTACTCGCCGAGGCCGGTATCAAGACCATTATAAACGGCCCCTTCACCTTTGCACCGGATGGCAATCCGCTGGTCGGCCCGGTGCCGGGGCTGCGCAACTACTGGTCGGCCTGCGCGGTTATGGCGGGCTTCAGCCAGGGTGGCGGGGTAGGCCTGACGCTTGCCGAATGGATGATCGAAGGTGAACCTTCGCGTGATGTGTTTGCGATGGATGTGGCGCGCTTCGGCGACTACTGCACACCTGCCTATACGCGCCTCAAGGTGACCGAGAACTATCAACGGCGCTTCACCGTATCCTACCCGAACGAAGAATTACCGGCAGCCCGCCCGCTCGATACCACGCCAGCCTATGGCATCTGGCAGCAACAGAATGCAGTTTTTGGTGCGGCCTACGGCATGGAGCACGTCAATTATTTTGCGCCGCAAGGCGAAGAGCCGTATGAAATACCCAGTTTCCGTCGCTCCAATGCATTTGCCACGGTCGCCGCGGAATGCCGCGCGGTGCGTGAGGCGGTGGGCCTCAACGAAGTGCATAACTTCGGAAAATACGAGTTCAGCGGGGAGGGCGCGCGCGCCTGCCTGGACCGAATCATGGCGGGCAGGATTCCAGCCGTCGGCCGACTCAGTCTGAACCCTATGTTGAGTCCCGGAGGGCGCATCATCGGCGATTTCACCGTTGCCTGCGTCGGTGAAGGCGTTTTTCAGGTGACAGCCTCTTTTGGCGCCCAGGCTTATCACATGCGCTGGTTCGAACAACAGCTAACCGGGGCGGACGTCAGGCTCGAGAATGTCTCAAAACAACGCATCGGTTTTCAAATAGCCGGTCCGCAGGCGCAGCAATTGCTGGCGCGGGTGACGCGCGCGGATGTTTCCACCGCTGCCTTTCCGTTTTTGTCGGTGCGCGAGATGGACGTAGGCCAATGCCAGGCTATCGTGCAGCGAGTCAGCTATACCGGCGACCGCGGTTACGAGATCTACGTTCCCTGGCATCACCAGGTGGCACTCTACGAAATACTAACCCAGGCTGGCAAGGACCTGGGGCTGCGACCTTTCGGTATGCGCGCGATGATGAGCCTGCGCCTCGATAAATCCTTCGGTTCGTGGATGCGTGAATTCAAACCCGACTACACGCCACTGGAAACCGGGCTTGATCGCTTTATCGATTATGACAAACCGGTCGATTTTATCGGTAAACAAGCGGCACTTGCACAACGCGAGGAGGGTGTAAGCCGCAAGTTATGCACCTTTGAGGTCGAGGCGAAGGATGCCGATGTCGTTGCCTGGGAGCCGATCTGGCACGCTGGCGAGGTCGTCGGCTACGTCACCTCGGGCGGCTATTCGCACCATGCGCAAAAAAGTATCGCATTCGGATTCGTGCCGATCGAACTGGTGGCAGAAGATCTGCAGGTGGAAATCGAGATTCTCGGCGAAATGATTCCTGCCAGGCTCTATTCGGTGCCGTTGTTCGATCCGCAAAATGAGTACCTGCGGGGTTAGCGGCACGATGCGCGATATGGGAAACAGAGCGTAATGACAGACTCGAATTGGCAGGACTCGGTATTCGAGGCCATCAAGGCAGGCGGCATCGATCTCGTCGGCTACGTCCCGGACGCCGGTCACGCGGCACTGATCGAAAAATCGATACGGGATGCGGACATCGTCGACGTGGCGCTGACCAGCGAGGAAGAGGGTGTCGCCTTGTGCGCGGGCGCCTGGCTTGGCGGCAGGAGAACGCTGTTGTTGATGCAGTCGAGCGGCGTCGGCAATTGCATCAACATGTTGTCGCTGCAACGCATAGCGCGGACTCCGATGGTAATCATCGTCACCATGCGAGGCGAATATGCCGAATTCAATCCCTGGCAGGTGCCGATGGGTTCAACCACCGAGCGCGCATTGCAGCTGTGCGATTTCCAGGTGCAGCGCGTCGACCAGGCCGAGGCGGCGGCCGAAACCGTGGCAGCGGCCATCGACATGGCTTACGCCGGCGATGTCGCGATCGCGGTGCTGCTGTCGCAGAAAATGCTGGGGCGGAAAAAATGGCAGGAGTGATTGCGCAACTGAAACGCCGCGCAGTGGTCCGCGATATGCTCGCCAACCGGCAGGGGCTCACGGTCATATCGGGACTGGGCTCGCCGACCTACGATGTTGCCGCGGTGGCGGATCACGAACGTAATTTCTACCTTTGGGGTGCCATGGGGGGTGCGGTTGCAATGGGCCTCGGTCTCGCGCTGGCGCGACCGGACCTCGATGTGCTGGTCGTCACCGGTGACGGCGAAATGCTGATGGGAATGGGCAGCCTGGCAACGGTAGGGGTCAAGGCGCCTGCTAATCTCGCCATCCTCGTGCTTGATAATGGACGCTACGGCGAAACCGGCATGCAGCAAAGCCATACCAGCACGGCTTGCGACCTGTGCGCGATCGCGCGAGCCTGTGGCATAAAGGATTCCTGGCAGGTATCGACCGCAGCCGAACTGCGGCGGATCCGGGATGATTTTCAGCGTAACGGCAGCGTTCGCTTTCTGCAGGCGAAGGTCGCTGATGATCAGCCCGGGCGAGTCATGCCGACTCGCGACGCCGTTGCGAACAAGCTCAGGTTCCGTCGTGCCGTGGACGCGGAAAGTGCGCCGTCAAATGCAAAACCTTGAGGTATTTCAATCACTTTGGGCCATGACGACGCGCCCGCCGGACGGCGTCGAGATGCCATTGGGCGAACAGATGCAGCGGATCGCGGACGCCGGATTCGACGGGGTCGATATCGTTCATGGTGATTACCCGGAGGCAGAACTCGAAAAATTACTGCAACAATACGGACTGGTCTGCACGGTAACCGCTTTTCCACAGAGTATCGAGGCGTTGGCACCGGCGCTCGAGCTCGCCATCGCGCTAAATGCACGGCACCTCAACGTCATTGGCGCCGTTTACCCATTCAGTGTCAACGCGGGCGCGCGCTATGTGCGTGGCTGGCTGGAACTCTGTAATCGCGTCAACATGCCGGTCACGATTGAAACCCATCGCGACAGCATCACCACGGATATGCTGTACACACTGCAATTGATGGCGGCGGTACCAGAAATGCAACTGTGTGCGGACTTATCTCATTATGTAGTCGCCAGGGAATTCAAGTGGCCGCTCACGCCACTGGTGAATTCGCAGATAAAAAATATTCTGGATCGCTCAGCAAGCTTCCAGGGACGCGTTGCATCGCGCGAACAAATCCAGTTACAGGTGAGCTTCGCGCATCACGTCGAGTGGTTCGATCAGTTTGCCGCCTGGTGGGACTATGGATTTCGTTCCTGGCGCAGGCGCAAACCGGCAGACGCCACACTGAATTTTCTGTGTGAACTCGGACCGCGCGAATACGCGATGACTGGAGCGGACGGTGCAGAATTATCGGATCGCTGGGAAGAGGCTCTGATCATCCGCGATCGTGTTCGTCAAATCTGGGAGCGTAGCCAACCAACCAGGTCACCGTGACCCGGCCTAAAATCTGAGTTATCTGAATTCGGAGTAAACGGTGTTTACGGTTAACCGAGGCAGAAGGGTACACCCGAGCATTCGCCAGGTTTTCTGAGCTGGTAGAGATTCCTGTTGATATTTACCCGAGCGGAAGAAGGTTTTGTGGAATCCCCCTGTTTATGCTTAACTTTACATAATATACATTATGCGCATATATAGAATAATACTGATCAGTCGGGCAGAGCTGTTTCGTTATCCACGGAAGTAATAGTTTCAATATAAAACTAACTCTAGATAGTTTAAGATTATTGCTTTCCGCGATAAACTTATCGCTCTTCACGCCGAGAACCCCGATGGCCGCCACCAATAAGAAGTACGCAAGGACCGTTTACCTGGTAGACGGTAGCCGCACGCCTTTTTTGAAAGCGCGCGGTAAACCCGGACCGTTCAAACACGCCGACCTCGGTATTTACGCTGCGCGTTCGTTACTGTTGCGCATGCCATTCGCTGCGACGGAGTTCGACGAAGTGATTTTCGGCTCGACCATGCCAGGCCCGGATGAAGCCAATATCGCTCGAGTCGTTGCATTGCGCCTCGGTTGCGGTGATCGGGTACCGGCATACACGGTACAGCGCAATTGTGCTTCGGGTATGCAGGCGCTCGATAACGCCGCGATGTCGATTGCTTCAGGGCGTTCGGACCTCGTTTTAGCCGGTGGAATCGAGGCGATGAGCCATGGGCCATTATTATTACACCCCCGAATGGTCGGCTGGCTGGCCGACTGGTGGGGAGCAAAATCAATCGCACAACGCCTCAAGGTATTGGCCAGCTTCAGTCCGCGACTGCTAACGCCCGTGATCGCGTTATTGAAGGGCTTAACCGATCCGGTGGTTGGCCTGAACATGGGACAGACGGCCGAGCAAATAGCCTGGCGTTTCGGCATCACCCGCGCACAGATGGATCAGTTTGCACTGGAAAGCCATCAAAAACTGCATCAGGCGCAACAGAATAATGAACTATCCGAAGTCGTTCCGCTCTATGACTCGCGCGGCAACGTCTATGATCTCGACGATGGCGTGCGTGCCGATTCCAGCCTGGAAAAGCTCGCCAGACTGCGCCCTGCTTTCGACAAGCCATATGGCCTGGTGACACCCGGTAATAGCGCACAGATTACCGATGGCGCCGCCGCATTGGTGCTGGCGAGCGAGGCGGCAGTCAAACAGCATAAGCTGCCGGTGCTGGCGCGCCTGGTCAGCACCGAATGGGCCGCGCTCGATCCGGCGGAAATGGGTCTCGGCCCGGCACATGCTATTGCGCCGTTGCTGAAGTCACAGCGACTCAAGGTTGGCGATATTGATTATTGGGAAATCAACGAGGCCTTTGCTGCACAGGTTTTGGCGGTGCTGGCGGCGCTCGCTGACAAGGATTATTGTAAACAGCAACTGGGACTGCGATCAGTGATTGGCGAAATACCACGCGATCGACTCAACATACATGGCGGAGGGGTTAGCCTGGGGCATCCTGTCGGTGCGAGCGGAGCGCGGATTGTCTTGCACCTGGCGCGGGTACTGGAGCAGAAAAACGCCAGTAGAGGAATCGCCTCGCTATGCATCGGCGGTGGTCAGGGTGGCGCCATGCTACTCGACAGGAGCGCATCATGAACGGCAATACGGGTGACTGGCAGAGCCACCGCGATGATGACGGTATCCTCTGGTTGATCCTGGATCAACAGAATACCGGTACCAACGTACTTTCGATTTCGGTGCTGGAGCAACTCGACAGCCTGCTCGATGAGATATCTCAGGATCTTCCGCGAGCGATCGTTTTTCGCTCCGGAAAATCCCGCGGCTTTATTGCCGGCGCGGACGTCAATGAGTTCTTACAGGTCAAGACCACCCAGGAAGCGCTGATCATGATCAAGCGCGGCCAGAAGCTATTCAGTCGGATCGCTGCACTGAAATGCCCGACGGTGGCGATGATCGAAGGTTTTTGCATGGGTGGAGGTACCGAACTTGCGCTCGCCTGCGATTATCGAGTGGCGCTGGACGATGCCGCGACACGCATAGGATTGCCCGAGGTCAAGCTCGGCATTCATCCCGCCTACGGTGGGCTGGTGCGCGCAACCACGTTGATCAACCCATTGAAATCGATGGATTTAATGCTGACTGGCAGAGGTTTAACAGCTCGTGCCGCGTGTGCCATCGGGCTGGTCGATTCGGCCCAGCCACAACGGCAGATGGAGCGTGCGGTACGCCAGTTCGCACTGACCGAGCCACGTCGGCAACGCATGCCGTTCGTCGGCAAGCTGCTGTCTTTGCCCGGCATTCGCCACGCGCTTGCCGAGTACATGAAGAAGCAGGTCGCCAGGAAAGCACCACGCCAGCACTACCCTGCCCCTTACGCCATCCTCGATGTATGGGCTACACATTACGGTAACCACAAGCGCATGATGGAAGAGGAAGCCAATTCCGTGGCACGCCTGATCCAGGGTGACAAGGTGCGTAACCTGATCCGGGTTTTCTTTTTACAGACCCGCCTGAAAGGTCTGGGTGACAAGCAATCCTTTATACCGCGCCACGTGCATGTCATCGGCGCCGGTACCATGGGCGGCGATATAGCCGCATGGTGTGCGCTGCGCGGCTTGACCGTGACGCTGCAGGATCGCGAAGCGAAGTACCTCAGCAATGCTTTTAAACGAGCACATCAACTCTTTGGCAAACGGCTTAAAACCACCCGTGAGCGCAACGCGGCTATCGATCGGCTAATTCCTGATATCGATGGTGACGGAGTATCCAGGGCCGATGTCATCATCGAAGCCATTTATGAAAACGTCGAGGCCAAGCACGCGATTTACCGTGATATCGAGGCGCGCATGAAACCCGATGCGGTGCTTGCTACCAATACTTCGAGTATTCCACTGGAAACCCTGACAACGGTGCTGAAGCAACCCGAGCGCCTGGTGGGAATTCATTTTTTCAACCCCGTTGCGATGATGCCACTGGTTGAAATCGTGGCGGCGAAATCAACGTCCGAGAAAGCCTTGCAACAGGCGACAGCTTTCACTCAACACATCGGTAAACTGCCGTTGCCGGTGAAAAGCTCGCCCGGGTTCCTGGTGAACCGGATCCTGATGCCGTACCTGGTGGAGGCATTTACGCTTTACGAAGAAGGTGTCGCCCCCGAAGCGATTGACAAGGCTGCAACCGATTTCGGTATGCCCATGGGCCCGGTCGAACTCGCCGATACCGTGGGTCTCGACATCTGCCTGTCGGTGGCACAGAACCTCGCCGAAGCCTACGGTATTAAGGTGCCACCCGGGTTGAATCAATTTGTCGAAGCAAAGCGCCTGGGCAAGAAATCGGGCCGCGGGTTTTATCAATACAAGAATGGTAAAGCGCTAAAGGACAAAGACGTCGACCTCGGTGACCAGAAATTGATACAGAATCGGCTGGTGTTCCGCTTCCTCAATGAGGCTGCCGCCTGCCTGCAGGAAGAAATTGTCGCCGATCGTGATCTACTCGACGCCGGTATTATTTTTGGAACCGGTTTTGCACCGTTTCGCGGAGGGCCGATGAATTACAGCCTGAATCAGGGGGTGGAATCTATCCTGGCGTCGATGAGCGACTATCAAGGTCGTTTCGGTGAGCGCTTCAAACCAGCGGCGGGCTGGTCGCTGCTTGGCGAGTAAACACCCGATCGCAGCACATGCACCCTGCCCCATTTGTTCAGTTCACGCCTGGTTAGCGGGGGCCTGGCAACAGGCTCCCAGGTGCTGCGTTCAGGACAGGCCGAACAGCCGGTTGGCATTGCTGTAGGTGGCACTTGCCAGATCCTGCAGCGATTCGCCACGAATTTCAGCAAGTTTTTCGGCGACCAGTCCGACCCGACCCGGGTGATTGGTTTTACCACGATAGGGTGCCGGTGAAAGCCACGGCGAGTCGGTTTCAATGAGCAGGCGCTCGAGTGGAACCCGCTTCGCCATGTCGCGTACATTTTGCGCCTGGTTGAAAGTGACTATGCCGGAAATGGATATGTAAAAACCGAGGTCGATGGCCGCACTCGCCATTTCCCAGTCCTCGGTAAAACAGTGCAACACGCCCCCTACTTCGTCGGCCTTGTGGCGGCGCAACAACTCCAGGGTATCTTCGCGAGCATCCCGGGTGTGGACGATGAGCGGTAAGCCGCAGCTGCGCGCGGCCTCGATATGGGTGATGAAGCGCGCGCGCTGCCAGTCGAGTTCACCGGTTTGATGGAAGTAATCAAGCCCGGTTTCGCCGATGGCGACTACCTTTTCGCGCTCTGCCAGTTCACACAGTAGCTCGACACTGGGCTCGTCCGCATCGACATAGTCGGGATGAACGCCGGCACTGCAAAAGACCTGGTCGTAAGGCTGGATTAACTGTTGCATGGTGTCGAACGACTCAAGATCGACCCCGATACACAGCAGACGCGTAACATCGGCCTCGGCAATGGTTTGCAGTAGTTTGTCGAAATCGTTGTCGAAGTCTTCCAGATCGATACGATCCAGATGACAGTGCGAGTCAAAGAACATGGGGAGGTCCCGCGCAGAGCGAGTTTACATGGTGTGCGTCGGGCGATCGGCCTGCAGTGCGCCAGCGAGAAATCCTTCTATTTTATTGCGCGTGGTGCCGTTATCCTGGGTACTGAACTGCACGCCGATGCCGGCGGACTTGTTACTCTGCGCACCCTGCGGGGTAACCCAGATGATCTTGCCGGCCACGGGCAGACGTTCTTTGTCGTCCATCAGGCTCAGCAGCATGAACACTTCATCGCCGAGGGTGTATTGCTTGTTGGTGGGAATGAACAATCCACCATTTTTCACATAGGGCATATAAGCGGCATAGAGCGCACTCTTGTCCTTGATGTTTAGAGACAGTATCCCTTGGCTACCTGGGGCTCCCATCAGCTCAATCTCCGGGTAAGTATTTGTTTCAATGATATTAGCACGTCTTCGAGCTGAAGTTGGAAATCGAGATTATTTTCTTCAACCTGCAGTTGCTGCTGCGCACGACGCTGCAGGTCGAGTAACCCCCGTGCCTTGTCCCGCTCCACGGCAGATATTTTCTGCGCGGCGCTATCCATCCCACAGGCCTTATAACAGTAGGCCTTTAGCGTCATCTCGATCAGGCGCCGGGGAATGGCCACTTCATCCGACAACAGGTTTTTACAGAGTTCAGTGGCGCTTTGGCCGCCACGCAGAAACGCCGCCAGGCTGGTTTTGAACTTCTCTACGCGCTGCGCGTAATTCTGTTGCTGCAAGTGCATTGCCAGCAGCGGATCGCCGCCTGCATATTGCAGGTATTGCGCGGCGATAGCAGCATCGATCCCCTGATCCGCCAGCCACTGGAGTGACGCGCGCTCATCCGCGGGATCGATCGTCCAGGACTGGCAACGGCTGCGCAGGGTGATCGGAATTCGACCGGGATTGCGCGTTATCAGCAGCAACAGCACATCGGCTGCCGGCTCTTCCAGGGTTTTCAACAGCGCATTGGCGCTTGATTTATTCATCGCCTCGGCCGGAAAAATGACAGCGATCTTCAAACGGGCGTATTTGTGAGTCAAATATAGTTCATGTATTAGATTACGTATTTGATCTATCTTTATGTTTTTATTCAATTTCTTGGATTTTTCATCGACTTCGAGCGTGACCAGACTGAAATCGGCGTAAGTACCCGCCGACATCATGCGGCATGCCTCGCATCTCCCGCAGAGTGACAGATTTTCTGGCTGATCGCACAGCAGCAGCATCGACAGGTAGCGGGCAAGGCCATCCATCTGGTAGTCGCTGGCAGCTTCCAGCATGACTGCATGGGGTAAATGGTTCGACTGTTTCAATTTCAGTGCGCGTTCCAGCACTTCGCTTTGCCAGGGAAACATGGTCGGCAGCTCGGTAGTCATCAGCGAGTGGCGGGGACGCTCGTCAGTTGCAGCGCAAACTGCGCATTGATGGTCTGTGTAATGTCTGCACCGACCTCGGCGATGTCTCGGTCGGCATCGATAAGCCGATATTGCGAAGGATTCGTCGCGGCTATCTGCCGAAATGCGGCTCGCACCCGGCTGTGGTAATCCTGGCCTTTTCTCTCAAAACGATCCTCGTCGTCGCCGCGTACCTCGGTTCGCGCCAGCGCAATCGTCTCGGGCAGATCCAGAATGATTACCAGTGCCGGTTCAAAATCACCAACCACCAGCCGATGGATGCGCTCGACCGTATCGAGCCCAAGATTACCGGCGATACCCTGGAAGGCGCGACTCGAATCGGCGTAGCGATCACTGATTACCCACTTATTTTCAGCGAGCGCGGGCCAGATGGTGTCGCGCAAATGGGATCTGCGCGCGGCATACATCAGCAATAATTCGGTCATGTCATCCCATTTTTGCGGTTCGCCCTTCACCAGCAACCGGCGGATATCCTCTGCCGCCGGCGAGCCCCCTGGTTCGCGCGTCAGAATGGCCGACTCGCCCGCGTCGAGGAATATTTGCAGTAGACGGCGCGATTGCACACCTTTGCCAGAGCCATCGATGCCATCGATGACGATCATTCGATTTGGCCTTTGGCCCGGCCTGGAATTATTGCTGGTGGCGGGAGTCACGCTGGTCATTCTACGAGATTATTTGCTCTTGTTCAGCTGGTATCGGGCTACGGCTGCATTGTGTTGCTCCAGCGTGGCCGAAAACTGGTGCGTCCCGTCGCCCTTTGAAACAAAGTACAGCGCATCGGTCGTCGCGGGGTGCAGGGCTGCCTGGATGGCCTGCAACCCGGGTAAGGCAATGGGGGTCGGGGTCAATCCGGCATACAGGTAGGTATTATACGGGGTGTCTTTTTTCAAATCGCGGAAACGTATGTCGCCGTCATAGTGCTCCCCGAGTCCATAGATAACGGTCGGGTCGGTTTGCAGGCGCATTTTGCGTTTCAGTCGTTCGACAAATACCCCGGCAATTAATGGACGTTCAAATCCTGCGCCGGTTTCCTTTTCAATGATGGATGCGAGGATTAGCGCCTCGTAACTCGAGTTAAGCGGCAGGCCAGGCTCGCGCTGGTTCCATTCACGTTCGAGATGTTTTTGCATCACCTGGTAGGCGCGCTTGAGAAAATCGACATCGCTGGTGCCTTTCGGGAATCGATAAGTGTCCGGGAAAAACAATCCCTCGGGATGCTGGCCGGGATAACCCAGTATGGCCATGATCTCCGCATCGGATTTTCCCTGCAGGGTCGATTCGATGACTGGATCCTCGGCAATGGCCGCAAGCATCTGGCGAAAAGACCAGCCTTCGATGATCGCCAGTTTGTATTGAATGGCGTTGCCCCTGGCGAACTTTTCCAGCAAATCATCCGCGGTTAACCCGGGCTCGATCTGGTATTCCCCTGCACGTACGCGCGTTTCGAGTCCCCTCAACTTGGCTAACAAGATAAACAGCCAGGGATCGTCGATGATTTTCTGACGCGCGAGATCCTGCGCGATCGATTTGATGTGGCTGCCGGAGCGAATCAGGAACACCTCCTGTCCAGCTGCTAAAGGAATGGCGCCGTGTTGAAAACGCAGTAATTGAAATACCAGCAGCGCAATCAACAACAACGCGGCGATGAGACTCCAGATCAACAGTCGTCGGATAAGTGCCAGCATCGTTATCTGCCTAAGCGTCCGCCAGCCCGGGCCTGGCGGCCATCAGCCGGAAACCACTGCCCTGCCCCGCTTCGCGCCGGCATTGCTGATGATCGGTAAATCGTCAGCATACACGGCAAACTAGATGGTCTTGAAAATGCAGGTGCCGTTGGTTCCACCAAAGCCAAAAGAATTCGACATGGTAGCGCTGAGCTTCATCTCGCGGGCCGTGTTGGCGACATAATCGAGATCGCATTCCGGATCCTGGTTTTCGAGATTGATCGTCGGCGGTACCACCTGGTCACGTAGCGCGAGGATCGAAAATATCGCTTCGATACCTCCGGCTGCTCCCAGCAAATGGCCCGTCATCGACTTGGTCGAGCTTACCACCAGCTTGTAGGCGTGCGCACCCATGGCCAGCTTTACTGCGTTGGTTTCGGCGACGTCACCGGCGGGGGTCGAGGTACCGTGAGCGTTTATGTAGTCGATGTCCTCGGGGTTCAGGCCGGCATCTTTCATCGCATTGACCATACAGCGCGCCGCGCCTTCACCTCCCTGCGAAGGTGAAGTCATGTGATAAGCGTCACCGCTCATGCCATAGCCGATCAGTTCGCAGTAGATGTTGGCACCGCGCTTCTTTGCCATTTCGTACTCTTCGAGCACGATAACCCCGGCACCGTCACCCAGCACAAATCCATCGCGATCACGATCCCAGGGGCGGCTCGCCGCTTGCGGATCATCGTTCCGGGTTGATAGCGCCCGGGCCGCTGCGAAACCACCGACACCGAGTGCCGAAGTCGCCATCTCGGAAGCGCCGGCGACCATGACATCGGCATCTCCGTAGGAAATCATGCGCGCCGCGTCGCCAATATTATGAGCACCCGTGGTGCAGGCGCTGACAATCGAAATATTGGGACCCTTCAAACCACGCATGATCGATAAATTTCCCGAAACCATGTTGATCAGTGAACTGGGGACAAAGAAAGGTGATATTTTGCGCGGACCGCCTTCGACATAAGCATCGCGATTCCTTTCGATCGAGGGCAGTCCACCAATACCCGAGCCAATGGCGACGCCAATACGCTCCGCATTTTCATCGGTGACTTCGAGACCAGAATCGTTCAGCGCCTGAATTCCAGCGGCGATACCAAAATGGATAAAAGTATCCATTTTCTTGACGTCTTTCGCCGCAATGTAATCGGTAGGATCGAAGTCCTTGACTGAGCCGGATATGCGGGTTGTAAAGGCACTGGCATCAAATGCCGTGATTGGGGCAATACCACTCTTCCCGGCTACTATATTTTTCCAGGACTCTTCAACTGTATTTCCAACCGGAGTCAACAATCCGAGACCCGTTACTACAACGCGACGTTTTGACAAAATCAATTCCTCTTCAGTTGCACATTCCACTCAATAAATGAAAATGCCGCTTAACATGCTAGATGATAAGCGGCATCCATCAATTCGGGTAACTATCTACAGGTTAGCGTTTACGTAGTCGATAGCGAGTTGAACACTGGTGATTTTCTCAGCCTCTTCATCCGGAATTTCCGTTTCAAATTCCTCCTCCAACGCCATTACCAGCTCTACAGTATCGAGGGAGTCGGCGCCAAGATCATCAACAAAAGATGCCTGGTTAGTCACTTCCTCTTCCTTGACGCCTAATTGTTCTGCGACAATCTTCTTAACACGTTCTTCTACAGAGCTCATTTTGAGAGTTTCTCCTCTTTGATAAATCGAAAACTTGTAAGGTGCGATATTGTATTGAAAACCCGGAATAGATACCACAAATGTCTAATTTTTTTTTCGCCGATTAAAGCCCATAAAAATCAACTACTTAATTGCATATGGCGCGGGCCGAGGTCAAGCCATATGCATTCCGCCATTGACGTGAATCGTTTCGCCGGTGATATAAGCAGCCGCCGGAGAAGCCAGGAATACTACGGTAGCGGCGACTTCTTCGACGCTACCGAGGCGTCCCAAAGGGATCTGCGCGGTCAGTGCATCGCGCTGCGCAGCGGCCAGTTCTCGGGTCATATCGGTATCGATAAAACCGGGCGCAACGGTGTTGACGGTAATGTTGCGGGATCCGATCTCGCGCGCCAGTGATTTGCTGAAACCGACCAGGCCGGCCTTGCTCGCGGCATAGTTGGTTTGGCCCGCGTTGCCGGTTGCACCGACCACCGAAGAGATGTTGATTATGCGACCGTTACGCTTTTTCATCATTGGCCGGATAACCGCCTTGCACAAACGGAATACCGAACTGAGATTGGTGTTGATGATGTCATCCCATTGCTCGTCCTTCATCATCATCAGTAAATTGTCGCGGGTGATGCCGGCGTTGTTCACCAGGATGTCGGGCGCGCCATAAATCTCGCTCACCTGTTTGATGCAGGCGCTTATCGATTCCGGGTCGGCCACATCGAGCACCATACCGGTGCCTTTGACGCCAGCTTCGCCGAGTGCGGCGGTAATGCTGTCGGCCCCGGCCTGGCTGGTGGCAGTACCGATCACGGTTGCATGCTCGCTACCCAGGGCAGCGGCGATGGCGCGGCCGATACCGCGGCTTGCCCCGGTTACGAGCGCAATTTTATCTACTAGCATGTTGGCCTCCCAAGTGAATAAGCAAGTTAGTAACCAAGAGATTGTCGGGCCTGATCCAGCGATCCGTTATCGTATATGGCAAACGCCTGCAACGACTTTTCGATGCGTCGGGTGAGTCCCGTCAACACTTTGCCGGGCCCGCATTCGATCAGCACTTCGATTCCCTGCCGGTGCATCGCCTGCACACTCGCGACCCATTCAACCGGACTGTATAGTTGCTTCTTGAGGCGCTCACGAATTTCATCGACCGCGTTTGCCGCGCTGGCGCCGTGATTGTGAATTACCACTACCCGCGGCATGTCGATGTTGACAGTTTCCAGCTCCGCGGCAAGATGCTCCGCTGCATCACGCATCAATGAGCAATGCGAGGGTACGCTAACCGGTAGTGGTAATGCGCGTTTGGCGCCCAGATCTTTAGCGTGGGCCATCGCAGACTCGACTGCAGCGGCAACACCGGCAATGACCACCTGTCCGGGCGCATTGAAATTAACCGCCTCGACGACGCCATCGCTGACCCGGGCGCAGGCTTCGCGCACAGCGGCATCGTCCAGACCAATGATTGCCGCCATCGCGCCCTCCCCTGCTTTTACCGCGGTCTGCATCAAATGGCCGCGGTGGGCAACCAGCTTCACCGCATCACCAAGATCGAGGCTGCCGGCGCATACCAGAGCGCTGTATTCACCGAGGCTGTGGCCAGCCATCATGGCTGCCGGCGGTATTGCGAGCTGTTGACTGACGATGCGCCAGCTCGCAACTCCCGCGCACAACATGGCGGGTTGAGTGACCTCGGTCTGGTTCAACTGTTCAGGCGGACCTTGCGAAGTCACCTTCCACAGGTCGTAGCCAAGGGCCGCAGAGGCCTGTGCGTAGACTTCGCTGACGATAGCCTGGTGCTCACCCCATTCAGTCATCATTCCCACTGACTGAGAGCCCTGGCCGGGAAATACATATGCAATTCTTGTCATTAATTGTGTCGGATGCAAAAAAAAGAATGTTATCACAGGGTTTTGCAGGGTGTTACTCGGTCTATTGATATACCCTGCAAATAATGGATAATGGCGCGCTTTAAACACTGAGTGGGACTATATGCCTAAAGGCGATCATATCGAAATGCGTGGCGTGGTAAAGGATACCTTACCAAACACCATGTTTCGCGTTGAACTGGAAAACGGACACGTTGTCACCGCGCACATCTCCGGTAAAATGCGCAAACACTATATACGCATATTGACAGGCGATACGGTAACCGTGGAATTGACGCCCTACGATCTTACCAAGGGAAGAATTACCTTCCGCGATCGTTAACGGCCCGAATCTCTGCCAGCCAGACCGGGTCTAGTCGACCGAGGCCTTTTCCTGAGCCTTCTTAGTGGTTAACACCCGGCAGTGCAAACGGCCATCTTTAATATCGATTTTCACCCTGCCGCCATTGGTCAACTCGCCAAACAGTAACTCGTTGGCGAGAACCTGCTTGATTTCATCCTGGATCACCCGCGCCATCGGCCGCGCACCCATTTTCGGGTCGTAGCCTTTTTCAGCCAGCCATTGGCGTGCGGTATCGGTTACCGTCATGCTGACTTTCTTGGCTTCGAGTTGCGATTCCAGTTCGATCAGGAATTTGTCGACAACGTTTAAAATAACATTGGTATCCAGTGCCTTGAACTGGATGACGGCGTCGAGGCGATTGCGGAACTCCGGGGTAAACATTTTCTTGATCGCCTCACCGCCATCGAGGGTGTGATCCTGTAAGGTGAAACCCATTGACGCGCGGCTCATCATTTCCGCACCGGCATTGGTCGTCATCACCAGTATGGTGTTGCGGAAGTCAGCCTTGCG
>JAJDOF010000049.1 GCA_022340305.1 Gammaproteobacteria bacterium
CAACGAACCATTTGATTTCGCACTGCGCCGTTTCAAGCGCTCCTGCGAAAAAGCCGGCGTGCTCACCGAGACACGTCGTCGCCAGCACTATGAAAAACCCACTTCCGTACGCAAGCGCAAATCCGCGGCTGCCGTCAAACGTAACTTCAAGCGTATCTCCAAGGATTTCGGCACCCGCAGACGCCTCTACTAGGGCAGACCCTGCATGTCGAGCACGCTCAAACCACAACTGATAGGCGATATGAAGTCATCGATGAAAAGCGGTGACAAGCAACGCCTGGGCGTGGTGCGACTGATGCTGGCCGCGATCAAACAGATCGAGGTCGACGAACGCATCGAACTCGATGACACGCGCATGCTGGCGGTGTTCGACAAGATGGTCAAGCAACGCCGAGAATCAATCAGCCATTACGGCGCTGCGGGTCGCGACGATCTGCTCGCGGTCGAACAGGCCGAGATCGATATAATCCAGGAATACCTGCCCGAGGCACTGTCCGAAGCAGAAATCAATGATCTGGTCGAACAATCCATTGCCAGCACCGGCGCCGCGTCGATCAAGGACATGGGCAAGCTGATGAGCTTACTCAAGCCCCAACTGCAGGGGCGCGCCGACATGGGTCAAGTCAGCCAGCTGATCAAATCCCGCCTTTCGGCCTAGGCCTTCTTACTCCGTATGCCTAACGTTTTCCAGTTTCTGGAAGTACAACGTGCCGACCCCGGCAAAAAACCGGCTTTCGTGCGCGTCAATGAATTCGGCGAAATTTACGGCGACTACGAACAGCAGGAAGCTGCCGATCAGTCAGAGCGCTGTCTCGAATGTGGTAATCCTTACTGTGAGTGGAAATGCCCGGTACACAACTATATCCCCAACTGGCTGCGATTGGTGGCCGAAGGCAATTTGCTCGAAGCCGTGGAGATGTCCCACAAGACCAATAGCCTGCCCGAAGTTTGCGGCCGCATCTGCCCGCAGGACCGACTCTGCGAGGGCGCCTGCACCCTGAATACCGGCTTCGGTGCAGTTTCCATCGGCTCGGTCGAAAAATACATCACCGACAAGGCTATCGAGCAGGGCTGGAGTCCAGACCTGTCCGCGGTCGTCCCCACCGGCAAGCGCGTGGCAATCATCGGCGCCGGCCCGGCCGGTATCGCCTGTGCCGATGTACTGGCGCGCAACGGCGTGTCCTCGGTGGTGTTCGATCGTTACCCGCAGATCGGCGGTTTGCTGACCTTCGGCATTCCACCCTTCAAGCTCGAGAAAGAAGTGATCACGCGGCGGCGTAAAATGTTCGAAGACATGGGTATCGAATTCCGCCTCAATACCGAGATCGGCAAGGATGTCAGCTTCGAATCACTGCTCAGCGACTACGATTCGGTATTTCTCGGCATGGGCACGTACCACTACATGAAGGGTAACTTCCCGGGCGAAGACAAACCCGGCGTGCACGAGGCCCTCCCCTACCTGGTGGCCAACATCCACGATCAAATCGACTTCGGCGCGGGCAAACCAGAATTTATCGATTTCAAGGACCAGCGCGTCGTCGTGCTCGGCGGCGGCGACACCGCTATGGACTGCGTGCGTACCGCGATTCGCCAGGGTGCAACCAGCGTTACTTGTGTTTATCGACGCGATCGCGCCAACATGCCCGGTTCAATGCGCGAAGTGGACAATGCCATGGAAGAAGGCATCGCATTCCTGTTCAACCGGCAACCACTGGAAATCGTCGGCAAAGCAGCCGTCGAAGGCATCAAATTGATCACCACGGAACTCGGTGAAGCCGACGAACAGGGCCGGCGCCAACCAGAAATCGTGCCGGGTTCAGAAGAAATCCTGCCGGCCGACGTGGTTGTCATCGCCTTTGGATTTCGCCCGAGTCCGGCCCCCTGGTTTGGTGAGCACAACATTACTATCGACGATGGCGGCCGCGTGATCGCACCGGAACGGGGTGAATTGCCCTTTCAGACCAGTAATCCAAAGGTCTTCGCCGGCGGCGACATGGTGCGCGGCTCCGATCTCGTCGTCACCGCGATTTATGAAGGGCGACAGGCGGCCGAGGGTATACTCGACTACCTGGACGTTTGATGGATCGCCTGACTATCGCCCTGAATTCCGTCGCGAAGGCGTCGAGATGTTTCTCTGGCGAGGCGCACGGACCAGAGGTCGAGCCGGTGCCGTTGAGACTATGTTAAAGCCGATCGGTGGGAGTACGCTCCGTCACAACGAGTATATCGGCGTCCGCAGCAGAAAAGTGGTGAGATATGCACGCTAAACCAACACTCAAGAATGATCGTCTTATCAGGGCATTGCTGCGTCAGCCTACCGATACCACCCCGGTCTGGATCATGCGCCAGGCCGGTCGTTATCTACCCGAGTACCGCGAGGTACGCAAGCAGGCCGGCAGCTTCCTCGACCTCTGCAAGAACAAGGAACTGGCCTGCGAAGTCACTCTGCAGCCGCTGCGCCGCTTCGACCTCGATGCCGCGATCCTGTTTTCCGATATTCTAACCATTCCGGATGCGATGGGGCTCGGCCTCTACTTTGCCGAGGGTGAAGGCCCCCGCTTTGAGCGCCCGCTGCGCAGCGCTGCCGACATCAAGCGCCTCGGCGTGCCCGATCCGGCCGACAGCCTAAGTTACGTCACCGACGCGGTCAGCCTGGTGCGACAGGAATTGAATGGCGCAGTACCGTTAATCGGTTTCAGTGGCAGCCCGTGGACCTTGTCTACCTACATGGTCGAAGGTGGCAGCTCCAAGGAGTACCGGCACATAAAAGGGATGATGTACCAGAATCCGGCAGTGCTACATCAACTCCTGCAAAAGCTGGCGCAATCGGTCACTTCGTACCTGAATGCCCAGATCGAAGCCGGCGCGCAGGCGGTGATGATATTCGACACCTGGGGTGGCGTACTCACGCCCACAACCTATCGTGATTTTTCGCTCCAGTACATGGCGCAAATCGTTGCCGGCCTGAAGCGCGAGCACGAGGGTCAAAGGATACCGGTAACCTTATTCACCAAGGGTGGTGGGCAGTGGCTGGAAGCGATGGCCGACACCGGCTGCGATGCACTAGGACTCGACTGGACCATCGACATCGACGAGGCCCGCCAGCGGGTTGGCGAGCGCGTCGCCTTGCAGGGCAACCTCGATCCCTGCGTACTCTATGCCGACCCGAACAGCATCCGCGCCAAAGCACGCGATATCATTACACGTTTCGGAAATCACAATGGACACATCTTCAACCTCGGCCACGGCATCCACCAGACGGTGAAACCCGACCACCTGGGCGTGCTGGTCGACGCGGTACACGAATACGGCTTCGAGATTCGGCAGGAACCACCGCTCCCGACTCGGTAAACCACGGCAGCATCCCGCAGGCGAACCCGGCAAGACCACAGACTGTGGCAGCTAACATCGATGCAGGTCCGGCGAAGAATTTTCCTGCGCTAGCCGGTCAACACTCAAGCGGCATGTCAGTCGCCGATGCAATATCCGAGGGATACAACTCGCTTCACTGCAACCGTCCATATTGCCAGCCGATGCACCAATCACACAGCTGAAACCAGTTAACTAAAAAATGTCTTCGACGATCTCGGCTTCGGTTTCGGGAGCGATCAAAATAATTCCATCCGTCGTAGCGGAATTCGACCTGACCACCGCTTTCTGCCGCGGCGCATTCTCTTCTCGAAACAATTCAAACAAGCTTTTGGTGGTATTGCCGTCCGCACGCTTACCGGTTTCCGCGTCAATACGAATCGTCACCAGACCCTCAGGTTGCTCCTGCAGATTTTCGGGCATGCCGTCGAGTGCTACGCGCATGAAATCGATCCACATCGGCAGAGCTGCCCGGCCACCGGTTTCACGTCTACCCATATGCCGCTGGTTATCGAAGCCAACCCAGGCGGTGGTGACAACCTGGTCGTTGTAGCCGCTGAACCAGGCGTCGATCTGATCGTTGGTGGTCCCAGTCTTACCGGCAATGTCTTTACGGCCCAGCACCTTGGCACGCACCGCGGTACCACGCTGCACCACTTCACGCATGATCGAACGCATGATGTATGCGTTCTGCGCGGTAATAACGCGTGGCGCATAGCGCGGACCCGTATCTTCGACGGCTTCGCCGTCGGCAGCCGGATCATTCGCGGCTTCGATACTCGCCCCAGCCGCCGCTTCGGTACTCGACTCAGCCGCCGCTTCGGTACTCGCCCCAGCCGCCGCTTCGGTACTCGACTCAGCCGCCGCTTCTGTCTCGGCGATATCTGCTTGCTCAGACAACGCTATCTCGGCCGCCGCTCGGGCGGTGAGATCTTCGGTTTCGCATCCCTGGCATACCGTTTTCGGCTGACTCTGATAAATAATCTCACCGTTACCCGACTCGACCCGCTCAATAATGTAGGGATCAATCAGGTAGCCGCCATTGGAAAATACGGCATAGCCTCGCGCAACCTGCAATGGTGAATAGGTACCACTGCCCAGCGCCAGCGATAAATCATAAGGCATGTTTTCGCGATCGAAGCCGAAGCGCTGTATGTAGGTGGTGGCAAAGCGCAATCCAATCGACTGCAATATACGGATCGACACCAGGTTGCGCGATTTGATCAGCGCCTCGCGCAAACGCGTCGGTCCATAAACTCTTCCGGAGTAATTTTCCGGCCGCCAGGTCGATTCCAGCGAATCGTCATCGAACACCACGGGCGCATCATTGATCAGGGTTGCCGCGGTATATCCCTTCTCCAGCGCCGCCGAGTAGATAAACGGTTTGAAATTGGAACCGGGCTGGCGGCGCGCCTGGGTAGCGCGATTGAACTTGTTCTTGAAATAATCGAAGCCGCCCACCATGGCCTGGATACCACCGGTCGCCGGGTTGAGAGATACCAGGGCGCCCTCCACCGCGGGCACATCGGCCAACAACCAGTTCGAATCCCGGTTTTCCAGCCAGATGACGTCACCCACTGCGAGCACATCGCCGACCTTCTCGGGTTCCTTGCCACGATTATCGACATCGACAAACGCTGCGGCCCATTCGATGCCACCTTTGAATGGCAGCGTGATTTTTTCCAGGGTTGAAATCAATACCGTCGCGCTCGCATCCACGACATCGCTGCCGTCCGCCGCTGCGCCTGGCTGCGCCTCGTTGATCGCAATTACCACGCCCTTACGCAAGCCCCCGATACGGTCATCGGTCACCAGGTCTTCCTCGAAGGGGTCCTCCATCACGCCGGTCAAATCAATTTTACCGGCGACCCCGCGATAACCGTGACGTCGATCATAGTCGATCAGGGCCCTGCGCAACGACTGGTTGGCAACCGCCTGCAGCTCGCCATCGATCGTGGTGTATACCTTGAGGCCAGCTTTATAGACTTCCTCACCGTATTGCTCGAACAATTCCGCACGTACCAGTTCCGAAACGTATTGCGCCTCGGTGGTGGTTCGATTCTTGTGCAGCTCGGCGCTGATCGGCTCGTTCAACGCCAGATTGAACTCTTCCTCGGTGATGTAGTTGAGTATGCGCATGCGCCCAAGTATGTAATTGCGTCGAATTAGCGCACGTTGCGGATTGGAGATGGGATTGTATTTGGAAGGCGCCTTGGGCAGCCCGGCGATCATTGCCGCCTGCGCCAGCGTCAGATCCAGTAGCTTCTTGTCATAATAAACCTGCGAGGCCGCACTGATGCCGTAAGCGCGATGCCCGAGAAAAATTTTGTTGAGGTAAAGTTCAATGATTTTTTCCTTGTTCAATTCCTTCTCTATTTTCAGCGCGAGCAGGATTTCGTTCAACTTGCGGGTATAGGTCTGTTCGGGGCTGAGGAAAAAGTTACGCGCCACCTGCATGGTGATGGTGCTGCCGCCACGGGTCTTACGCCCGGTCGTCACCACCTCGTAAACCGCCGCCATCAGCGCATACACATCGACTCCCGGATGGTTCCAGAATTGATCGTCTTCGACTGAGACCACGGCATCGATTAAATAGCGTGGAATTTTATCAAATCGCACCGGAATCCTGCGATGTTCGCCAAACTCTGCTAGTAATAGGTCATTGCGATCGTAAATCCTGAGCGGTACCTGGTATTGGGTATCTTCGAGATGGTCGATAGACGGCAACGTGGGCACCAATACCACGTAGATATAGAGGACCACGGCGAGCAGTAGCGTGGAACCCGCGGCAAACAGCCAGGATATAATTTTTACTAGCTTTTTCATCAGGTTAGACTATATACATGAACGATTACATGAAAAGTATCGACAAGCAATAATTCTTGCACTAGACTCTTTTCTCACTAATTAGAATAATTTAACATTTTATATACTTACAGCTAGATCTTAATGTGATCTGTCATATAAGATCGAGTACCACTGGCACACTGACGAGGGATACCGGTGTTTTTATCGAGCAAAAAACCGCCGCTTATTGGGCTAGACATTAGCTCCACATCGGTCAAATTGATGGAACTCAGTCGAACCGGCTCCAGTTACCGTATTGAGGGTATCGGAGTCGAGCCGCTGCC
>JAJDOF010000065.1 GCA_022340305.1 Gammaproteobacteria bacterium
TCCCGGTTTCTCACTAGCGTCTTCAAATGTTTTGGCCGGCTTACCTTCCGTACATATCAAATCCGGGGAGCGGACGATGATAGCGGACAACATCTCTATAGGTCCTGGACGCAGCAAACAATCCCTTGTCATGGTCAATCGGCAATCCGGCTTCGGCAGCCGCACCCAGGAAGGCAATTGAAGCCATCAGAGCGTGTTGGGGTTGTATGCCCCCTGTCGCGCAAAGCCGCCAGCCCATATCTGGAAAGCCCGGAATAGCGGCCGCTTCTACGGCGTGCTTGCTGTACATGATGCTTAGAACTTCCTTGATTTCTTTCTCACCATAACCTTCCGGTGCTTTGACTGCTGTCACCGCATTAGAAGCAATATTGGTATCTTTTGCGACAAGCTCAAGGCCCGCATTCTTTATCGCAGCACGATAGATTGCAGAACAATCCGCGTGCCGCTCGACAACCCGATCTAAGCCCTCGATCGCAATAGTGTCCAAAGCCACGGCTAACTGGGCGTAATTTGATGGCGTTTCAATGTGTAGACCGGTACTTCCCATGGCCTCAATCATCTTGGTGAGGCTAAGGTAGTGTTCGCCTTTTTTAAGCCCTGCCGCTTTCATCTGTTGATCGCACTCAGCAATTCGCTTCAGGGCCTTTGAGCTCAGTGTAATCATTCCTATGCCCGGTGTTGCCATCATTCCCTTTTGGCTACATCCCAGGAGCATGTCGATCCCTAATTTATCCATAGACAGGGGCAAGCTGCCGATGGATGAAATACCGTCTACAACAAGAAGGGCGGGGTGTTTCAATTCATCCAGCAAATCACGCAACTTCTGAATGCTGGCAGTAACGCCCGAGCCCGTTTCGTTGTGCGGAGCCATAACCATCTTGATGTTACCGTGGTTATCCTGTAGGTCTTTTTCCAACGCTTCCCTGCACCCGGCAAACGGCAGATCTTCACCCATACCCGCTTTCAGGCGTATCACGCCTCTGCCTAAATTTTCAACGCAATTGCCCATGGCATTACTGAAGCTGCCGATCTCCAGAGTAACGATGACTGTCTTTTGGGAATTCACTTCGTCCGGGGTGCGCAATGCGCTTGCGGCAGCCTCGGTCGCAGATGTCCCCGAACCGGTGAAGAAAAGGGGCATTCCGCCTTCCGGCATATCCACCAGTTTTGCGTACTCCTGGCGAACCGCGGTAAAAAATTCCGCGGCGCCTGGACCGCGCATGCCTCTTGTTTGTGTAGATGAAAATTGAGTAACCAGGTCAGACCCGAAGGCGGGGCCCGGGGTCACGTTTATGATCTTGTTATGTGGAGACCAGACTAAAGACTTGTCTTTCAGAAACTCATCGTCCAGGGCTTCAACCTGATTGGTTTCGATAAGACGCCTTAACCCTGAAAGCGGAGAGATCAATTTATTGGTCATTTTCAGATACCCCAATGTATCTACACATTTACGTGTGTGGAAATTAACAAAAATCTCAGGACAAACTAGCTCAAAATCGACTTAAACAGTCTCAATAACCAATGTGAACAGGGATAACCAGGGGTGTTGTGTCTTTTGCAGTGTTTTTGGATGCTGTTTTTGCAGCAAAACTTCCGAGGTCAGGCCGTACAAACGACATTAGAAGGTCCAGTAGATTGTGAAATGTAAGGCCTGACCCCAATGGCACTGACCCCAATGGCACACTATCCGCCAGTCACTAAAAAGGGCGATTACATCGTCATGCGCGCCGAGATGAACCGGGTGATCTGCTTTTCCGCCTGCCATCACCTCGATTTGCGGCAACAAGCCGCGTAATGCGCATTTTGAGATTCATTGACCCCGTCAACCGCGCCGGTTCATGACGGCTCGGCCGTTGCGCCGGCTATTGAGTGTCCTGTCTCCAGAACCGCGCAGTCAGGCTGCGCGCTCAAGGACTGATTGGTGTCAATCGGGAAGTGTTTGTCCATGGCGGTTTGCCAAGGTAAGTGATCGCAGCGAATAAACTGTCAGGCGGTCGCCTGGATTGGCCTCGCCGTCTCTTCTGCCGAAGAATGTGGACTTTGTTTACGCGTGAGGTAGATGGTGCAGGAGGTCCTCAGAAACGAGGTGAAATTACGAACTTCGCCGAAATTCTGATGAACTTCCGTATGCAGGGTATTGAGCAACTCTGGTGTCGTGCATTCGGCTACTTCTGCCATCTCTTGCAGAATGCTCCAGAACTCTTTTTCCAGTCGGATGCTGGTGACGCAACCCTGGATGCGTAAAGACCGCGTTTCGCTGGCGTAACGTGTCGGCTCGGTGCTGGCGTAGATTTGACACATGATGGCACCTCCGTACCTGATCTGAACCTTAACACTGGTTCAGATGCTGAAGCGTATTTTAATTCGGCCGATTTATCAAATGCAGGCTCAGCTTCGATACAGCCGGCGCGAGCTGGCTGAAGCGCTCGCCATAACGATTTCACCTGCTGGAGTTCATATTTCCAACTTAAATTATTGAATCTATTGAAATATTCAGATGAACCTGCTGGCCAGAATAAGCTTGCAGCGCTTCGTTCTGTGCCCACGAGCAGATGCCTCCCCACAGGCAGAAAATCGGAATGTAGTATGCCCTTACTACCACTCGGTAAATCGACAAGCCTATACTTTAAGATTCTAACAAACCGCAAAAGGAGACGCCGTGGCGAAAATAATTCACACGATGATCCGGGTCCTGGACCTGGACAAATCGCTCAGCTTTTATAAACAGGCCTTCGGGTTGACACCGTCACATGAACTCGATTTCGAGGACTTTGCGCTGGTGTACCTGCGTAATGACGAAAACGATGTGGAAATCGAACTTACCCTGAACAAGGGGGAATCAACGCCTTACACCCACGGCAGCGGCTACGGCCACGTCGCCGTCTGCGTCGACGACCTGGACGCCGAGCACCAGCGCTTTAGCAAACTGGGATTCGAGCCCACTGATATCGTGACCTTTGCACCGGACGATAAGCTGCTGGCGCGTTTTTTCTTTGTTAACGATCCTGACGGATACGAGATCGAGGTGCTGCAGCGCCATGGGCATTATCAATAAACCGGATGAAAGCATAAACCGGGTATTAAAAAACCACTAGAAAGTGAGGAGCAAAACATGAAACAGACATCAGTCAAGGTCGACAGCCCGGTGCGGGTAAGTCGACGCCAATTTCTTAAAACGGGTTCCGGGGTGCTGATGGGCACGCTTGCCGCCGGTAGCGGGGTGCTGGCAACACTCGCCCCCAGTCGCAGCTGGGCGTTGACGCTGAGCACCCTGAGCGATATCGAAGGCGATAAGATATTGAAGGTCACGCGTGGAATTTTCCCGCACGACACGCTCGATGACGCCGTTTATGCGCTGGTGGTCAAAGACCTGGATGCCGCTGCGGCAAAGGATCCAGCAGTGGCATCACTGTTACGTGATGGGCTGCAACAGCTGGACAAGCTGGCCGGTGGCGACTGGGCCTACCTCGATTACCTGGCGCGCGAAAATCTCGTGATCAAGATGGCGGGTACCGACTTTTTCGAAAAGATTCGCGGCACCTCGGTGGTATCACTCTACAACAATGAAATGGCCTGGGCACACTTTGGCTATGAAGGGCCCTCGTACCAGTTGGGTGGCTATTTCGACCGCGGTTTCCAGGATCTTGACTGGTTACCCGATCCCCCCGCGGACGCCAGTCCGGCCAAAGCCTGATAACTGAGGAGACAAGAACATGGCAAATATAGATTTAAATGATGGCAGCGCTGTGGTTGTGATTGGCTCCGGCGCCGGTGGTGGCACACTCGCTAACGAGTTGTGTCAAAAAGGTATCAAAGTTGTCCTGCTCGAGGCAGGAAAACGCGAGTCCGCCGGAACCTTCCAGAACAACGAATGGGGTGCTTTTGGCCAGCTTTCCTGGCTCGACAAACGCACCACCTCCGGCAGTTGGCGGGTATCGCGTGATTTTTCCGGACTGCCGGCCTGGATATGCAAGACCGTTGGCGGCAGCACCGTCCACTGGGCTGGTGCGAGTCTGCGCATCGAGGAGCACGAGTTCAAGGCGCGCACGAATTACGGTGATGTCGCCGGCGCCAACCTGCTTGACTGGCCGCTGACCTTGCAGGAGCTGGAACCCTACTACGCCAAAGCGGAAGATAAAATGGGGGTAACGCGCACCAACGGTATTCCCGGCCTTCCCGGTAACAACAATTTCAAGGTGATGTACGCCGGGGCGAAGAAACTGGGATACAAGAACTGTCATACCGGACGAATGGCGATCAATAGCCGAAATCGCGACGGTCGCCCGCATTGCCGGCAACTGGGTTTCTGTTTCCAGGGCTGCAAAATGGACGCCAAGTGGTCGACGATGAACTCCGAAATACCCAAAGCGGAAAAAACCGGTAATCTCGACCTGCGCCCCAGCTCGCATGTGCTCAGAATCGAGCACGATAAATCGGGTAAGGTCAATGCGGTGGTTTACGTGGATGGCGACGGCAAACAGCAGCAGCAAAAAGCCAGAATTGTCTGCGTCGCCGGAAATTCGATCGAGTCACCACGGCTACTGCTCAATTCCGAATCCAGCATGTATCCCGACGGCCTGGCGAATTCCTCCGGGCAGGTGGGGCGCAACTACATGCGACACATGACAGGCTCGGTATATGCAACCTTCGACCAACCTGTTCACATGTGGCGTGGTACGACAATGGCCGGCATCATCACCGACGAAGCCAGGCATGATCCCTCGCGCGGATTTGTCGGCGGTTACGAAATGGAAACCCTGTCGTTAGGCCTGCCGTTCATGGCTGCATTTCTGGATCCGGGTGGATGGGGCCGCGATTTCTGTCGTGCCATGGACAACTACGCCAACATGGCCGGGATGTGGCTGGTGGGCGAAGACATGCCCCAGGAAAACAACCGCATTACCGTCCACGCAAGCGAAAAAGATCAATATGGAATGCCGGTTCCGAACGTACATTTCAGCGATCATCCAAACGATATCGCGATGCGTGAACACGCTTTCAAACAGGGGCGTGCGATCTACGAGGCGGCGGGTGCGAACCAGGTTTACCCGGTTCCGCCATACCCGTCTACGCACAATCTCGGCACTTGCAGAATGAGCGCAAAGGCTGAGGATGGCGTTGTCAACCAGCATGGGCAAGCCCACGAGATCGACAACCTGTTCGTCTCGGACGGCAGCCAGTTCACCACCGGAGCGGCGCAGAACCCGACGCTGACGATAGTGACGCTGGCGATTCGCCAGGCAGACTATATCGCCGGGCAAATGGCCGCAAAGGCGATCTGACACTCCTCGATTGACCAGTGCAAGGACGCACTGGTCGTATTTTTCAATAAAAAAATGGCAAAGCTGTGCCCCGCTGAACGCCGTGCTGGATGACCCCACCCGCTTATTCCGGGAGGCTTGATCCGGCGGTTCCGTCTGCAATTTACTTCAAACCGAAAATAGATCTGCCTCGGTTTCTCCAAAGTTAAGTCGGATTCAGGTTTCGTCCCCGGTTGCAAAGCCGGACTGGGCTTTAGCATCCGCTGCCGTGCTGATCTGTCCGCGATCGCTTCGCCAGTCCGGTCCCGGGGGTTAAATCCACCCATAATTCGGTTAACTGCCCCTGAATTGCGCGATGTCTTTTAACTGACATCGTGTTGTTCATCTATTCGACTTGTACATTATTAATGAACATAGCTAATTATTGTACACGCTGGGCGCCGGGGGTCAGGCGTCGGGGGTCAGGCCTTACAATTGACATCGCTGTTCTTGAAGATTGTGAAATGTAAGGCCTGACCCCAAAGCGTTAAAGCGTTGCCGTGACCCCAAAGCGTTGCTGTGGCCCTTCTCTGCGTCATGAGACCGATACGTCGGACCGCCCCGCTTACGCAGGAATAATGGCTCCGGGAATGGGGCAGCTATTCGGGCCGAAGCGGGACGAATCCCGTTCCGGCCCGGGTCTTGCACGGCCGTATCAGCCCTCTGCCGGCGGCGTGCCCATCATGCCCATGCCCATGCCCATGCCCATGCCCATGCCCGTGCCGGGGCGGTGCTCGCGCATCTGTTCGCGCTGCTCGTCGGTGAGCAGGGCCCGCATGCGGGCCTGGTGCGCCGTGCGCAGCTTGATCATTTCGGCCACCAGCGCGCCTTTCTGGTCGGCCAGGCCGTCGATCGCGGCCTGGTCCGCGGCGCCGCCCAGGCGCTGTGCCTGCAGCTGCTCGTGGTTGGCCTGCATCCTGCCGCGCAGCTCACCCATTTGCGGCAGGAATTGCTGGCGGATCTTGCCCATCTCGGCCCGTTGCTCGTCGCTCAGGTTGAGACCATATCCCATGCCGTCCATCATACCGCCCTGCATGCCGCCCATCATGGCGCCGGCACCCTGGCCCTGCATGCCGCCCATCATCTGGTCCATCATGCCACCAGCGCCATGGCCGGGCATACCGCGACCCTGCATCTGGCCGTGTCCGCCGTAGCCCTGGCCCTGTTGCATCTGGGCACCCTGCGGGCAGCCGGCGCCGCCCATGTCGGCAACGGCCAGACCCGTGGCGCCAACGGCCGCGGCGATCGCGGTTCCGATTAATACATTCCTGGTTTTCGCTTTCATGACTATCTCCTGTTTAAGTCAATTAATAAATCTGTTTCCAACTACTTGAGCACAGCTTAATACTGCGCCGTGTAAATGTGTGTCCGCGAAGTGTAAAAACAGGTAAATCCTCAATCGGGCGGCTGTAAGCCCCGCGTTACTGTGGCAAACTTGGCTGCAGTTAAGGATACGAATAGAGACCGATGCACTCGCTGTTACTGGCCGACGACGATACCGAGCTGTGCGACATGCTCGTGCAATACCTCGAAGCGGAGGATTTCGCGGTCACCGCTGTGCATGACGGCGAGGCGGCGCTCGCCGAGGCGCGCTCCTGCGGCGCGCCACCGCGAGCGTCCCGGCTGAGGCCACGGCGCCCGTGAACATCACGCTCGGCGATCTCGACATTCACGCCGGCGCGCGCAGCGTCGAACTGAATGGCAGCCCCGTGCCGATGACCAGCACCGAGTACAGCCTGCTCGAATACCTCGCGCGCGGCGCCGGCCGCGTGATCGACAAGGAAGAGCTTTCGCAGCAGGTGCTCGGCCGAAAACTGGAAGCCTACGACCGCGGCATCGACATGCACGTCAGCAACCTGCGCAGGAAGCTCGGCCCGCTGCCCGGCGGCGAGGAGCGCATCAAGACCGTCCGCGGGGTCGGCTACCAATACGTACTCGACGAGGACTGATCCGTGCACCGGCTCTACTGGAAAATCTTCCTCGCCTTCTGGCTGTCGCTGGTGTTCTTCGTCACGGTGACCCTCGTCGCGGCGTCTTATAACCTGCAGCAGACGCGCGCCCGCGCTGCCGACGTAAACCCGCACCAGCGGCACATGACCCTGCTCCGCGAGGCCCGCGGTATTGCCGGCAGCGAAGGCATCGCCGGGCTCGAGCGCTGGCTCACGCGGCTTGACCGCCGCGAAGTAACCCCTTACTACCTGCTCGACGAGCAGGGCCGTGACCTGCTGGGCCGGCCGCTGCCGCCTGATCTCGAGATTCGGCTCGCGCGCCAGCGCAGCCCCATGGGCCAGATGAGCGATATGATGATGCGCCCGGCCATGGCCATCCGTGTTGCCAGCGGACGCAGCTTTCAGCTGGTGCCGGATTTCCAGGGCGTAAATATGTGGCGCGTGCTCGGCCGGCCGCGCGTGTTCGCGCTGCCGCTGCTGGTGACCGCGCTGCTGAGCGGGCTCTTGTGCTACTGGCTCGCGCGCTACCTGCTGCGGCCGATCAACGAGCTGCGCGAGGCCACGCAGGCCATGGCCGGCGGCGACTTTGCGCAGCGCGTCGTCCCGGGGCTCGGCGGCCGGCGCGACGAAATCGCCGACCTGGCACACGACTTCGACCACATGGCCGCGCGCATCGAGCAATTGATGACCTCGCAGATGCAATTGCTCGGCGATATTTCGCACGAGCTCCGCTCGCCGCTCGCAAGGCTCGTCGTCGCGCTCGAGCTGGCGCAGCAAAAGCAGGGCGGGGAAGCGACGGCGGAATTCGAGCGCATCGCGCTCGAGACCGAACGCATGAACGAACTCATCGGTCAGCTGCTCGCGCTCTCGCGCATGGAATCGGGCACCGGCAAAATCGCCAGCGAAACGGTCGACGTAAACGCGCTCCTCGAAAGGCTGGTGGAGAACAGTAACTTCGAAATCGCCGCGGACGACCGGCGCGCCGTCATCGTCGAATCGGTGCCGGCCGCGATCGACGGCGACCCGGCGCTGCTGACCAGCGCATTCGAAAACGTGATCCGCAACGCGGCCCGCTACACTGCCCCCGGCACGACCGTCGAAGTCGCCGCGCGGATCCGCGAGAGCCGCCTGGAGGTGCGCGTGCGCGACCACGGCCCCGGGATCACCGAGGCGATGCTCGACCGCGTCTTCGACCCCTTCGTGCGCGTCGGTGACGCCCGCGACCGCGCCAGCGGCGGCTACGGCCTCGGCCTCGCGATCGCCAGGCGCGCGATCCTTCTGCACGGCGGCGAGATCGCCGCCGCCAACCACCCGCACGGCGGGCTGGAGATCAACATCAGGCTGCCGTTGTCGGCCGGACGGTGATGCGCATTTTGAAATTGTTTGACGCGTCAGCCGCACAGGCTCTCAACGGCTTAGCCGCCGAGGGATACTGAAGGATTGATGGACCGTTTTCTTGAATCGCGCGTCCAAAAATAAACCGGTTCTGGTTTCTGCCGATAGTCGCGGCAAATCCTGTGAAGGTGGCGGCGATACCCGGGCCATATCCGGCAAATATAAGTTAACGGCCACAGCCATTCGCTGATATCGTGCACTTCGAAACAAGCGAGTCACTTTGAAGAATCCCTATGGACCCCTGGACACAAATCGATAGCGCCCCTGTTCCCGGTAGCGATTCCGAGCTGACCCTGTTGCAGCGCGACGATGATTTTGCGATTCGCATCTCCGATGTGCAGGGCGACCTGATGAATAGCCGCATGTACCACTCTGAGGAAATGCTGGCCGAGCTCGGCTGTAACCGCCTTGGCACGATCGACAATGCGCGCGTACTTGTCGGTGGCCTCGGCATGGGCTTCACGCTGGCGGCGGCACTGCGCATCGTTGCGGCGTCGGCCGAGGTGATCGTGGCGGAACTGGTGCCCAAGGTGGTCGAATGGAATCAGGGCCCGCTGGGGCTGTGCGCGGGCCGACCGATAGACGATGAGCGTGCGCACATACACCAGGGCGACGTGATCGCGCTGCTAAAACACCCGGAAAAGAAATTCGATGCGATCCTGCTCGATGTCGACAATGGCCCCGAGGCGATGACGGCGTCCGCGAACGGCTGGCTTTATACGCGAGAGGGCTTGAAAACTATCTACCAAAAACTCCGCCCCGAAGGCATCGTCGCGATCTGGTCGGTGCGGTCAGATAATGGCTTCACCGGAAAGCTCAAAAAAACCGGCTTTAAAGTCCGGGCCCACACCGTAAGAGCGCGGCCGGGCAAGGGCAGCCGGCACACGATATTTGTCGCGCAAAAACCGCGCTGATACGCTCGCCGTCAGCCCGGACATATCGGGCCAGGTCTTTGATTTTTAATCTGAAATTCAAAACCAAAGACCTGACCCTTCGACTTTTCCAGTCGAGCAAGTGTGTGTCCTGATGTTTCATCCTGATGTTTCCATCAACTACATCGAGAAGTGCCAGAAAGTCAGCCCGAAATTTGTGCTGCCGGAGCTTTCCCGGGTCACGTTTTACGCGCGCCAGGCCATCGAAGCCGGCAAGCTGGATGTGGCGAAAAATCTCTGCGTCGAATATGAAACTCGATACGCGGGTCTTGTCGGCAGTGGTGAGTGTGAGCGGCTGCTGCAGCTGATCGAGCCGGATATCGACGTTACCCGATTCCAGTGAGGGGATAGCGATTGAACAGCGGGATGACTCTAGGTATACATCGAGTGAATCGGTTCCGCTGGTTTTTTGTGCCCGAACAATACTTCGATAAGCCCGGCAAACAAGATAGCGATTGCGCCTACCCATTGCATCAACAACATCGTTTCTTCCGGGACCAGAATGGCAGCGCTGATGATAGCAACCACCACTTCCGACATGGTCAGGATTCCGACACGCCCCGGAAACAATATTTGGGAGACTCTGAAAATAATGCAAAAGCAGGGTAGAAAGATAAAAATGGACCAGAAGGCGGCTGTCGGAAAAGCTGTTTTCAGCATCGTAAGATCTGGCAGCGGGTCGACATGCAGGACTCCGGCGAATATTGCAGAAAAGGCCGTGGTTGAAAAAAATATAAAGGTCGCTAACGGCAGGATGGGAATGTTTGACCAGCGATTCAGAGTAGCCACGCCTACGGCCCAGAACATGCCCGACAACAAGCTGTAGAGGTCCCCGATATTCAATGGGTAATCGGACGACTCGCCGTTTGACAGCAGTAAAAACAATCCCTGGAATGCCACGCCGATCGCGATGATTCGTGCCCTGGTCAAGGGTTCGGATAGCCAGATCACGCCAAGCAAAGTGGACCAGACAGGTGTCAGGTAATAGAGCATCGTGGCCCTTACAATGGTGGTTTCTACCAGGCCATTGGCGTACAGGGTAAAGGCCATGCCAATCATACTTGCAGCGAGAAGCGTCGGACCCAGAACCCCCATTAACTGCCTGAAATTAAATACCAGCAACGGGCATAACAGGAGCAGCGGGCAGGCGTTAAAAAAGACAACGCTCCAGGAGCCGGAGAGCCCGGCATTCTCAATGGTTCTTAATGGAAACCAGTAAAGGCCCCAGACGCCGGCACTCAAAGCGAGCGCAAGACTTAGCGTTTTATCGGAATATACTTTTGAAAACATGTGGTGTTTCGTTGGTTATCTTATGCGGCCCGACGCCAGGGATTGTTTCATAGCTTATCGGGTCAGGTCTTTGGATTTTATTGCTAATCACCAAAGAATCCACAATGAATGCCCTGAACCCGTACGCAGCAGGTGCTGCCCGCTGCAGCGATTTGCCGATCCTCACCGGGCTTGCGAGATCGTTAATGTCCGGGGTCAGGCCTTACAATTGACATCGCTGTTCCTGACGGTTGTGGGATGTAAGGCCTGCCCCGTCACTTGACCGAAACATGACACCGAGCCACGGTGTGGCCGCCCTGACGATACCCATCATCGACATGTTGGCGCTGCCAGCGATGACAAACAGATTGAGCCCCACTGGAAATTCCTGGGGGGAATTCCGGGGACAGTATACCTGACCAGCTGTTGGCCGCAGGCATCGGGGTGGTGTCCTGGTGGTGTTTTCCGTACCGAGCGGTAGTCGGGTAGTTGAATATAGCGTTACCCTAATTCACTGATCAGCGAGTTCCACTACGTGGACGGCCTTCCTTTGCTGGCTTATGATTGCCGCTGTTATTTCACCGGAGAAATCGCTATGCCCATCGCCAGATTCGAACGCACGGCCGAGATCGAAGCAGTCGTGGCGGCACTGCAGTGCGACGGCGCTGCGGTGGTCACCGGGCTCGCCGAACCCGGTCTCGTCGACACGCTCCGTGCCGAGTTGCGACCGCTGTTCGATGCCTGCGGCCTCGACACCCGCAGCGATTTCGACGGCTCGCGCAGCTTGCGCGCACCTTCGAGTTTGCTCGTGGCGGCGCCCGCCGCAGCCGACCTCGTCGACCATGACATGGTGGTCAGTATTGCGAACGCGCTGCTGTTGCCGCACTGCGCGACCTACCAGGTCGGCAGCATGACGGGTATCGCGCAATTCCAGGGACAGTATACCTATTTGGGTTTTGATGGCTTGCGGCCGGGCCGTTTGAGGGCCAGGAATAGGTGAACTATCCCCCGATCGCGTGATCGAAAAACAGCTGGGCGCCGTACAAGTTTAAACTGGTATTGAATCAGTCTATTGCGATGTCGACAATGCTACCTGCTGAAATCGGCAATACGCCAAATTTAAGAGGACTATCTATGAGTAGGGGCCCTTTTGTTGCGACCTTCGCGGAGTTGCCGACGAGTATGCCGATATTTCCGCTGCCGGGCGCCGTATTGATGCCGCATGCCGAGTTGCCGCTGAACGTTTTCGAGCCGCGTTACCTCAATATGGTCGACGATGTGCTCGGCAGCCATCGCATGATCGGGATGATCCAGCCCGATGAAAATGCCGGCAGTGATGAGGCAATTTGCCAGGTGGGTTGCGCCGGTCGCATCACCCAGTTCAGAGAGACTCGTGACGGCCGCTACGAGATGGTGTTAAGCGGTGTTTGTCGCTTCGAGGTCAACGAGGAATTGCCGACCACCCGCGGTTATCGATTGGTGGCGCCGGACTGGTCGCGCTTTGCCTGTGATTACGACCACCCGGAGACCCGCCTGCAGGCCGAGCAGCAGCGATTGATGACCACACTGGAGCATTATCTCGAAACGCGCGAGATGGAGGCGGACCTGGCGTCGTTCCAGCAGATGCCGGTTGTCAACCTGATCGATGCATTGACCATGGCGCTGCCTTTCACTCAGCAGCAGAAACAGATGCTGCTGGAGAGCGTCGAGCCGGAGCAGCGCCTGGAAAATTTTCTGGCGCTGATCTATGAAGGCGCCGAAGTGCCGCAATCGGCCACCCGACACTAGTTGTTGCTCGAGTAACCCGGGTTTGCCCGGGTTACCCGGCGACCCAGAGCCCGTGCGATATGGCGCTGAAACCGTTCGCCGCCGAATCCGAAGTTCCCGGTTATGGTGATAATCTACTTATCGCCAACAAGGCTAACCGATCAAAGAATCTCTGCCTGGATTCAATTAGGTAAACTGTCCCCGGAATTTCCCATCATTAGCAGCCGCGTCTTATCAACCATCCGCGTGATCGATGGTTCGGTGGTAACACTGCACATATCGTCCAACGGAACCCACAGCAGATCATGCGATTCGTCACTCACGGTGTAATGATCATCGACGGCTCGAAAAAGAAAACGGCAATCGTAATGATAATGTGCTGCTTCATGACCCCTGAACGGGATCTGGTGGATATCGATATCAAACAGTTCCTGATCGACAAACTGAAGGCCGTCCAGGCCCGATTCTTCGACGGCTTCACGGTACGCCACTTGCTCAACATTGGGATCACCGTCGGTATGCCCGCCTAGTTGAACCCAGATATTGAGTTTTTTATGATGGGTCAGTAGTGCTCGCGTACCCGTGGAATCCAGTATCCAGGCTGAACCGGTAATATGACCGACCGCCAACTCACGCGAAAAACAATCTGTATTGGCGTCGACGAACGAGGAAATCCTTTCAACCACCGCTGCCTCTTCAGGATAGCGACCCCGATAATGTTTAAAGAACTGGCGGATTTTATTACGATGCATGATTTTCAGTTCGGGGGACAGTATACCTAACTAGCGGCTGGCCGTAGGCATCGGGGTGGTGTCCTGGTGGTGTTTTCCCTGCGGAGCGATAGTTGGATAATTAAGTATACTGTCCCACTGCTGTCCCGTTAACTTTCAAATTAACGCCATTTGATTAAAGCCGGGAGGCCTCTGCTTGGGCGGTGCGCCTTGTAGAAGAGCTGGTAGATCCCTTTTTTCGAACAGATTGACCTGCAATA